>DASQFU010000206.1:0-38186 GCA_035632955.1 Candidatus Limnocylindria bacterium
CGACCGCCGCGGCTGCGCCAAAGAAGTAACAAGCGGGAGCATTACAGCGGGCCAGGCACTACACGGTGCCGGCCCGCTTTGTCTAGTTCGCAAACAGCTAGCGGGTCGAAAGAAGTCTCAACCACAGCCAGAGACTTCTGCTCAGACCCCCGCCTCCTCCGTCTGGGTCACCGTTGAACATGCGAGCCGGCTCATTCCCGACCCTATAGCCTCCCGTCCCACTGTCGGGATCGCCCACGGAAATACCTCCGACATCAGGCTCATCAGGATCGACGAAGAACTCGCAAGGTCTTCCGCGAACAGTTCCATCCGACTTACTTGCCAAGGAAGGTGTCGCGACAGCGAGGCACAGAAACAACGCAGACACCAAAACTGGACCGCTCATCATCACTTCCTTACCCGGGGGCTTCTGACTCGGGGGCTAGTGAATCCCGTACCGCTTCATCTTTCCGAGCAACGTGGTTCGAGACATTCCGAGCAACCGCGCCGCCTCAGTTCTTACACCTCTCGATTGAGAAAGAGCTTCGACGATACGGCGCCTCTCAGCTTGCTCCAGCTCCTCAGTGAGGCTGGACGGTACATCGGAATGGTCCAATGCAACGGCTTCAGGTCCAACCGTTTCGCCAGAATTCGTCAGTATGACCAATCTTCGCATCGCTGATCGGAGCTGTCTCACGTTCCCGGGCCACGGATAAGCGACAAGCCGGTTTCTCGCAGCATCCGACAGTTGAATGTTCTTGCCAAACTCTTTGCATGACTCCGCGAGAAAGTGACCAACTAAGACATCCACGTCGTCCCCGCGTCGCCGCAGCGGCGGAAGCTCTATCACTGCGTGAGCGAGCCGATAGTAAAGGTCGGTTCGGAATCCCTCACGTCGCTCGAGCGCTCCCCGCTCCCGATTCGTGGCGGCGACGATCTGAGTGTCCACGATCGTCGTCTTGTTGGATCCAACCCGGCGCACCTCGCCGGACTCGAGGAATCGCAGTAGCCGCGTTTGCAGGTCAACCGACATCTCGCCGATCTCATCCAAGAACGCTGTTCCGCCTGCGCAAGCTTCCAAAAGACCCGCCTTGTCGCGGGTTGCGCCGGTAAATGCACCCGCAACATGCCCGAAGAGCTCACTCTCGATTACGTCTCGCGGGAGCGCGCCACAGTTGATCGCCATGAAACGACCGGATCGCTTGCCCAGCTTATGTAGACCCTCAGCTACGAGCTCTTTCCCAGTGCCCGATTCACCTAAGATCAGAACATGCGTTCCGCTATCTGCCAGCTTTGCGACCTCTTCAAGCAGATCCAGGGCGATCTTGTTTCTGGTGACGAATCCAAAGGTCTCTACCGCCCAGGCTGCACGCCGCTCCAGTTCGCCTGATCCGCGCGGGCGTCGCGACGGGCGTATCAGGTCTCGCACTTGAGGCGATACGACGCCCGACGTAGCGGATTTCGCCGCCTCTGTCGCCGTCAGACTGGCCTTCAAGCTCTCCAGCTTTGTCCTTGCCTCGGCCAACCTCGCATCGGCGCCGATGTTTTCGAAGTGCTCTGACGCGACTCGATAGGCATCAAGGGCGCCCGTCATATCTCGATATTCTCCGGCGTCCGACCCGCTCAGCCAGTCACCATAGGCCATCCAGAGCTTGGCCCACTCGTACGGAGTCTCGATGTCCTCATAAAACGCGAATCCCTGATGGAACCACTGTCTCGCCTCACTGGCTCGCCCGAGAGCGGCTGCGCTCAGAGCGACGACTCTGTATGTCGCTGCCTCTTCGTACCGATCCCCGAGTTCCCGGCAATGTAGGATCCCCGCCATTGCCTCAGCAAAGGCCTCCTGTTGTCGACCAAGGTTGAAATAGCATTCCGCTCGGCGGCGGCGAAGCTCGGCCACTATGTCGCCCTTGGGAGTCAGCGCAAGCACTTTCGGCCACAAACTGTCATACCGTTCAATCGCCAGCTCGGATTGGTTCTGTTCAAGATGGACATCACCAAGGAATTCAATGTTTAGGAGAAACGGCCGGGATGTATCGCTCCCTGGCCAGCTACGAGAAGCTTCAGCTAATAGGGCTTTTGCCACGTCATAGCTCCCACGATGCAGTGCAGCCAACGCCATGAGTTGAAGCGCGTGTACTTCGGCCTCAACAGCGCTGCTCTCCGCAGCGCCCGATCGCGATGCCTCCGCCAGCCTAGTTGCGTCACCCAGATTGCCAAGTTTCCAACAGACGATCGCGAGCGTTCTCTGAACGTGGACGGCCTCCGCGCGATTGGCTAAAGCCTTCCAAAGCTCTAACGAATGCTCCAAGTGTTCACGCGCTTCATGCCATCTACAACTTTGCTTCTGAATGAGTCCAAGATTCCGATATGCCATCGCCTCTAGTCGAAAATTGCGGGCTCGTACGGCCGAAACCACGGCTTCATGAAAGCGTTGCTTGGCCACCGTGAGATCGCCTCGCGCCCAAGAAATCGCGCCGAGATTGCAAGCGCACCATCCAAGCACCGAACTGTCAGGGCGATTGAGAAGGTACGAATAGGTTCTGTTCAGTATCTCCTCAGCCTCGTTTAGGCGGTTCATTCCCCACAATGCTCTGCCCTTCAGCACTTCAATAAGAGCGAGGACACTGCTGACTTCGGCCCCTTCCGTTCTCGCGATCTCGGACGCTGAGTTACATGCGAGATCAAGGGCGTTCCCATACTGGGCCATCCCTAAATAGCATTCGATTTCGAGCGACAGGCATTCGGCTAGCACTTGTGCGGAAGCGGCCCTTCTTCGGCAGACATTTGAAAGTTCGATCGCCAGCTTCCATTGGCCAGAGTCGACAAGACTCCTGATCAGAGAGGTCGCACGCTCAGCCGACTGCGTAGACTCAGCTGAGGCACTGGCCGCAGTTAGTAGCTCTATGAGAGCCGCCGCTCGCTGAGCAAGTTCAATCATGATGACGAGCGGCCAAGAGGAACCATGCGAGGAACCCTGTTGTCATCAGGATGCGCAGGTTAGGAGTATCGCGATTAGAACTGCGACCGAGGTTATCCTGAGGTTTCCCGATATCAGCTCTCATCCCACCGGGCGTATCCGGGTCACCGATACCAGGCTGTTCAGGGGGCGGCAGCAAGTATTCATAGGGGGTGTTCGCTTGAGCTTTGTTGCAGAAACTCAGACTTGCGCACAGCGCGACCGCAGCGATGGCTGCGGTGATTCTCGGGGTGAACTTCATCGCCCTGCTCCTCCGGAGATCCCTCTCCGAGCAACCCGGCCCGCGTTGGCGGCAATAGCGAAGCCGACAGAAAACAAAAAGGCCATCCAGTGGCACGGGGGACGTGTCACTTGATGGCCAAAAGCGGAACCCAGGGTCGGTGGAGGATAGACGTTCACGGCGGTGCCCCGGTCTGATGGGTGAACGACGTCCGACTCGCCGAAAAGCTAGACCGTTAGTTGAGCGGAGTCAACGGGTGTTTAAGTCGCGTCCCGGCCTGAACCTGGGCTGGAAATAGAAGCAGACTGGCCACCGTTGGGGACGTGGGAAAGCCATTCATCTAGCAGATCCCGCTCTCTATCTCCGCCTAGCGGCCCCGGAATCATGGCTCTCGCGCCGGCCATTCGTTGCTCAGGAGAACGCGTCGCGTCCCATTTCCACGTGTCGCGAATCGTCTCATCCAACGGCCGGAACGACAGCCCGGCCGCCCATGCCTTCCGACAGTTAAAAGCATTGAACCCCTGCGTTTCCTCGGGCACCCAGAGCGGCAGTTCGGAATAGGGCGCCACTTTTCGCTCCACGAGGAATGCGCTGTCTACCCACGTGAAACGGGCATCGCTTCCGGCTACGAGACGGCAGGCCTCGAGAAGCTCGCCCAACGTCACCGGCGGATTGGGACCGGTGGCGTTGAAGACGCCCGCCTTCCGGCCCTCGGCCATGCGCAGAATCCACTCCGCGAGATCGCGCCCGTCCACGAACTGAACTGGGGCCTCGGGCTTGCCGGGCGCCAGCACCTCTCCCCCCTGCCCGATGCGCCTGGGCCAATACGAGAAGCGGTCCGTGTAGTCGTAAGGCCCGACGATCAGTCCCGCGCGCACGTGAAACGCGTGTCCCGGCAACGCCTGCTCGACCGCCTGCTCGCATAGCGCCTTCAACGGCCCGTAGGTTTCGGCAGTAATTTCCTCGACCGTCTCGTCTTCGAGCTTCCCGACGGGTCCGCTTTCGTCGACGCCGGGCTTGGTGGGATCGGCATAGACGGAGCAGCTCGAGACGAACGTGTAGTGAGCGACTGCATCGCGCAGCAGTTCGGCCGAGGCGCGCACGATCCGCGGCACGAAGCCGCACGTGTCCACGACCGCGTCCCAGGTGCGGCCCTTCAGGGCATCGAGCCCGCCGTCGCGGTCGCCCTTGAGCTTCTCGACCTCGGGAAACAGGTCGGCGTCGGTCTGCCCGCGGTTGAAGAGGGTCACCTGGTCGCCGCGCGCGAGGGCAGCTTCGACCAAGTGTCGGCCGACGAAGCGGGTGCCGCCGAAGATCAGGAGCTTCATTCCGGGCAGGTTGCACGAGATCGCGCGCGGGCGCCAGCCAAAGTCGAGCGCTCGAAAGGCGGCATCTCCATCTGAAATTTGGACTTCAGCCGAGAGCGCAGGCTGCCGAAGACTGAGCTGATGCTCTTTCCGGATCTCCTTTCGAGCGCCCGGCTGCGTTTCGCCATGGGCGGCCTCGCGCTGGCGCTGTTTTGCGTAGCGACTGAGGATGCCGTCGCCGGCTCCTTCATCCTCACGCAACAGCCGAGCGGCTCGGTCACTGAGGACTCGTACAACAAGGAGGACAGCAGCAACAACACCCATGGAGACAAGGACGCTCTGAAAGTGAAGGGACATCAAGATCCCAAGAGCAAACACACCCTCATTCGGATCCCCGTTTCCGGTCTCACCAACAAGAGTGTTCTGCAAGCCTGGCTGATCCTGAACCAGAACGCGGCCAGCAGCGCCACGCCGATCGAGGCTCGGATCTATCCGTTGCTCGAGTCGTGGGACGAAGATCCAGTCTCGTGGGACGACCGCGATTGGGGGCAAAACTGGACGGTCCCCGGCGGCACGCGTGGGCCGGCGTGGACTAGTCGCCCGCTGGTCGGAGCGAGCACGGTTGGCTCCCAGGTGAGCTGGCAGGTCGGTCCGATCTTCCAGGCTTGGCAGCTCGGAACACTGGCGAACAACGGCTTCGTCATCGAGCCGAACCGCGGCAGTCCGGACCGCGAGGTCGAATTCCGGTCCAGCGACGTGAGCACGTCGTCGCAAAGACCCAAGCTGGTCATCCACTACACGGATGAAGCTCCCGCGGTGCGCAGCGGGTGGGCCGAGATTCAACCGCGCAGCTTGCGGGCCGCCAGTACCAACTCCGTGATGAGCCTGTGGCTCGATGTCGACGCCGTAGGCTCGACTCCGAGCGGTGCGGCGAGCGGGTTCGATCAGGTCACGATCGCGCATGGGGGCACGTTCATCGTCACCGCGCTGAACGCGGTCGTCGTCAACGGCTCCGGGACTCTGCCTATCTTCTATTCGTTCACGGACAACGGTACCTCGGCGACGTTCCGTTTCCCGCGCGTTCGGTCCATAGCCCAGGTCCGCATCGACTTTCGAGTGACAGCACAGGCGGCTCCGAACTCACGGGGCATCGAGCTGCCGGTCACCGTGGATGACTCCGCCACTCCAGGTGCCTGGGCGCAGTCCCTATGGCCCGGGAACGCCGACAGCACCGCCGGCAACGGCGACGACTGGATTCTCGTCATCAGCGCGAACCCGGCGACTCGGATCTACGTGCTGCCCGACACGGCGTACGTGCTCGAGGGTTTCACGACCTCGTTCACGGTGCTCGGCGAGGACGCCGGTGGGGCACAGTTCGCGATGAGCGCCGACAGTTTCAGCGTCGTGCCGCCGAGCGCCGGCACGATCACGACCGCAGGCGACTTCACGGCCCTCAATGCTGGGACCGCGAGAATCATCGGCTACGCCGGCAGCCTTAGGGACACGGCGATTGCAGTGATCTCCGCAGCTCAGACGCCGCAGATCACATCGATCATCCTCCGAAACCGTGCCAATGCTCCTGTCAATGCGCTCTCCGCGGCCGACACCATGTTCCTCGACGTCGGAGTGAGCGACGGCGACGGATTCGATGACGTCACTGCAATGCTCTTCGACCTACAGCTCGCGGGGCACGCGGCCGATGTCGGCGCCCCCGCGTTTCACGCCGGTTTCCGCTGGCAGCGTGGCGGCGGCTGGTATCTGGACGATCCCGCGGGAACCACCTGGCAAGTGCTGCCGGCCCTGTGCTCGGTGGACGAGGTCACGACCTCGACGGCCGCCCAGACCGTTCGACTCGCATTCGTGACGGGCCGGATTGCGCGCGCCTCGAACACCGGCGAGTGGTCGGCGACGGTCCGTACCCACAGCTCCTCACCGCCCGACACGACCAGCGCGGATCTGACCGGGCTCGACGCCCTGCCGCGGGTCGAGTTAGCCGTGAACGTGACGGTAGGAGTCTTCAACTCGGGCCCACCGGGAGCGACCCTGCTGCCGCTGTCGCAACCGACCGACGGTCACGTGCACGCGATCGTGACGTCGAACGCTCCGTGGTCGCTGGAAGGTGCGGGCAACGATCTCGTCGGCGGCACGACGCCCAGCGAGACGCTGCTGGTGGGCGCGCCCAATCAACGGATCTCATGGGCGATCGACGCTCCGGATGCCGGCAGCAACTATCTGGACACCGCCTTCGCCGAGCTGATCGCGTCCCAGCCGGCCGCGACATCCGAGACTCCGGTCGAGCACGAACTCTACCTCTGGGTGAATCATCCGGCAGGCGTTTCGTCCCAGCAGTATGGCGGCGACCTCGAGCTGCGCGTCCAGTCCGCGGCGTTCGGCCTCACTTCCCCTATCGATCTCACGCCGCTGATCGCGAGCGTCGTCTCGAGCGGCGGGCTGCCGGCTCAGTCGGTGCTGGCCGAAGTTGCGCCTCACTCAGTTCAGGCGGGCGCTGTGGCGCAGCCTTTCGACGCCTGGCTGCTGCCGCAGTTCCAGGCCGGCAACGGCGGAATCGATCGCCTGCTCGTGGACCTGCCCCAGGGCTACGGAGCGACGTCGGTCGCCGCGGTCGAGGTCTCGGGATCGCCCGTGCCGTTCACCGACGCGAGCGCTCCTGGAGTCGCCGAGGTCGTGCTCGGTTCGCGCATCACGACGTCCGCGCTGGTTCGGATCCGTCTGGTGACCGATGCGCCGTCGGTGCTCGACTCGACCGGCTCGAGCTTCGCCGTCCTCTACGACGACACCGCCACGCCGCTGGCGCCGCAGGTCGCGTTCGAAGGCAATGCCAACGGCCTGTCCGACGGCAATAGCTGGACGGTCCAGGTGCTGCCCGGCCCGCTCGCCAGCCTCGCGATCGCGCCCTCCGAAGTCACCGCCTACATCGGCGACGTGATCGGGTTCACGGCCACCGGCTCGGACGCGTTCGGCAATCCGGTTTCGCCCGCGGCCACGTGGTCGGTCCAAGGCGGCATTGGAACGATCGGGGCATCGAGCGGCACGTTCACCGCGAGCGCGGCGGGCAGCGGGCTCGTGATCGGACGGAGCGGCGCCGTCGCCGACACGGCAAGCGTGACGATCTGGCCGGCGCGCGCGATCGCGATCCGCTCGGTGCGCGGACCCGCGTCGGTTCATCAGGGCCAGAACGGCGCGCCCGTCACGATCCGGATCGAGAATCTCGGCGGCGTGCCGGTGCGGCTCGACACGCTGCGCCTCTCCTTCAGCCGCGGGACTCTCGGGGACGCGGACAACGATTTCACCGTCACCTACGCGCCCGGCAATCCCGACACGCTGCCGGTCGGGGTCGTCACCCGGCTCGACGCGACGCTCGCGGTGCGGCCGGATGCGCTGGTTGGGCCGCTCGCGGTCAATGCGCGCGCCTCGGGTCTCGAGGTCGGCAGCGCCATGCGACTCACGGACGCCGCTTCGGACACCACGCTCGCCCTGACGGTCGTTTTAGGTGGTTACGAGCTGCTGGCGAGCCAGGGATCGGGCTCGGTCCGGCCGGGGCAGTCGCAGGCGCTGCTGATGACGTTGCGCGTCCGCAACCTGGACCCGGTACCCCATCGGCTGACTCAGCTTGTGCTGACCAATCGCACGTCGGGTCCGGGCGACCAGGAGACTCTCGACGATGAGCTCGGCGACGTCTCGCTGATCCTGGACGACGGCGACGGGCTGTTCGAAACCGCTCAGGATACGCTCGCTTTGACGACCTCGGCCCTCACCGGTCGGGTGCGGTTCCCGAACCTGACGGTCGCCTTGGGCGCGAACGCCGAACGGCGGTTGTTCGTCGCTGCCACGCTGCCGCTGTCGATCCGCGACGGCGACCGGCTGGATCTCGCCGTGGATTCCGTCGCCGACGTGATGTTCGACCAGACGCTCGCGCCGCGCAACGCCTGGCCCGTCGATCCCGCCGGCTCCTTCCTGGTGGATGGCTTGGTGGCGGATCAAGTCGGAGCCACAGCATCCCCTTCGCCTGCCCTGACGCCCGGAGCATCCGACCAGCTCGCCTTCCATCTGCGCCTGCCACCGAACGGCTACGAGTCCGACGTGCTGCGGCGCCTGGCCGTCCTCAACCTCGGCACGGCACAGCCGGTCGCCGACATCACGCGCGTGCGCGCTTGGGTCGACGACGGCGACGATGCTTTCGAGTCGGGCGGCGACCGCCTGCTCGGCGCGCTCACGTTCACCGGCGACCGCTGGGAGCTGACGGCGCTGTCCGAGGCGGTCCCGCTCGCGGGTCTCACCGTGTTCTTCACGGTCGACGTCGCGCCGCTCGCGGGCGAGAGCCGTACCGTCCAGCTCGCCCTCCCGAGCGGCCTCGATCCCGGAGTGGGCATGGCAAGCGGCAACAGCGGGCCGCTCGATCGCGAGCTGGAATCGCCCATCGTCCAGACGGTGACCAATGTCGACCGCGTGACGCTCACGGCCATGCCGCTCCCCGATGGCGCCGCGCGTCCGGACCAAGGCGGCCTGCCGCTCCTCCATCTGGTCGCGTCCAACACCTACGCCGCCGACCGCACGCTGACCGCGCTCACGCTCGCGAATCGCACGACCGGGCCCGGCACGCCCGCCGAGCGCGACCGCGAGCCGCGCGTGCTGACGCTCCAGGCGGACGGGGACGATGACGGCACGCTCGACCCGCCGGACGTGGATCCGGTGCTCGCGACCGGCTTCTTCGCCGCGGGGAGCGTCGACTTCACCGGCCTCGCCTGGAGCGTGCCGGCCGCGCAGTCGAGCCACTTGTTCGTCACCGCCGACGTCTCCTTGGACGCCGCCGCCGATGGCGACGTCCTGGGATGTTCGATCGACGACGCGGCCAGCATCGGCTTCGCCGAGCCGACCACCGTCACGGCGCTCTGGCCGCTCGATTCAGGCGCGCGCTGGACGATCGACGGCCTGATCGCGGCCCAGCTCGGCGGCGGCGCCGTGCCGGCGCAGACGGTTGGCCCGGGCGACGCGCGCATTCTGGCGCTCGACCTGGTGGTGCCGCCGAACGGCTACCAGCCGGACGTGCTTCGCGGCCTCTTCGTCACGAACCTCGGCACCGCGACGGCCAGCGATCTGTCGACGATCGAGCTGTGGCAAGACGGCGGCGACGGCGCGTTCTCCTCCGGCGCCGGCGATGACGTGCTGCTCGGTCCGCTGACGCCTCAGGCCCAGGGATGGCAGAGCCCGCTGCTGGCTGCCGCCGTCGCGCCTCCCGGAGCGCGGCTGTTCGTCTCGATCTCGGTCGGCGGCGCGCCCGCCGAATCCTCGACCGTGCGGCTCGCGGTCCCCGTCAACGGCGTTCAGAACGAATCGGGCAACGACGGACCGCTCGACGCCTCGGTTGAGAGTGCGAACACGCTGCTCATCAGCGGCTCTCCGTTGCTCGCCACGCTGGAAGTGCCCGCTGCGAGCGCGCTCGGCCAGACGATCGAGGTGCGCATGATCGTCAGGAACACGAGCGCCGAGCGCGTGGTCGCGATCGCTCCGACGCCGCTCGACATCTTGGGAACGGCGGCGCTGACGTTGATCGACGGACCGACGCCGGCCACACTCGATCTCGACCCGGCCGCGCGCGACACCGTGATCTGGCACTACTCCGCCGTCGCCGTCGGCGAGGCGCGCCTGCGCGGCGCAGCGGAAGGCACGGGTTTCACGAGCGGCCTCGTGCGCCGCGCGCCCGCGATCACTTCCGGGCTGCATCGCGTGTTCAGCGTCGCCAACCGGCTCGATCTCTCGTTGGTCCACACCATGCCTGTGAGCGTGAACCCGGGCGCCCTCGACGTCGTTCCGTTCAGCCTGACGCTCACGAACCCGGGGGGCGAAGGGGTCTCGGACGTCAACCTCCGGCGGTTACGCGTTCGGCTCGAGACCGAGTCGGGCCAGCCGATCGTGCCCACCGATTTGCTCGCGCGCGTCACCGTCAACGAAGGCACCAATATCTATCTCGTCAAAACGGCGCTCGAGACGTCCGGGAACGAAGTCGACCTCGCCCTCGCCACTCCGGCGCGCGTGACCGGGCTCGAGCCGACGACGCTCAACCTGCGGCTCGACCTGCTGCCGGCGATCTCGGTCCCGACTTTCCGGCTGCTGATTCAGGATAGCGCCCAGTTCTTCGCCGAGGACGCCACCAGCCTGGCGCCGGTGGGCGTTGTGTTGGACGCCGGGAGCTTCCCGATCCGCTCGAACGTGGCGCGTATCCTGGCCGAGGCCACCGACCTCGACGTCGCAGCACTCGGTCCCGATACGCTGTTCGCGGCGCGCGGCGGCGTCGTGCCGCTCTCACGGATGCGCTTCGAAAATCGCGGGACCGCAAGCATCACGTCCGACGTCCGCCTCGCGTCGTTCGTGGTCGGCATGCAGGACACTACTGGTCTCAAGCTCTTGCCCGGTAATCGACTTTCGTGGCTGCGCGTGCTCGAAGGCACGCGACTGCTGGCGAGTTTTGCCGTGGTTCCGGCGGACGGACCCGAGCTGACGGTGGCACTCTCGCCGCCGCTCAACCTTCCGGTCAACACACCGCTCGACCTCACCGTCGAGGGCACGATCGCGGCGAGCGCGCCGCTCGGCACGTTCCGCCTGCTGTTCGTCGATTCCGCGCGGGTCGACGCCTACGACGCGAACAGCCGCGCCCAGGTGGCGGTCAACATGGTCGCGGATACGCTGGCCGGCGCGTTCGTCACGGTGGAAGCGAACGCCGACAGCCTGCTCGCGAGCCATTCCCCCGTGATGCCGCCGGCGATCGTGATCGGCGAGATCGACGTGCGGGCGATCGCCGTCACGCTCCGACATCCCGGCACGCCGGGCACGGCGCGCATCCGCGTCGACAGCGTGCGCGTCGCGCTGCGAGACGAGCAGCGGCAACCGCTCGCGTTCGCGACCTATCTCGACCGCTTGGCGGTGCGCTGGAACGGCGTCGAGGTCGCGTCGGCCGGGGGCTTCGCCGCCGGCTCCGTCGTGACCGTGCCGCTCTCGGTACCGCTCCTCCAGCCCGGGGACACCGCGCGCATCGAGCTGGCCTTGGACGTCGATGGCACGGCTCCGGCCGGCAGCGTGGAGCTGGTCGTGGCGGGAACCGGTCTCTACGCGCTCGACGTCAATCGCAGCCAGCCGGTCGCGCTCGGGCCCGAGCCCGGCTCCGAGCTGCCGATGCTCTCCGGACTCGGCCGGCTGGTGTCGCCGTCCCGCGAGCTGGTCGTGGGGCTCGAGAATCGCATGCCCACGGTGCTGGCCGCCGACGGCCGGGCGACGGCGGCCGCCGAGCTGTCGCTTTCGAATCGCGATCCTCAGGGAGCGGGCTCCATCTTTGTCGATTGGCTGCGCGTGAATGCGGCCGGCCAGGACTTCTCCGCGCTTCCGCTCGGCACGTTCGCCGAGCGTGTCGACGCCTACGTCGACGGCGTGCTGTGGGGTCAGTCCGCGCCGCTGACGGCGGACTCGGTTTCGGCTGCGGTCGTGGGCTTGCAGCGACTCGAGATTCCGAAAGACCAAACGGTGCGGGTCGAGCTGCGCTGGACGCCGCGCACCGGCGCGGTTTCCGGACGCGTGAGACTCGGGCTCGACCGGCCGGACGTCGGCGTGGTTCAGCCGGGAAGCGCGCTGCTGGCGATCGCGGTGCTGCCCGAGAACGGCCAGGCGTTCCCGCTCTGGTCCCAGGCCGGCGGGTTCAGCGCGACCGATCTGTCCGGGAGCTACGCCAACTTCCCGAATCCGTTCGCGGCCGGCAGGCAGGGGACGACGTTCACGTACTACCTGCGCGACGGCGCCCGCGTGTCGCTGCGCATCCTCACGCCGCGCGGGGTCTCCGTCGCCACGCTGCTCGACGGTGTCGCGCGCGCTCCGGGACTTCATCAAGACGACCGCTGGGACGGCCGCAACGGCAGCGGCAGCGTGGTGGCGAACGGGGTCTACGTCGCCGAGCTGTCGGTGCGCTACGACGACGGAACGGACGAGCGCGAGCTGCGCAAGGTGGCGGTGGTGCGATGAACCCGCGCCTCGGGTTGCGCATCGTGATCGCGGCCAGCGCCTGCGTCGGGCTCGCCGGCCCGGCGGCCTGGGCCGCCGATGACGGCGGCACACAGTCGGTGTTCGCGTTCGGCGCCGGCAACCGCGCGCTGGCGATGGGCTCGGCCTTCACGGCGGCGGCCGACGACGCGAGCGCGCTGTTCTGGAATCCCGCCGGGCTCGGCTGGGTCGAGCGCAGCGAGTTCCAGGCCGCGCAATCGGGCGATCTCGGCCTCGGGTTCCAGGAAGGCTACGCGAGCCTGGTACTGCCGAGCTGGCGCTGGGGCACCGCCAGCGCATCGTTCCGGCACTTCGGCGTCGGCGAGATCGAGCAGCGGGACGACCAGAACGTCGTGCTCGGCGAAAGCCTGAGCGACCGGGAGATGGAACTGGCGCTCGGCTACGGGCGCTCGTTCGGCTCGGCCATCAGTGCGGGCGGCGCCGTCAAGCTCCGGCGTCAGACGCTCGCAGGGTTCGCCGCGAGCGGGCTCGGGCTGGACCTCGGAGTCCAAGTGCGCCCGGCGCTGGCGCTCGGAGTCGACGCCCCGTGGGCCGCGGGCTGGACCTGGGCGCTCGCGGTGCGCAACGCCGTCGAGCCTTCGCTGCGGCTCGACCGTGAAGCGGTCGCCGATCCCGTGAGCTTCCACTCCGGTCTCGCGTGGCGCGGCAGCCTTGCCGGCGCCGGCGTCGTGCTCGCCGAAGTGGACATCGAGAAAGTGCGTGACGTGGGCGCCAGGCTCCGCAGCGGCATCGAGTACCGGCCGCACCCCTGGGTCGCGGTCCGCGCCGGCAGCGACGGGCGCGGTCTCGCCGCCGGCAGTGGCGTCCGCTGGCACGACCTGGCGCTCGACTACGCGTTCCAGGACGGACCGCTCGCGACCGAGCATCGCGTGGGCCTCTCGCTCAGCTTCGGCTCGTCGGTGGACGAAAGCCGGGTCGCTTCGCGCCGCAAGGAGGACGAGGCGCTGCAACGCCGGCTCGCGGGGGCCTACCAGCAGCGGCAAGCGGAGCAGATCGCCGAGCTGATGACCCGGGCGCGCGACGCGCGCGCGCGCGCCGAGATCGACGAGGCGCTGGAAGCGCTGGCGGTGGTTCAGACGCTCGAGCCCGGCCATGCGGAAGCGGTCACGCTCGAAGCCGCCTGCCTCGTCGACAAAGCGACCGCCCTCGAGCGCGCCGGTAACCTCGCGGACGCCGCCGTCGCATACGAGCTGGCGCTGGGAGTCGCGCCGAACGACGTGAGCGCACGGAGCGGTGCCGAACGCTGCCGTGCGGAGCTCGATCGGCGCAACGCGCGCTCGGAGGAGACTCGCCTGCGTTTCGGCAAGGCGATGGATGCCTTCGCCTCCGATCGCCTCGCCGAAGCACGCACCGGCTTCACCGCGGTGGTTCGCGACAACCCGAATGACGCCGAGGCGAGCGCAATGCTGGCTCGCACCGAGCAAGCCATCGCGCGGCGCGCGGCGGCGCTGGTCGAGCAGGCGAAACGCGTCCTGGCCGCGGGCCGGCCGGCCGAAGCCGCGTCGCTGCTCGAGCAGGCGCGGGGACTCGATGCGGACGCGCCGGGCCTAGCGCAGGCGCTGGCCGCTCACGCCCGCGCGACCCGCGTCACGCCGACGGCGGCGCTGGCGGCGCCGGCGCAAGAGACCGCCGCGCCGGGACCGCGACTCGGAGATCGCGAAGTCGAGCAGCTCTATCGCCAGGGTCTCACCGCTCAGAAACAGCAGCGGGCGGATGACGCGCTGCGGTTCTGGGAACTGGTGTGGTCGGCGCGGCCGGGCTACCGCGAAGTGAACGAGTTCCTCAAGCGCGAATACCTGACGCGCGGAATCGAGAACTTCGCGGCCGGCCGTCTCGATCAGGCGATCGCTCATTGGGAAAAGGCGCTGCTGGTCGATCCCACCGACGAGCGAGCACGTGGATATTTGACCCGCGCCCAGAAGCAGATGGCCCGCAGCCGCGAGATTCTCGGAGCGAACCAATGAGCCGCGACGTGGAACCAAACGCGCCGGCGGGGCCCGTGGCGCCAGGGGATCCGAAAGCAGTCTCGCCCACCAAGTCCCGCCCGGTGCTCAGCATCCGTTGGATCGTGACGGCGGCGGCCGTCGTGCTCACGGCGGCGCCGGTGCTGACCGTCGGCTTCGTCTCGGAGCGCAACTCACGCGCCGCGCTGGGGCGGGAAGTCGAGACGCGTCTCCTGCTCGGCGCGCGCAGCCTCGCGACCGCCAGCTCCGGGATCCTGCTCGGCGAGGTGCCCGAGCTGCTGCTCCATCCCGTCGTGCGCACGATGCAGGACGAGCAGGCTGAGCTCGCGTTCGCGGTCGTGACCGACCATGCCGGTTTAATCCAGGGCCACGCCGACGCACGGCTGCTGGGGAGCCGTTTCACGCCCCCGACCGAACTGCGACCCGTGGATCACTCGCGCGGCCTCAAGCCGGGAGAGTCGCTCCGGAGCAACGGGAAGCTGCTCGTCGCCGAGGCGCCGGTGCGGCAGGCGGATGGCCGGGTCATCGGCACCGCCCTCATCGGTCTCGAACAGAGCTACCTCGAGGCGACGATCGCGGCCTCGCGCCGCCAGCAGGCGACCGTGCTCGCGGTGCTCGTGCTGCTCGGCGTGTTCGGGGCCTTCCTCTCGATGTCGCTCCTGCTCCGTCCGGTGGACAGCCTGCGCGCCGGGCTCGAGCGGATCGGCCGCGGCGACCTCGAGACGCCGATTCGCGTGCACGACCGCACCGAGCTTGGATTGCTCGCGGACTCGATGAACGACGTGGCGCGGCGGCTGAAGCAGGCCCAGCAGGAAATGCTCGAGCACGAGCGGCTGGCCCACGAGGTCGGCCTGGCGCGCCAGATCCAGACCTCGTTGCTCCCGGCCGGGCCGCTCGAATCCGGCTCGATCGCGATCCGCGGCCTGCAGCGCGCGGCGGCGGAGGTCGGCGGCGACTACTACGACATCCTGCCGCTCGCCGACGGGCGCGTGGCGATCACGATCGCGGACGTCTCGGGCAAGGGGCTCGCCGGCTGCCTGGTGATGGCGATGCTGTCGGCACTGCTGCGGGCCCTGCGCCACCTGCACGACTCGCCGAGCGCGCTGCTCGGGGCGCTCGACGAGCAGCTCGCGCAGTCGCTGCAACCGGGCGTGTTCGTCACCATGTTCTACGCCGTGGTCGATCCCACCACGGGCCGGCTGACGTTTGCGTCGGCGGGACACAACCCGACCCTGATCTACCGGCATGCTGCGGGCGGCGTGGAAGGATGCGCCACCAGCGGCATACCGCTCGGCGCCACGCGGCGCGGTCAGATTCGGCGCACCCTGCGCGATCAGACGATTCAGCTCGATCCCGGCGACGTCCTGGTCCAGTACACCGACGGCTACACGGAAGCGTTCGGCAAGCGCAACGACGAGCTGTTCGGGCTCGAACGGCTCCAGCAAGTCGTGGCGCAGCACGGCGGCGAGGGCGACCAAGCCGTCATCGGCGCACTTCGCCAAGCGCTCGGCGCCTGGACCGGCGGCGCGCCGCCGAGCGACGACGAGACGCTGCTGGTGTTGAGCCGCGTGGGCTCTGTGGCAGCGGACGAGGCGATTCCGGCCACCTCCAAAGACAACCGGCCGACGGTGGATGGCGACGGCGCTCGTGCCGCGATGCAGCGGCTCGCCGAGGCGGAGCGGCGCGGCCAGTGCCTACGCCTGCAAGCCGACCTCGACTCGGTCACGAAAGTGCTCGAGTGGATGAAAGGCGTGCCGCTGCTCGCCGATCTGTCGCATCCGGAGGCCGAGCAACTGAGCACGGCGCTCTACGAGGTGTGCGCCAACATCGCCGAGCACGGCTGCGGCAACGACGGACAGCGCGGCTTCGAGTTGTGGTGGCTGCCGCCCGCGGTCGCGGAGCCAACCTCACAGTTGGAGCGCGCGGCGCTGGTGCGCGAGGGAATGTTCGTGATCCGGGACGACGGCGCCCCCTTCCGTCCCGACAGCTGGAAAGCGACCGACTTCAGCGACCAGAGCCTGTGGAAACGCGGACGCGGCATCGGACTCGACATCATTCACCGCGCGATGAACCAGGTCATCTATCAGCCCGCCACTCCGCGAGGCAACATCACCTCGCTGACCTTCGGACCGCGGACCGCGGTTCAGGAATCAGGAGCAATGTCATGAGCGATTTTCGCCTTGAAGTCGTCCCCGCAAGTCCACGCACCGACGTCGTGCGCGTCCACGGTCATCTCGACGCCCGCAGCGCCACGACGTTGCTCTCGCAGTGCCGGATGGTCGCCCAGGAGGGCAAGCACCTGGTGCTGAACCTCGCCGGCGTGGCGTTCATTTCGTCGAGCGGCATCGGCGCGCTGCTGGCGCTGGTGGAGGAGCACAATCAAACCCCCTACCAGGTTCGGTTGACGGAGGTCTCGCCGGCAGCGGACAGCGTGATCCGCTTGCTGAATCTGGATCAGATCCTCGCGATCGACGCGACCGAAGAGGCGTCGCGGCAGGCGGTCGAAGCTGCATGAGCGAGCCGCTCCGGCGTATCCCTGCCGATGAGCCGGCACCCGAGAGCGGGAGCGGATCCGATCCCGGGCTCGCCGCACGGCGCGAGCATTCTCTCCGTTCGTTGCTGGAGCTGAGCCGCGAGCTGAAGGTCTCGCTCGACCTCTACGAGACCGCCGACCTGCTGCTCTTCAACCTGATGGGGCAGTTCGGAACGGCACGCTCGGCGATGTGGCTGTTCACGGGCGACAAAGGGGCGCGTTCGGTGATGGTGCGGTGCCACGGCTTCAAGCCGCAGGCGGTGTCCGCCGTGACCGACATCTGTGCGGACGCGGTGCGCCGGCGCCTGGCGCGAGAGCCGTCGCCGATGCTGTCGTGGGCGCTCAAGCCGGACCTGGGCACGGCGGAGTTCGAGCTCATCCGCCAGGTCGGGATCGCCTTGTTCGCTCCGCTCTCGGCCCACGGCGAGCTGCTCGGACTGCTGGCCCTCGGGGCGCGTGTCAACGGCACGAGCTATACCGACGACAACCTGCAGACGCTCGAGACCGCGCTCGGCATGGTCGGGATGTCGCTCCAGAACACGCGCCTCTACAACCGCCTGTTCGAGAACAACCGTCAGTTGCGCCTCAGCCACGACCGGTTGCTCGAGCACACTCGGCTGAAGTCCGAGTTTCTCAGCAACGTGAACCACGAGCTGCGGACGCCGCTCGCCGTGATCATCGGCACGCTCGAATGCATCGTCGATCATCGCTCGACCGACGAAGACCTGAAGGGATTGGTGCAAGGCGGGCTCAAGAAGTCGCACGATCTCCGAGGAATGATCGAGAACCTGCTGATTCTCGCCGACGCGACCGAGGGCCGCCTCGAAGTCCAGATCGAAGCCGGTACGCTCGGTCCGGTGCTCGAGGCCTTCCATGCGGAGCGTCTGGCGGGCGTCTCGGAGACGCTGCGGGAGTTCCGTTTCGAGCCTGGGGGCGATCTGCCGGGGGCGCGCTTCGACCGGAAGCGGCTGCTGCAGATCCTCAACGAACTGGTGGACAACGCGGTCAAGTTCACGCCCAGCGGTGCCCGGCTGGTGTTGCGGACCAGCCGGTTGGAGGAGAACGACCGCAGATGGGTCGGGATCGAGGTGTCCGACAACGGTCCCGGCATTCCCGCCGACCGTCTGGAGAACCTGTTCCGTTCCTTCGAGCAGGTGGACGGTTCGTCCACTCGCAGAGTCGGCGGCCTGGGGGTCGGACTGGCCTTCGCCCGTCAACTGGCCGAACGCATGAACGGCGAGCTGCGCGTACGGAGTGATGTCGGCGCCGGCTCCACGTTCACGCTATTGCTCCCGGCCGCCTGACACGCTCGATCGTCAACGCGCGTTTACGCACCGCACACAACGGTGGTCCCGCGGTAGGTCGGAGGTGACATCGAGGGGTTATGGCTTGGGAGGTATTTCTCCAACGCAGTACATGCCGAAGCTGATGCCGGCCAAGCGACCAAACTCGCCAAGCAACAAACTGAGCTCGCGCCAGATCATACGCGTGACCGCGCGATACCGACCGTCCTTTTCGCCTTCGATGATCCATCCCCACTGATGAACGTGTGCAGGATGCGTGAGGGTCGGCGACCAAAAGCACGTCTCGCGTAGAGCCTCGTCGAATGCCTCCCACTCCGCGATCGATCCGAACGTTTCCTCTACGCTCAGGAGATGGCCCCCATCTCCCATGCGGAAAATCTTGGACGTGATCCGAACTCCTCTTGCTTCGCGGTCCAATCGAACCACGACGCCCTCCCACAGCAATCGGTACCTCTCGACATGATCGGAACGCCGAGTCTTCCCAAACGGGAGTTCCTCGGCCAGCCTCAGCATACGTGCGTGTCGAATCGCTTCTCGCGCATCCGAGCTCGAGTGGCTGCACAATGCGCCCGGGGGAAAGTACGATCGCGCCGGGCCTCTTCCTGCTTCCTTATCGAGGCGACTGAGTCCTGCGGCTTCTTCCAGCAGTTTCTTGGCGTCGTCAACGCGATCCTCCAATCGCAGCCGCACCCACACGCTGGGACTCAGGACCCGATTCTTGGGGGAAGGTGAGGCCCGAAATCCGTCGCCGCGCCCCGTGGTGTCTTCGGGAAGCGCTCGCACCCACTCTTCCACGACTTCGAAGGAGGGTAGCTCCCCTTCGCAAAGAAGGTCGTCGTTCAGCCGGAATGCGGGGAGTGCTTCGATCCCAAACTCGCCGGGCGACCCGCCACCGACGACGGTGGTCACAACGGCATCGGGATCCTTGAAGTGGAGTGCTGCCAGATGGCGAACCAGTTCACTGATGACGATCGCCTCGTCTTCGGTCGATGCGTAGATAGTTAACACTCGCCGCTTTGGGGCTTCCCGCTTGGGACTCTGCATCGGAGGCTCCGCCACGTGTCACTCCACCGGCAGCACACCCGCGAGCCAGCGCATCACGCTGAGCGCGAACTGTTGGTTGTCGCTGCCTGGGACGTTGATGCCGAATCGGCGCACACCTCCGTCGGGCAGCGCGACCGTCTGAGCCGAAAGCATCGCCGCTTCGCCGAGGACGACGACGCGCCCGCGCCCGTAACGAAGCGCGAGACCCATCACGCGTCCGCGCGCGGAAGTCACGGGCAGGTTTCGAATCGCGGTGCGCCACGCCATCCCCGGCTCGGGCGAGGCCGCGGCCTGACTCACGGTCGGGCTCGGGTGGTCGAACGCGTGGCCGCTGAGCGCGAGCAAGACCTTGGAGCCGACCGGCGCCGCGAGCGACTGCCCGGTGTAGGCGACGACGCGCGTGACGAGCTCGGTCGAGTCGCGCCCGCGAGTGATCGGGTGGTCGCGCACCAGCCCGTTCAAGCGCGAGAACACGAGCGTCGAGGTGCCGGAAGCCTTGTCGCAGTGGACCGAGTCCTCCGTGAACCCCTTCCCCATCTCGACGTTGAACCGCTTGGCCAGGTGCTCCGCGCCGGTTCCGAACGGCGCGTGGTCCGCGATCAGCAGCAGCGCGCCACCGTTCCGCACCCACTCGGCCACGGTGTCGCATTCGGCGAGCGTGAACGCGGCTCGCTCGTAGGCCTCGGGCACGTCCCCGCCCATGGCGTTGGCGATCACCAGCACCTGGTGCCGGCGCAGGCCGGCGGCGTCGAACCGGCTCGCGTTCGGCGTCACCCGGAAACCGTCGGCTTGGACGAGCTGAACGAAGGGCCGATATCGGCCGGTCGTGGTGTGAAAGTTGTCGTGGGCCTCGTCGAACAACACGCTCGGGCCCTGGGCACCGTAAGCCGGGCGCGACACCTTGGGATCGAACTCGGCATCCGCCTGTTGCTGAGCGCGTGCGGGGCACGCCAGGACGAGCGAAACGAGGGCGGCAAGCGCGATCGTGTCGTGAGCGCGCACGGGCAGGGAACGTCGCGCGCCGGGCACCACGTCTACACGCTGCGCGCCAGCAGCCGCGCCTTGTCGGTGCGTTCCCACGTGAAGCTCGGCTCGCGGCGGCCGAAGTGCCCGTAGGCGGCGGTGATGCGGAAGATCGGGCGTCGCAGCTTGAGGTGCTTGATCAGCCCCTTCGGTGTGAGGTTGAAGTGCTTGCGCACGAGATCGGTCAGCTTTTCGTCGCTCACCTTCCCGGTGCGCCGGCTGTCGACCATGACGCTGACCGGCTCGGGAACGCCGATCGCGTACGCGATCTGGACTTCGGCGCGGTCGCACAGCCCGCTCGCGACCAGGTTCTTGGCCACGTAGCGGGCGCCGTAGCTCGCCGAGCGATCCACCTTGCTCGGATCCTTGCCCGAGAACGCGCCGCCGCCGTGACTGCCGACGCCGCCATAGGTGTCGACGATGATCTTGCGGCC
This sequence comes from Candidatus Limnocylindria bacterium, assembly GCA_035632955.1. GTDB lineage: Bacteria > Eisenbacteria > RBG-16-71-46 > RBG-16-71-46 > RBG-16-71-46 > DASQFU01. Next base: position 20,853 of record DASQFU010000206.1, read on the forward strand.
GGTGAGCCCGGTGTCGGCCATCGGGCCGCCCTTGATGAACTGCCCGGTCGGGTTGATGTGGAACCGGATCGGCTTGGCGCGATCCACGAGCCGGCGCGGCAGCACCGGCATGATGACGCTCTCGATCATGTCGCGGCGGATCTGCGCTTGCTTGGCCGATGCGGCGTGCTGAGTCGAGACCACGACCGTGTCCACCCGCACCGGCCGGCCGTTGTCGTATTCGACCGTGACCTGCGACTTGCCGTCGGGGCGCAGATACGGAATCTTGCCGCTCCGCCGCACCTGTGCGAGCCGGCGCGTCATGCCGTGCGCGAGCGTGATCGGTAGCGGCATCAGCTCCTTGGTTTCGCGGCACGCGTAGCCGAACATCAGGCCCTGGTCGCCGGCGCCACCCTTGTCGACGCCCATCGAGATGTCGGGCGACTGGTCGTCGATGGTGGTGACGACCGCGCACGTGTGGCTGTCGAAGCCGTATTCCGCGCTGTCGTAGCCGATCTCGCCGATCACCTTGCGCACCAGGCTCGGAATTTCGACATAGCCGTGGCTCGAGATCTCCCCGGCCACGATCGCGAGGCCGGTGGTCACCAGCACCTCGCACGCGACGCGGCTCAAGGGATCCTGCTCGATCAGCGCATCGAGCACGGCGTCCGAGATCTGATCCGCGATCTTGTCGGGATGTCCCTCGGTGACCGACTCCGATGTGAACAAGTGGCGAGCGCCCATTCCGTGTCCTCGTCTCTGCGTATCGGGTTGCGAACTCGTGACCGGCGTACCGGTCCAATCGAAAGGATCGCCACCCGCGATGGTGCGGAGGGCGACCCACGTGAGTGTCTAGGTGATCTTGACCTCGCTCGAATCGCCGACGTTCAACCGTTTGAACGCGCCCTTGACGAGCGCATTCTCCCCCACCACCGAGCCCTCGAGCAGGATGTCCTCGATCGTGGCGTTCTCGTTCACGATCGAGTCGCGGACCACGGCATTGCGCAGCCGAGCCCCGGCCGCGACCGAAACGTGGGGCCCGAGGATGCAGTTCTCGATCACCGCGCCGGCGGCGACCGACACCGGCGGATGCACGACCGTGCCCGGGATCACGACGCCGTCGCCACGTTTGCCGAGCAGGATTCGGTTGGTCTCGAGCAGCGTCTCGGTCTTGCCGCAGTCGTACCAGCCCTCGACCGGGAACGTCGTCAGCACTTCGCCCTTCTCGACCAGGAGCTGCATCGCGTCGGTGAGTTGGAACTCGCCCTTGGTGCGGATGTTCCTGTTCTGAAGCTCCTCGAGCGCCGTGAACAGCGGTTGGGCGTGCGTGAAGAAGTAGATGCCGGTGATCGCGAGGTTCGAAGTCGGATGCTCGGGCTTCTCCACCATCCGGGTGACGCGGCCGCGATCATCGACTTCGACGATCCCGAAACGCCGCGGATCCTCGACCGCTTTGACGCCGATGCTCGCGGTCGGCCCCGAGAGCACGCCTTTGAGGTCGGCCTCGAAGATCGTGTCGCCGAGAATGATGAGGATCGGCCGGTCGTCCACATGGGGCGCCGCGAGCGAGACCGCGTGGCCGAGCCCGAGGCGCTCGGGCTGATCGGCGTAGTGGATCTGGAGATGCCGGTAGCGCGCGTTCACGTACTGCTCGATCAGCTCGCCCATGTAGCCGACCACCAGCACCGCCTCGTCGATGCCGAGGCTCGGCAGGTCGTCCAGGATGTGCGCGAGGATCGGCTTGCCCGCGACGTGCAGCAGCACCTTCGGCAACGTGTGGGTATGGGGCCTGAGCCGCGTGCCCACGCCCGCCACCGGGATGATCGCGATCGGCTTGCCGGTCACGCTTGCTCCGCCCCCGAGAGACGCCGCTTGAACTCGTCGATGGAAGCCACCGGCGAAGGATCGACGCCGGTCACGAACGCCAGATAGAGACTCACGTAGTCGCCGAACTGAACCAGCGACGCGAGGCGCGCCAAACGTCCATGGCCCACCGAGCCGATCTCGTGCACCGACGCTCCCTGCCTGGCCGCGAACTCCGCAGTGAGCGAGAGCCGCTGTGCGGTGTCGGCCGAATCCTCGCGATCGCGCAGGAGCACGACCGCCGCCGAACCCGACACTGGTCCGGGACGCTCCCAAGCGACGATTTCGTTGTGATTGAGCTCCGGCACGACTGCCGAATGGCCGAGCAGCTTAGCATTTTCGTTGATCTGCTGCCGCATGCGGGACGCCGCCGCGGCGGTGCGCTCGGTGCCGGAATAGATCACGACCAACCGCCCCGCGAGCGCGCGCACGAGTTGCTTCGCGGGATTGCGCGCCTCGGGCACGCTCGGGCCCAACGTCGCGTTGCGCTCGCGCAGCAGCTCCGCGGCTTCGCGCCAGTCCGCGGCTGGATCGTCCGCCCAATCGAGCGCGGCGATCAGATGCGTGACCGTCACCCAGGCCGAGAACAGCGCGGCGCGCGGCGGCGAGCCGCCCGGCAGCTTCGCCCACGGCACGGCGTCGCGATCGCAGGCGACGGCAAGCGCACCGCCGGTGGTCATCGCCGCGCGCGGCACCTGCCGGCGGGCCGCCTCCTGGTAGAGCGCGAGCGTCTCGGCGGTGTTGCCGGAGTACGAGCACAGGAGCGCGAACGCCTCGCGCGTCACGCACGCGGGCCAATGGTCCTCGCGCACGACCAGGAGCGGGCGCGGCGTGCGGTCGGCGTAGAGGCCAGCGGTCAGCTCGCCGGCGATCGCCGATCCGCCCATGGCGCCGAGCGCGAGCAGCGACGGCATGCGCGCTTGCAAGCGCCAGGGATACGCGGCCAGGCGCGCCAACGCGTCATCGATGTGGTCGGGAATGCGCTCGATGCGCGCCGCCATGCCGCCCCGGTCGAGGCCTCCGAACGGAGGCTCGAGCGCACTCATCGCTCACCCCGCGAGCCGACGACGTCGTCGGGCAACACGGGCTCCAGCGTCCGGCTCAGCAGCTCGCGCACCGCCTGCGCCGATGGCTGGCGCAGCGCCTCCTCGGCGATCTCGGCCACGCGCGCCTGCTCGACGCTCCGGATCGCCGCCTTGATCCGCGGCAGGTCGAAGCACGACACGCTGAGCTCGTCGACGCCGAGTCCGACCAGCAGCACCGCGTGGAGCGGATCACCCGCCATCTCGCCGCACACGCCAACCCAGCGCGCCGCCGTGTGCCCCGCCTGCACCGTGTGATGGATGCTGCGCAGCACCGCCGGATCGAGCGGCTCGTAGAGCTGCGCCAGCCGCTCGTTGCCGCGATCCATGGCGAGCGTGTACTGAATCAGGTCGTTGGAGCCGATCGAGAAGAACCGCGCGTGCTGGGCAAGATGATCCGCGACCCAAACCGAGCTCGGCGTCTCGATCATGATGCCGATCTCGAGCTCCCGGTCGTGGGCCACGTTCTTACGCTGGAGATCGCGCTCGACTTCGGCGCACAGCCCGCGCGCTTTGTTCAACTCCTCGAGGCCCGAGATCATCGGGAACATCATCCGCACCTTGCCATGCGCGCTCGCGCGATAGATCGCTCGGATCTGCGTGCGAAACACTTCGGGATGGTGGAGCGCGAACCGAATGCCGCGCCAGCCGAGGAACGGGTTGGTCTCGTGGGTGGTGCCGAGATAGGAGGCCACTTTGTCGCCGCCGAGATCCATGGTGCGGAAGATCACCGGCCGCGGCGCGACCCGCTCCGCGACTCCTTTATACGCCCGGTACTGCTCGTCCTCGCTCGGCAGCTCGGCACGATCGAGGTAGAAGAACTCGGTGCGGAACAGGCCGACGCCGTCGGCGCCTACGAGCAGCACCTGCTCGACCTCGGCCGGCAGCTCGATGTTGGCGCCGAGCTCGATGCGCCGGCCGTCGACCGTGACGGCGGGTTGCTCGCGCAGGTCGAGCAACGCGCGCCCCTTCTGCTCGACGTGCTCGCGCCGCGCCCGATGATGGGCCGCGGCGGCCGCATCGGGGTCGAGATCGACCTCGCCGAGGAACCCGTCCACGACGCCGAGCTGCCCGTTCTTGACGTGCTGCGTCACGCCCGGTACGCCGACCACCGCCGGGATGCCGCGCCCGCGGGCGACGATCGAGCTGTGCGACGTGCGTCCGCCGGTCTCGGTCACCAGCCCGAGCACGCGACTGCGGTCGAGCATCGCCATGTCGCTCGCACCGATCTCGTGTGCGACCAGCACCGACGGATCCTTCAAGTCCGCAAGGCCGCGCTGGCCGCCGCCGACCAGGTAACGGAGCACGCGGCGTTCGACGTCCAACACGTCGGCCTGCCGCTCGCGCAGGTACTCGTCTTCGACCCGCTCGAGACGGGTCGCAATTTTCGACATGTAGTCGCGGAACGCCACGCCGGCGTTGCGCCGGTCGCGGCGGATTTCCTCGAGCACGACGCGCCGGAGCTCCGGATCGTCCACCATCAGGAGCTGCGCTTCATAGATCGCCGCCTCGGCCTCGCCCAGCTCGGCCGCGATGCCGCTCTTGATCTGCTCCAGATCGCGGCGCGACGAGTCCAGGGCGCGCTCGAAGAACTGGACTTCCTCTTCGATCCGCTCCGAAGGGATCGTGAAGTCGCGCACTCTCAGCTCTTCGACGAGCACGACGTACACCGGACCGACGCCGATGCCCGGAGACGCGGGGATGCCTCGGAACTTCATTGCTCGAAGCCGAACCTGGCGTCGACCAGCTCGGCCAGCGCCGCAATGACTTCGCGCTCGTCCTCGCCCTCGGCGCGCACCTTGATCACGCTGCCTCCCTCGGCCGCCAGCATCAGGACTCCCAGGATGCTCTTGCCGTTCACCTCCAGGTCGTCACGGCTCACGAACACGTGGGACTTGAAGCGGGCGGCGATCGTCACGAACTTCGCGGCCGATCGTGCATGCATCCCGTCCTCGTTGCGAATCGTCAGATGAATCTCGGTCACGTGGCTTCGCGCTCCGGCGTTCCTCTCATCGTGACCACGTGGCGATCAGGCACAGCGCACCGACGCCGAGCGCCCATTGCGTCGGGGAGGGCCGCGCCCGTTGCGCGGTCAACAGTCCCAGCGCGAGACCACCGACCAGCGTGGCCTGGAACGTGATGCTGCGCGGCTCGCCGCCCGGCACCAGCAACATCGCCACCACGACGCCGACCATCGCCGCGCCGAGAATCCCCAACATGCGCACCAGCAGGCCGACCCGGCGCCGCAGCGGATCCCCGAGCACGGCCGGGCCGTAACGATAGCCCCAGCCGACGCCGGCGAAGCGCACGACCAGATGCAGCAGGTTGTAGCAGAGCCAGAGCGCGAGCGCACCGAGCCACGAGCCGGTGAGCGCGAACAACACGCCGAGGATCGCGGCGAACGGCCGCAGGGTGAACCAGAACAGGCGGTCGCCGAGCGCCGCCAGCGACGAGCCCATCACGGCTTTGATACGCGCGATGCCGTCGTCCTCGGGACCCTCGCCCGCGGCGCGCCGCTCCTCGAGGCCGGCGACGACGCCGAGACAGACCGAGGCGAAGGTCGGCTGCGTGTTGAAATACGCCGTGTGCTCCGCGAGGCGGTGATTGCGCGCGTCCGCATCCGCATACAGACGCCGCAGCACGGGCTCCAGGCACCACGCCCACCCGAGCCCTTGCTGGCGCTCGTAGTTCCAGGCGGCCTGCAGCAACGGCGTGCGCAGCGCCACACGGGCGAGGTCGGAGCCGGTCAGAGGCGGCACGGTCAGGGAGCCCCCACGAGCAGCACCAGCCAAGCGCCGATCAGCGCCGCTCCGAACACCGCGGCGCGCGTGAGACGGCGCTGGAGAAACGCGTTCAGCACCTGTGCGAGCCCGAGGCCGAGCCACAGCGGCTTGGCGAGCGCCCAGGCCCGAGCCAGCCACAGCGATTCGTTCCCGGCCAGACCTCGCATGCTCCACACGGAAGCACCGACGCAAACGGCGCAGTAACTTACACCGACCCCGAACGCCAGAACAACTGCGGCCCCGTGCGCCTGCGCGAGCGCCCCTTCACTCCCGTGACGCAACGCGTCTTCGCACCAGCGGCTGAGCCCTTCGTTGCGGCGGCGTTGCCATTTGAGCAGCGCGACGCCGACCATGGCCGAGACCAGTCCCGCGAGCACGCCGAGCAAGGCGCACGCGTCGCGAGCGACGACGAACGGCTGCTCGGCCGCCAGCGCCACCGCGACGGCGGCCCCGACCACGCCGCCGACGGCGTAGTCCTCCCCGGTGCGCGAACCGACCGGCATGGTGCTGGCCGCGAGGATCTGGAGCACGACGCCGACCTCGAGCGCGGTGGGCAGGTCGCCCCACAGCGCGCCGATCAGCGTCGCGGTCACGAGCGGCTGCGAAAGAAGCGTCTGCGCGACCGGGGTCGCGTCCAGCGCCGCCAAGCCCCCGAGCAGGATGGTGAACAGGTAGGCGTAGCTCACGACTGGCGTAGTGCGGAGTCGAGTGCGCTCAGCGCCTGAGGGCGAGCCGCAGGAATGTCCTGGACCTCGAGCGCCACGCCGCGCGCGAGCAGCGCGCGCGCATGGCCGCGGTCGGTGTCGTCGAGGTAGACGTACTCGTTGACCTTGACCTTGCCCGGCATGTAGTGCAGCCCGCCGAGATTCAGCGTGGTGATCGCGGCACCGGCCTCGATCAGCGCATGGGCGGTCGCGAGGTTGCGCACCAGCAGGATCGCGCCGCCTTCCGCGGCGGCTTCGGTCGCATACGCTTCGGCCGCTTCGCTCACGGTCGCCACGCGGACGTCCACTCCGGGCGCGGCCGCCGACAGCATTTCGCGCTCCCAGGGGTCGGCCGCCGTGCCGTCATCCACCACCCAGATGCGGCGCGGCCGCAACCGGTCCCCCCACGCCACCACCACCTGCCCGTGGATCAAACGATCGTCCACGCGCGCCAGCAACCAGCTCATACGTTCTGACCGCGCTGGGCGCGAATGCTCTGCTGACCTTTCTTCAGCAGCCGCTCGACCAGCTCGGTGATCGAATAATGGTCCCGGTTGTGAAGGTAGTCGATGAGCGTCGGCAGATTGATCCCCGTGATCACGACCAGCTCGCCGTGGCCGCGCGCCACCGAGGCGCCGCACACGTGGCACGAACCGCCCCAGAAGTCGGTCAGCACCAGGCCGCCCTCGGTCCACTTCTCCACGCGCCGCGCGATCTGCGCTTCCAACGCCTCGCGCGACAGACCCTCGTTCGAGAGCACGTCGACCTGATCGACCGGGCCATAGACCGTCTCCGCAGCGCGCAGCAGCGCGGACGCGAGGTCGGCGTGCATCACCAGCAACGCAGGAACGCGGGCCATCACTCGGTGTCCTCGCGCACCCACGCCTTGGCGGCGCTCTTGCGTTTCATCAGCTCGATCAGATGCTGATTGAGACGCTCGGCCGGCGAATAGCCGCCGGTCACCTTGATCAGATAGTTGAGCGCGATCACTTCGGCGATCACCGTGATGTTCTTTCCCGGCGTGATCGGCACCTGCACGAGCGGGATCTCGACGCCGAGGTACTTCGTCATGTGATCGTCGAGGCCGACGCGCTCGTAGTCCTCTTCCGCCGACCACTCGCGCAGGTTGACCTCCACCTCGACGCGCTTCTGGAGACGGATCGAGCGAATGCCGAAGATCGCCTGCACGTCGATGATGCCGAGGCCGCGGATCTCCATGTGGTGGCGGAGCAGTTGATTGCCGGTGCCGATCAGCACGTCGCCATGGCGCTTGGTGATCGACACCACGTCGTCGGCGACCAGCCGGTGCCCCCGCTCCACCAGATCGAGCGCAGTTTCGGACTTGCCGATCGCGCTCCGGCCGGTGAACAGGAGCCCGCATCCGTACACGTCCACGAGTGACGCGTGAACCGTAACCGCAGGCGCGAACATGTGATCCAGATACGACGTCATCGAATGGATGAACGGGGTCGTGCTCTGCGGCGTGCGCAGCACCGGCACCTGCGACCCGTTCGCGCGCTGCACGATGTAGGGCGGGACCTCGAGCCCCTTGCACACGACGATCAGCGGCATCTCGAACTGGAACAGCCGATCGATGGCCTCGCGGACGCCCTCCGGCGACAAGGTCGCGAGATAGGTGAGCTCGGTCTGGGCCAAGATCTGGATGCGCTCGGGCAGGAAGTTCTCGAGAAAACCCATCAACGCCATGCCCGGGCGATGGACGTCGCTGACGGTGATTTCGCGCTTCGAAGCGAGCGATTCGGTGAGCGGCTCGAGCTGCAGTTCGTGGCGCTGGTCTTCGTAGAGGCGCGCGACGCTGAGCGTTTGCACGCGGGCTTATTCCTCCGTCGCGACGCCGTCGAACGTGTCGAGGTCCGACTCGTCTCCGTCCGCCGATGCCGGCGGAGCCGGTGCACCCGCCGCCCGCGCGCGCGAGCCGCGCTTGCGTTCGATGCGCTTCTCCTTCAGGCGCCGGATCTGGTGCTCGAGCCGGTCGGCGGCCAGGTCGATGGCCGTGCGCGGCTCGTCGGACTCTTCGCGGCTCACGAACTCCTGGCCGCGCAGCCGGATCGTGATCTCGGCGCTGTGGCGGTATTTCTCCGCCGTCACCACCAGGTGGGCTTCGGCGAGATCGCGGGCAAAGCGGCCGAGCTTCGCCAGCCGTTCTTCGGCAAACAGTCGCACTTCGGGATCGAGCTCGCAGTGACGTGCAGTCGTCGTGACGTTCATGGCCTTCCTCTTGCGGTGCCGCGGCCGCCGACCGTCCGGGGCCGCGTCGCGGGGGACGTGGTCAGGCCACCCGCCGGCGGAATCGGGCCGGAAGGATGCTGAGCTGCTCTCGGTACTTTGCCACCGTGCGGCGGGCGATGCGCAGGCCGCGCTCGTGCAGCAGCTCGGCGATGCGCTGATCGGACAGCGGCCCTTTCTTGTCTTCCTCCTCGATCAAGGTGCGGATGATGTCCTTGGCCGTGCGTGCGGACACGTCCTCGCCGTCCTCGGTCTCGAGCCCGCTCGAGAAGAAGAACTTGAGCTCGAAAACGCCGCGCGGCGTCTGCACGTATTTTCCGCTGCACACGCGGCTGACCGTGGACTCGTGCATGTCGATCTGGCGCGCCACCTGCTGGAGCGTCAACGGGCGCAGGAATGCGATCCCCTTGTCGAAGAACTCGCGTTGCTCCCGGATGATGCAGTTCATGACCTTGATCATCGTGCGCCGGCGCTGCTCGATGGTCTGGATCAGCCAGCGCGCCGAGTTGAGCTTGCCCTGAATGTACTCGCGGGTCTTCCCGGCATCCGAGTTCTTCTCGGCCTTCTTCTTCTCGCGCAACACGCTCTCGTACGCGGACGAGATCCGCAACCGCGGCACGTTGCGGTCGTTCAGCATCACGACGTATTCCTCGTCGACGCGCTCGACCAGCAGATCCGGCACGACGTACTTCGGGTCCTCGGCCGACACCTGGAGGCCGGGGCGCGGATTGAGCGTCGCGACCACGTCGGCCGCCGCCTGAACCTCCTCCACCGAGCACTTGAGCTGGCGGGCGATCTCGGGAAAGCGACGATTGACGAGATTGTCGAACTGGTCGTGGATCAGGCGCCACGCGAGCGTGTCGGTCTCGCCGCGCACTTCGAGCTGGATCAACAAACACTCACGCAGGTCGCGGGCGCCGACGCCGACCGGCTCGAGCGCCTGCAGGACCTTGAGCACCTTCTCGCAGTCCGGGAGCGTCCGCTCGGTCGCGGGTGCGACCTCTTCGAGCGGCGTCGCCAGCCATCCCCGATCGTCGAGCGAGCCAATCAGGAACTCCGCGAGTGTGAGATTCTCGCGCGTGAGATCGAGAAAGTGGAGCTGCTCGAGCAGGCTCTCGGCCAGCGTCGTGCGCGTGACCGGCACCTTCTCCAGGAACTCGGTGTTGGTCTCGCTGGCCGGGATGTAGGTGCGGTCGAGCGCCCCGTCCTGCATGTAGTCGGTCCAGTCGATCGGATCCTCGTCGGTCGGCTCGTCGGCTTCGACGTTGGCGGCCTCTTCCGGGGAGTCCTCCTTGGCGAGATCCTCACTCTCGGTGACCTCGTCCACTTCCTCGAGCAGCGGGTTCTGCATGATCTCCATCTTGAGGATCTGCTGGAGCTCGAGTGTCGGCACCTGAAGCAATTTGAGCGCCTGTTGCAGGCGCTGCGTCATGATCAGCGCCGGCTTTTGCGTCAGGTGCAGCGAGTGTTTCATCTCCATGATCGGCCCCGTCTCACAGACTGAAGCGCTCGCCGAGATAGATCTGACGCGCCCGGGGGTCGCCCGCGAGCTGCTCGGCGGACCCCTGAAGGAGGATGCGTCCCTCGTACATGATGTAGGCGCGATCCGTGATCCGCAGCGTCTCGCGCACGTTGTGATCGGTGATCAACACGCCCAGCCCTCGCTCCCGCAGTCGTGCCACGATGTCCTGGATCTCCGAGACAGCGATTGGATCGATGCCGACGAACGGCTCGTCCAGCAGCATGAACGATGGCTGCCGGACTAGCGCGCGAGTGATCTCCACGCGGCGCCGTTCGCCGCCCGACAGCTTGTGCGCCTGGCGATCGGCCAGGTGTGTCAGATTCAGGTCCTCCAGCAGTTGCACGAGACGCGCGTCCTGCTCACGACGCGGGAGCTTCAAGGTCTCCAATACCGCCAGGATGTTGTCACGCACGCTCAGCTTGCGAAAGATGCTGGGCTCCTGCGCGAGATAGCCGAGCCCGCGGCGCGCCCGCCGGTACACCGGCTCGTCGGTGATGTCCTCCCCATCGAGAAGGATCTGCCCCTGCGTCGGCCGGAGCAGTCCCACGATCATGTAGAACGAGGTCGTCTTTCCTGCGCCGTTCGGCCCCAGCAGCCCGACGACCTCGCCACGACGGACGTGGAGCGTGACGTCGCTGACCACGCGCCACTTTCCGTAGTACCGAACCAGATGTTCCGCGACCAGCCCCTGATTTCGCTCGACCGCGGGGCCATCGGTCAACGGGACTCTCCACGGGGCTCCATGAGCCCCCCCGAGCGCGTGCGCACCGTGGCCTGCACGCGCCGCTTGAACTCGAAATGATTCAGATGTGGGTCGCTCTCGAAACCGTAGCCGGTCAGTACGTCCCCGCTGCGCTCCACCCGCACGAACTCGTCCGAGACGATCTTCTGCTCCCGATTCAGGAATCGGAGCTGCTGCGTGGACATCCGCGTGCCTTCCGTGGTCTGCAACACCACGTTGCCGCGCGCGACCATGTCGCGCCGTAACTGGTGAATCTCGCCTTCCTGAGCCGTCAGCACCGACGAGCGCTTGCCGTTCTCGTCGAAGAAGTCCACACGCACGTCGCGGGCAATGATCAGATTGCGCGCGCTGTAGGTCGCGGCGCCGCGCGCGAACATCTTCCATTCCAGCCGTCCCCCATCGGTCTCGGTCAGCACGAAGTCGCTGACCTCCTGGTCGGGCAACTCGGCGTTCGATGAGGTCGGGTCGAGACTGCGCGCCCGCTCGCAGCCGGAAAGCGCGGCGAGCAGAAGCAGGAGCCCAACGACCGCCAGGACTGCGGGCGACCTGGCAGGTGAGAGTCGAACAGGGGGCATCGTTCTTCCGCGTCGAGCCTCGGGCCTGGTGCTTTTCGGGCTCGCGAGCCACGCTAGCAAACGGTTCGCGACCCCGCAAGCACGGCCTGTGCCAGCAGTCTTGATGAGGTTATCGGGCCGACGGCGCTTGAGCTTGACGCAACAATGACAGCCACGACGGAGCATCGTCGCGCCCGCGGAACGGCGCGTCAGAGTTCCTGGCCGCGCTCGTCATTGGTTTCCGTTCGGGCCCGACCGAGCCGCAGCGACCGCTGCTTCGCCGGATAGCGGACGCGCGCGCCTTCGATCACTGCCCCGCGCGTCACGGCGTGCTCGATGCGACGCGACGGATCGAGCAAGTGCTCGACCATCACGCCGCGCGCGGTCAAGGCGTCGGCGATCAGCGAACGGTGGCAGTGCGCCGGATCGGCCTCCGCGCACAGGATCACGACGCGTTCGCGCTCGGCCATGCGCATCAGCTCCTCGAGTGCCGCAGCGAAGGCCGGGGTTTCCATGTGCGCGCCATAGCCGCGCAGCGCTTTCGGCAAGCCGGCGTGGTCCGGCGAGTCCGAAGCGCCGCGCAGCCCGCCGAGATCGGAGCGATGGGCATAGCCGATCCCGGCCGCGGCCAGCTCTGCCGCCAAAGCGTCGCGATCGAAGTGCGGATGGCGGCGCGAGCGCGGCAGGCTGCGAACGTCGACGACCCGTTCGACGCCGTGCGCCGTGAGGATCGCGAGCAGCTCGGCGAACGTCCGCGTCGAATGGCCGACGGTGAGGATGGTCGTGGACCGCGACGCCGGGCTCGGCTGCGTTCCGGACGAGGTCTCGGACTTCAAGACGCTACCCCTGCGACGGAGCCCGACCGGCCCTCAGACAGTCGTGCAGGTGCAGCACCCCGATCGGTGATTGCTCGGCGTCCACGACCACGACGGCGGTGATCGGGCCGCCGGGACGTTCCTCCATGATGCGGACCGCGGCCGCCACCAGAGCGTCCTTCTCGATGGTCGTCGGCGAGGTGGTCATGACGTCGCTGGCGGTCAGGCCCCACGGATCGCCGTGACGGACCAGGATGCGCTTGAAGTCGCCATCGCTGACGACCCCCGCCAGTCGCCCGCGCTCGTCGACGACGGTCGTGATCCCGAGCCGCTTGTCCATGATCTCGAGCATGACCTCACGCAAGGTCGCGCTCCCCGGCACCCGTGGCATGGTCTCGCCGTCGTGCATCAGCTCGCCGGCGCGCCGGGACGCCATGCTGCCGATCACCCCGCCGGGATGGAGGAACTGGAAATCCTCCGGCTGGAATCCTTTCCGTTCGAGCAGCGCGACCGCCAGGCAGTCGCCGATCACCTGCGCGACCGTGATGCTCGTGGTCGGCGTCAGGTCCATGGGGCAGGCTTCGCGCACCGGGCCCGTGACCAGCGCCACTTCGCTGCGCCGCGCGAGCGCCGAGCGTGGCGTGCCGACGATGCTGACGAGCGGAATGCCGTGGCGCTCGAGGTAGGGCAGCAGCGCCAGCAGCTCCTCGCTCGCGCCGCTCTTCGAGATGAACAGCGCCGTGTCGCCCGGCATGAACAGTCCGGCGTCGCCGTGCAGCGCGTCGGCCGGATGCAGGAACACGGCGGGCGTGCCGGTGCTGGTGAGCGTCGCTGCCAGCTTGTGCGCAAGCAGACCCGACTTGCCGACTCCCGAGACGATCACCTTGCCTCGGCATTCGGCGAGATTTTCCACGGCTGCCAAGAACTCGGTGCCGAGCCGCTCCTCGAGCGCGGCCACCGCCGCCGCCTCGGTGCGCACCACTTCGCGCGCGAGCGCGATCAGGTCGCGCCCGGGCCCGGCCTTCGCTCCTCCGGTCGGCTGGGTCGCGCCGGCGCGGCTCACAGCGCCTCGTAGCGTCTGAGGATCTGGTCCCACACGCCGTTGTGGCGCAGCACCATCTCGACCACCTCGCGCACCGCGCCGGCGCCGGCGGGCGCGCCGGTGATGGTGCGGGCGATCGCACGCACCTCGGACACGGCATCGGCGACCGCGATCGGCCAACCGACGCGCTTGAGCAGGGGCACGTCGGGCAGATCGTCGCCCACCATTACGCACTGATCCCAGCGCGCCTGCTCGCGCTCGAGCACCTGCTCGGCGACGGCCACTTTGTCCTTCACACCGACGTAGTGCTCGACGCCGAGCTCGAGCATACGCGCTTCGACGGCGCGCGACGCGCGCCCCGAGATCACGACCGGCAGCACGCCCAGATCGCGCGCCCACTGGAGGGCGAGGCCGTCGCGCACCCAGAAGTTGCGCCCGTCCCCCTGAGCGTCGAAGGCGATGACCCCGTCGGTCAGCGTGCCGTCGGCGTCGAGGAACAGAATTCGGACCGGCCCCTTCACCGGCTCGTGCAGCAGCTCTTCGAGCGTGACCTTGGGTGTGGGCGTAATCGAAGGCGGCAGAACGTCCGCTTTCCCGCGTCGCAACATGCGCGCGCCACCACGCAAGGGAACCTTGGTCTCGCCGCGCGCCGGCGCCTTGGGCGTTCTGCGCCCATGCACCTTAGGCATGCGCGCGCTCCGCGACCGCGTCGCGAATCCTGCGGGCCTCGTCGAGGAACGCCTCGACCTGTGCCAGCGGGAGCTGGGTGGCGGCATCCGAGAGCGCACGGTCGGGATCGGGATGGGTCTCGAAGAACAGGGCGTCAGCGCCGCATGCGATCGCGGCGCGCATGAGCGGGAACGCATGGCGCCGCTCTCCCCCGCTCGCTTCGCCGCCCGGACGCTGCAGGCTGTGGGTCGCGTCGTACACGACCGGCCAGCCGAGCTCGCGCATCACCAGGATGCCGCGCAGGTCCACGACCAGGTCGTGATAGCCGAAGCTCGTGCCTCGTTCGGTGAGCAGGATGCGCTCGCAGCCGGCGGCCACGAGCTTGTCGACGACTTGTCGCATGTCGTCCGGCGCCATGAACTGCCCCTTCTTGACGTTGACCGCCCGGCCCGTGCGGCCCGCGGCCTGGATGAGATCGGTCTGGCGCGAGAGGAACGCGGGAATCTGGAGCGCGTCCACCACTTCGGCTGCGGCGTCGACCTCGACGGTCTCGTGCACGTCGGTGAGCACCGCAACGCCGAGTTCGCGCCGGACCCGCGCCAGCGCGGCCAAGCCCTCGGCCACCGGCGGTCCGGAGTACGAGCGCCCGCTCGAGCGGTTGGCCTTGCGGTACGACGCCTTGAACACGAACGGCAGCTCCCGCGTGGCGCACGCGCGCTTGAGATGCGCAGCCACCTCCATGCACATCTCCGCGCTCTCGACGAGGCACGGCCCGGCGATCACGAGCAATCGCTCCGAGCCGACGGCGGCGGAGCCGATCGTGAAGTGCTTCATTCGCCGTTCGCGGCGCCGGATCGCGGCCTCGATGGCATCGACAGTCCCTCGTCCTGCTCCGTGCGCGCCGGCTCCCTGGCCGGAGGCGTGTCGTTGCCGAGCCGCGCCCGCCGGCGCTCGAGCGCCGCGCGCACGAAGTCGGTGAACAGCGGATGGGGCTCGTGCGGCCGCGACTTCAGCTCCGGGTGGAACTGGACCGCCAGGAACCACGGATGGTCCGGCAGCTCGATGATCTCGACCAGCTCGCGGCCGACGCATTTGCCGGACAGCATCAACCCCCGCGATTGGAGCTGGGCCGCGAACCGATTGTTGAACTCGTAGCGGTGGCGATGCCGCTCTTCGACCTCGAGACGCCCATAGGCGCGCGCTGCGAGGCTGCCTTCCTTGAGCGCGCAACGGTAGGCGCCGAGCCGCATCGTGCCGCCCTTCTCCATCACCCCGGTCTGCTCGTTCATGAGATCGATGACCTTCTGCGGGGCCGACGCGTCGAACTCGCTCGAGTTGGCTTCCTTCCATCCCGCCACGTTGCGCGCGAACTCGATCGTCGCGACCTGCATGCCAAGGCACAGGCCGAAGTACGGAACCCCGCGTTCGCGCGCGAACTGCGCCGCCAGGATCTTGCCTTCGATGCCGCGCTCGCCGAAGCCGCCCGGAACGACGATCCCATCCACGTCGTTGAGCAACGACGCCGCGCCGCTCTGCTCGAGATCCTCGCCTTCGATCCAGCGCAGCTCGACCCGCGCCTCGTTCGCCGCCCCGGCATGCACGAATGCTTCGATGATGCTCTTGTACGCGTCCCGAACGTGGGTGTACTTGCCGACAACGGCGACGAGCGCCTGGCGCTTCGGCTCCTGCACGCGGTGGACGAAGGTCTTCCAGCTCGCGAGGTCCGGCTCGCCGGTCTGAAGGCCGAGCTCGCGCACGACCAGCGCGTCGAGCCCGCCGCGATGGAACACGAGCGGCACCTCGTAGATCGAGCCCACGTCGGTCGCGTCCACGACCGCCTCGGTCGGCAAGTTGCAGAACAGCGCGATCTTCTCGCGGATCTCGCTGGTCATCGGCTCTTCGCTCCGGCACAGGAGCACGTCCGGCTGAATGCCGATCTCGCGCAGCTCCTTGACGCTGTGCTGCGTCGGCTTGGTCTTCATCTCGCGCGCCGCACGGATGAACGGGACCAGTGTCACGTGCACGAACAGCACGTCGCGGCGATGCTCGAGCCGGAGCTGCCGCACGGCTTCCAGAAACGGCAGGCCCTCGATGTCGCCGACCGTGCCACCGATCTCGACGATCTGGACGTCGGCCTGGGTCGTGAGCGCCAGGCTCAGGATGCGGCGCTTGATCTCGTCGGTGACGTGCGGGATCACCTGCACGGTGCGGCCGAGATAATCGCCGCGGCGCTCCTTGGAGAGGATCGAGTCGTAGATCTGGCCCGCGGTCACGTTGTGGCCGCGCGTCACCGAGATGCCAGTGAAGCGCTCGTAGTGGCCGAGATCGAGATCGGCCTCCGCCCCGTCGTCGGTCACGAACACCTCGCCGTGCTGGAACGGGCTCATGGTGCCGGGATCGATGTTGAGGTAGGGATCGAGCTTCTGAAGCGTCACTCGCAGCCCGCGCGATTTGAGCAACAGGCCCAACGAGGCGGCGGCAATCCCCTTGCCGAGTGACGAAACCACGCCGCCCGTCACCACGACCATCTTGGCCATCGCCGGTTTCCTCCTTCCC
Source organism: Candidatus Limnocylindria bacterium (assembly GCA_035632955.1). Taxonomy (GTDB): domain Bacteria; phylum Eisenbacteria; class RBG-16-71-46; order RBG-16-71-46; family RBG-16-71-46; genus DASQFU01. The sequence continues at coordinate 37,411 of DASQFU010000206.1, forward strand.
TTCCCCGAGGGTCTCGTTTGGACCGCAGCCGCGACCGCTAGCCGGCCGGTCCTCGTCTCTCCAATGCCGCGAGCTGCTCGGGGGTATCGACACCGGCGAACGCCCGCTGCGCCTCGTAGACCTTGATCCGGATGCCGCGCTCCAGCGCCCGAAGCTGCTCCAGGCGTTCGGCGCGCTCGGCCACGCCCGGCGGCCAGGACGCGAACGCGAGCAGCAGGTCGCGGCGGAAGCCGTAAACGCCGATGTGTCGCAGTGGATCGCTCAAAGTCCCGGTGGGCGGCCACCGGCGACTAAAGTAGAGGGCCCAACCGTCGGCGTCCACCGCCACCTTGACCACGTCCGGCGTAGCGAGCGCCGAGACATCGGGTTCTCGATGCGCGAGCGTGGCCATCGTCAGGTTCGGATCGGCGCGCATGCCGGCCACCAGCCCCGCGACTGCTTCGGGGTCCAGCTCGGGCTCGTCGCCCTGGAGGTTGAGAACGATCTCGGCCTCCGGGTGCCGGCGCGACACTTCGGCCACCCGATCGGTGCCGCTCGCGCATTCGGGCGAGGTCATCTCGACCTGCGCGCCGAAACCTCGCGCGGCGTCCGCGATCGTCCCGTGGTCGGTCGCGACGATCAGCGTGTCGATCCCGCGCACCGCCCGCGCGCGCTCCCAGACGTGCTGGAGTAGGGGCTTCCCCCACAACAGCGCGAGCGGCTTACCCGGAAAACGAGACGCGCCGTACCGGGCGGGGACCACACCCAGAACGGCGGCGGAATGGAATCCATGCTCG
>DASQFU010000207.1:0-17447 GCA_035632955.1 Candidatus Limnocylindria bacterium
ACGGAGCAACGCGCGGCGGCCGGCGCGCTCGAGCGGGCGGTCGCGGCCCGTGCCTTCGCGCCGCATCTGCTCCACGGGGTCACCGCGAGCGGCAAGACCGAGATCTATTTACGCGCGGCGGCGGCGGCGCGCGAAGCCGGCGGGCAGGCGCTGGTGCTGGTGCCCGAGGTCGCCCTCTCCTCGCAACTGGTGCGCGAGTTCCGGCGCCGGTTCGGGAATCGCATCGGAGTCCTGCACTCGTATCTGTCGGTCGGCGAGCGCCGGCGTAACTGGGAGCTGGCGCGGCGCGGGGCGCTCGACGTCGTGGTCGGGGCGCGCTCGGCGGTGTTCGCGCCGTTGCCGGCGCTGCGCTTGATCGTCGTCGACGAAGAGCACGAGCCCGCCTACAAGCAGAGCGAGCAACTGCGCTACCACGGTCGCGACACCGCGGTGCGGCGCGCACAGATGCTCGCGATCCCCGTCGTGCTCGGCTCCGCGACGCCGAGCCTCGAGTCCCAGGCGAACGCGGCGAGCGGGAAGTACGTGCGGCTCGCGATGCCGCTCCGGGTGGACCGCCGGGCGTTGCCGCTCATGCGGGTCGTGGATCTCCGCCGCGAAGGCGCCGGCACGTTGCTGTCGCGGCCACTGCGCCAGGCGCTCGCCGAACGGCTCGAGCGTGGCGAGCAGGCGATGCTGTTCCTCAACCGGCGCGGCCATTCCCACCATACGCAGTGCCGGGCGTGCGGGTTCGTCCCCGGTTGCCCGCATTGCGACATCGCGCTGACCTTGCACGTCGACCCGCGCACCTGGCGCTGCCACTACTGCGACCACCACGAGCGCGCGGGCTCGGCGTGCCCGCAGTGCGGCGCCGAATGGTTACGGCTCTCCGGCGCCGGCACGCAGCGCGCCGAGCGCGAGTTCGTCTCGGCGTTCCCGAACGCGCGGCTGCTGCGGCTCGACACCGACGTCGCCCGCGACCGCGCCCGGCCCGGGCAGGTGCTGGCCGCATTCGCGCGCGGCGAGGCCGACGTGCTGCTCGGCACGCAGATGATCGCCAAGGGATTCGATTTCCCGCGCGTGACGCTAGTCGGCGTGCTGGACGCCGACGTCGCGCTCCACCTGCCCGACTTCCGCGCCGCCGAGAGGACCTTCCAGTTGCTGGTGCAGGTCGCGGGCCGCGCGGGCCGGGGGCCGGAGCCGGGCGAGGTCTACGTGCAGACCTGCTCGCCGGAGCATCCGGCGGTGGTCGCCGCGTGTGCCTACGATGCGCGCCGTTTCGCGGAAGGCGAGCTGCGGGAGCGCCGCGAGGCCGGCTACCCACCTTACGTGCGACTCGCCGCGGTTCTGTTCGCGGGCAAGGACGAGCCGGAGGTCGAGCGAGCGGCGCACGCACTGGCCGCGCACCTGAACCCGTCGCTGGCCGCCGCCGACGTGCAGATGCTGGGCCCGGCGCCGCAGGCACTGGCGCGATTGCGCGGCAAGTATCGCTGGCATCTGCTCCTCAAGGGCGCGCGTGCGGCGCAGGTGCGTAAGGTGGCGGAGCACGCGCTCGAGTGGTCGGAGTCGAAATCGCGCCCGCACGCCGTGCGCGTGAGCGTGGACGTCGACCCGGTCGAGGTGTTGTAGGCGATCTCACAGTTCCAAGCACTTACGCCGTGGCATCTTGATGACCGCATGAACCTGACAAAGGTCACTTCAAGTCCTGCTAGAGTCTGGGAGCGATCTAGCCGATCCTCAATCGGAAGGGTTGCAACCGGATCGCCGCAGATCGTAAGGCTTATTGCCCGCCCTCAGAGGACACGTCGTGCGAGTCTTGACTCCAACTCAGGAGCGCGTTCTCAGGAAGCTCCTCGATTACGCTGGCAGCAGCAGCGTTCTCGAGCGGGCCTTTCTCGAGGCTTCACGGCTGAAGGGAAGTGAAGCGAGTCTGCACGATGTCTTGGAGCAGATTCGCATGCAGAGAAAGAGAAATCAGGTTCCCGCTTAGCTCGCCTAGCTCGCCCCTAGGATCTTTTCTGTGGCCCTTGCGTGGAGCACGGTCGCCCTTCTCGTTCTCTTACTTCCCGGGTTTGTCTTCTTCCTCGGGCTCTCCATTCCCGAGCGCTTCAGCCGCGATACGACACCGCGCAGTCCGGTTGGTCAACTCGCGGGCATCGTTCTCGTTTCCCTCTTCGTTCATCTGATACTTCTCGTGCTCAACGGGCTGTTGTCCCGCGTCGGGCCACTCCCGCTGGTCGATCTCCGACTGGTTCTAGACGCCCTGCAAGTGGGCGGCTCTCGGTCCAGTCTGACCGCTGAGCTCGGCACGAATCTCCGGGCAAACATCCTGTGGTTCGGATTCTATGTGGGCTGCTCGGTGATTGGCGGGCTCGCCACGGGCTTCTTCACCGCGAGTCTGGCCATTCGTCAACGCGCGAAGCCGTTCAAAGTACTCAACCCGAGCCTTGGATTCCTTCTCGAACATGGCTGGGTCTACGATCTCCAATCGCATCCGAGGAAGGTTCTGGCTGCGACGTATGCGTACCTGCTCGTCAAGCTCGGCGACGAGACGAAGTGCATCATCTACCGAGGACCGCTTCATCGTTTTGGTCTGAATAAGGACGGCACCTTCGCATTTCTGGTCCTTCTCGAGGCAGAACGCTCATGCATGGACATGAGCTCGGGAAAGACGATCCTGGAAGGCGCACCGACAAAGGTTGGCCGCAGCCAATCGAACGCGACGGATCTTGGCGAGCTGGAGAAACTCGACTATCTCTATGTGAGCGGAAACGAGATAGCCAACGCGTACTTTGCAAGGCTGCCGATGCCTATCCAACCCGTTGACGAGCAAGCCGCCATGACGGCGATCGAGGAGTTCGTCGAGAGCGAGGGCGCTCCGGAAACGACCGAGCCAGAGGAAAGCAAGTAGCGACTGGCGATCTCGGATGTTCCATCCTTCGAAGAGCGCCAGCCTCGTCGGCGCCACACCGTGGCGCCCAAGACGCACTTCGCGCCACTGTCACGACTACGTCAGCGCCGCCTCAGTCCGGCTTTCGCCTTGACGCGCCTGCGGTTGCGGGACAAGATTCGCCCCGCTCATGCCGCCCGGTCTCCCTCATGGGAATGGCATCCTTCCCGCATCTGGAAAGCCCTGCACATGGCCCAACGCTCCCCCATCAGCCGCACGGTTCCACCCGCACTCACCGCGACGGCGGCCGCCGCGCTTCCGGACGGCGCGGTGCCAGTGACGTTCGAATCGGTGCGGGAGAACCCGCGGGTCAAGGTGTTCGTCCGTAAGTCCGACGAGGCGTTGGCCGAGATCGGTTACACCGAGCACGGCGAGCGCCACGTCGGGCTGGTGGCCCACATCGCCTTCAATACGCTCAAGCGCCTCGGCTATCCCGAACGCGAGACCGAGCTGGCGGCGATCGCCGGCTACCTGCACGACATCGGCAACGCGGTGAACCGGGAGCATCACGCGCAGATCGGTGCGACCATGGCGATGCAGATCCTGACGCAGATGAGCATGCCGGACCTCGAGATCGTGCGGATCATGGGAGCGATCGGCAATCATCACGAAAACGACGGTGACCCCGTGAGCCCGGTGGCGGCGGCGGTCATCCTCGCGGACAAGAGCGACGTGCATCGCACGCGGGTGCGCAACCCGGACATGATCAAGTTCGACATCCACGACCGGGTCAACTACGCAGTGGAGAGGAGTTTTCTGAACGTCGACGAGGTCGGGAAGCAGATCACGCTCGAGCTCACCATCGACACCGGCATCTCGCAGGTCATGGAGTATTTCGAGATCTTCATGACGCGGATGCTGGCGTCGCGCAAGGCGGCGATCTTCCTTGGGACCTCGTTCGGTCTCAAGGTGAACGGCAACCGCCTGACCTGAGTGAAGGAGGCAACGACGTGAGGTTTCGCACCATCGCGAGCAGCGCCACGCTGGCGGCGTTCCTGCTCGCCGGGCTCGCCGGAGGCGCGCTGGCGAGAAACCCGCACTGCGCGGGCGGCATCCAGTACGTGGTGCTGGGCATGAAGGACAAGGACAAGGGCAACCTCGAGGACTACAAACGCGAGATGCAGAAGGCGATTCAGCAGCTCGAGCAATGTGCGCAGGAGGATCCGGCGGACCACGAGGCGCTCGCTTACCTCGGCTGGGCGTATGCCGAGCTCGACAGTTCCTGTGCGGCGGGCCGAACCTTCGCGGCGGCCATCCAGGGCCTCGAGAAAAAGGGCGACAAGAAGAAGGTGGAGTGGGCGAAAGGCAACCAGCAGCACTACTGGGCGCGCGCGTTCAACGACGGCATCGAGAAGATCAAAGCCGCCCAGGCTGCCTACGCCGACTACACCGTCGAGCCGAAGAACGACGCCGACAAGACGCTGCGCGAGGAAGCCCGGAAGAGCTACGAAGGCGCGATCGCGAGCCTCACGGGTGCGAGCTGCATGAAGCCCGGCGATCCGCAGACGATCCGCAACCTCGGCTCGGTGTACGCCTTCATGGGCGACTACCAGAAGGCGGGTGCGGTGTTCTCGGAGGGGCTCAAGGTCGCCCCCAACGACAGCACACTCGCGCAGTCGCTGCGCGCGACGCGCACCAATCTCGCGAACCAGCTCGTCGAAGGAAAGAGGTACGACGAGGGGATTCAGTACTTCGAGCAACTGATCAAGGACGAGCCAAACAACTCGGATCACCAGCTCTCGCTCGCGGACGTGCTGTTCCGCCGCGCGGCCACCCTCCAGGGTGACCCGCAGAAGGCCGAGTTCCGCCGCGCCGCGGAGAGCTACGAGAGGGCCGCCCAGCTCAAGCCCGACGCGGATCTGTACTTCAATGGTGCGCTGGCGCGCCAGAACGCCGGCGACTGGGAGAAGTCGGAGGTGAACTGGCGGATGGCCGCGAAGCTGCGCGCGAACGACGTCGACATCCTCGGCGCCTGGGGTGGCGTGCTGGCGGAGCTCAAGCGATTCGACGAGGCGGTCCAGGTGCTCCACCAGGCGGTGTTGCTGAAGCCCGACAACAAGACCCTGCACCGTCAGCTCGGCGCCGCCTACACGAAGGCTCAGAACAACACCAAGGCGACCGAGGAGCTGATGGTCTACCTCGCGCTTCAGAACGGCGCCACCGAGCCGGATGCCGCCGCGGCCGCCAAGGCCGCCCGCGACGGCAGCGCCGCCGCGAAGACGCTCGCCACCGAGGGCGCGCCCGATGCGTTGAACAAGTGGGAGGCGGACAACCAGAAGTACGAGACGTGGTTCTACTGGAAGAAGCACCAGGCCTTCACGTTCGGCGCCGGCGGCACGCTCGTGAACCGGGCCGATTGGAGCGCAGCCGCCGTCAAGAGCGCTGCCGCAGGCGGCAAGAAGTAGTCGCACGGCGGAGGCGGTCGCTCGGCCGCCTCCGCCTGCGCCTCACCGGAAGCCGCGAGTGACCGACCGATTGAGCGGCGCCGCCGTCGCCATCCTCGGCTTCGGCAACCAGGGCGAAGCGCAGGCGCTCAACCTGCGCGATTCCGGGATCGCGGTGGTTGTCGGCGCGCGGCCCGAAGGCGCGGCCGCGGCGCGCGCACGAGCGCTCGGGTTCGAGACGCATCCGCTGACCGATGCGTCCCGGCGCGCGGACGTCGTGGCGATCCTGCTCCCGGACGAAGTGGTGCCGGCGCTGTGGGCCGAGCTGCTCCCGTCCTTCCGTCCCGGCGCGCCTCTGATGTTCGCGCACGGTTACAACCTGCTCTACGGCGCGCTGTCGTGGCCCGCAAGCGACGTCGTGCTGGTCTCGCCGACCGGGCCCGGCCGCGCCCTGCGGGCGCTCTACGAACGCGGCGCGGGCCTGCCCGCCTATCTCGCGGTCCACCAGGACGCGAGCGGCGAAGCGTGGTCGCTGGCCGAAGCGTATGCAGGTGCGATCGGCAGCGCGCGCGCGAAGCTGTGGCGCACGACGGTGCGCGAAGAGACCGAAGTGGATCTGTTTGGCGAGCAGGCGGTGTTGTGCGGAGGCATGAATGCGCTCGTCACCGCCGCCTTCGAGACGTTGGTCGAGCGCGGCTACGCGCCCGAGATGGCCTACCTCGAATGCGTGCATCAGCTTCGCTACCTCGCCGAGCTGCTGCACGAGCGCGGCATCGCGGGCATGCGCCGAGCGATCAGCGGCACCGCCCTGTTCGGCGACCTGACGCGCGGCCCGCGCGTGATCGGCGAGCCGGCCCGAAGCGAGCTCCGGCGGTTGCTGGGGGAGATCCAAAGCGGCGCCTTCGCCCGGGAATGGGCGGCCGAGGTCGCGAGCGGGAAGGAGCGGATCGCAGCCGCCCTGGCTGCGGCCGACGCCCACCCGATCGAGGAGGCGCGCCGCCGCGCTCTCGGCGGCGGGCCGGGTGGAGCCGAGGCGGCGAATCGCGCAACGCCTTGTCCAAAAACTGATTGACAGGTTTTCGACCGCCTTGCTAGCTTGCGCTATCGCTCGCCCGAATCGGGCACGCTGCTGGCCCGCTCCCGGACTGGGTGGCGTCTAGGAGGTAGAGATGACGAAGGCGGATATCGTGGATCAGATTGCAGAGCGCACCGGTTTGACCAAGAAAGACGTCGCCGAGACGGTGGACTCGTTTCTCAACGCGGTGGCCCGCGCACTCGCCAATGGTCACCACATCGAGATCCGCGGCTTCGGCACGTTCCGGGTCAAAGATCGCAAGTCGCGAATCGCTCGCAATCCCCGCACCGGCGAGGCCGTGCCCGTGCCCCCGCGCAAGGTTCCAGTCTTCAAGGTCTCGAAAGAGCTCAAGGACATGGTGGCGCAGGGATAGGCTGCCGGCCGCCCGAGCGAGCGAGAGAAGGGGTGGGACCGTGCCGGTCCCACCCCTTCTTCCGATACGACTCTGGAGACGCGCGCTAGTCGCGGCTGTTCCGGATCAGAATCAGGCGCAGGAGCTGGATTGCGGCCATCGCCGCCGCCGCGACGTAGGTCAGCGCCGCCGCGTCGAGCACCTTTTTCGCCATCGAGACCTCTTCCGGATGGATCGCGCCGCTGCTCGTGAGCTGCGCGAGCGCGCGTTTGCTGGCGTCGAATTCCACCGGCAGCGTCACGACCTGGAACACCACCGCCCCCGTGAACAGCAGAATGCCGAGGTCCATCAGCAACGGCGAGAACGAGGCGCTGCCGAACAGGATGCCGATGATGAACAACGGAAACGCGAGCATGCTGCCGAAGCTCGCGACCGGCGCCAGCGCCGAGCGGATCTGGAGCGGGAAGTAGCCTTGCGCATGCTGGAGCACGTGACCGACTTCGTGCGCGCCGACCGCGATCGCGGCAATCGAGCTCTCGCGATAGTTGTGGGTCGAGAGCCGCACCTTCTTCACGCGCGGATCGTAGTGATCGCTCAAGACTCCGCCGACTTCCTCGATCGCGACGTCGGTCACTCCGTTGCGCGACATGATCGCAGCGGCCATCTCGCGGCCGGTCCGACCGTTGGCCGCGCGAACCTGGGAGTACTTCTTGTACGTGCCCTGGACCTTGAACTGTGCCCAGAAGGCGAAGATCAAAGCCGGAATGAGCATGAAGAACGTCGGGTCGAAGCCGAACATGAACGGCATGGGGCGATCAGCCTCCTCTACTATGTTGCCTGGACTGCAGCGGCTCGCGGGCAAGGCGACATTCTGCGCCTGGATCGGAGCGTTTCTGGCTCTTACGATGCGGGATCGGGGACCGATATTGTCAGGCTTATGTCAGGCCGCTTTGGTTGGTCTGCCTCGCGCCGATCCACACTGCGGCTGGTGTAAGTCGCAGGCGCTGGAGGCTGCCGAAGAATGATCGACTCTCGAATCGTGGATCTGCGTAGCGACACCGTCACTCGGCCGACCCCGGCGATGCTGCGGGCCATGGTCGAAGCCGAGGTCGGTGACGACGTTTTCGGCGACGATCCGACGGTCCAGCTTCTCGAGCGGCGGGTCGCGTCGCTCGCCGGCAAGGACGCCGCGCTGTACGTGCCGAGCGGCACCATGGGCAACCAGATCGGGATTCGTTGCCACACGACGCCCGGCGACGAGGTGCTGGTCGACAGCGAAGCCCACATCTTTCTCTTCGAGCAGGGTGGGATCGGCGCGAACTCCGGGTGTCTCGCGCATCCGCTGGTGACCGATCGCGACGGCCTGGCGCCCGACCGGATCGCGGCGTGCGTGCAGGGCGAGGACGAGCACGTGGCGCACGTGCGCCTGCTGTGCCTCGAGAACACGCACAACTTCCATGGCGGAATCGTGCTCCCGCTCGAGCGCTTGCGCGCGCTCGCGGCGCGCGCACGGGAGCACGGTCTGCGCGTGCACCTCGACGGAGCGCGACTCTGGAACGCGAGCGTGGCGACCGGGATCCCGATCCGCGAATGGGCCGCGCCGGTGGACACGGTGATGATGTGCTTCTCGAAAGGACTCGGCGCACCGATCGGCTCGATCCTGACCGGCGACGCGGACGTAATCCGCGCTGCGCGCCGGCAGCGGAAGCTCTGGGGTGGCGGCATGCGCCAGGTCGGGATTCTGGCGGCGGCGTGCCTCCACGCACTCGACCATCATATCGAGCGCCTGGCCGATGATCACAGCCGTGCCCGCGCCCTGGCCCAAGGCTTCCGCGTCGCGCCGGGCGTCGCGGTCGACGAGCCCGAGACCAACATCGTGCTGGTGCGGCTCGAGCATCCGGCGCTCGATCCCGAGGCGGTGGTCCAAGCCCTCGAAACGCGCGGCGTGCGACTGACCGAGTTCGGCCACCAGCGGTTGCGCGCGATCACGCACCTCGACGTCGACGACGAGGGAATCGCCCGCTCGGTCGACGTCTTCCAGTCGGTGCTCGCCGGCGCGACGGCCGGTCGGAGCGAGTCGCGACGTCCGCACCACTAGGGGGTCGGCAGTGCCCCGGAGAGACGCGCGCGCGCACGCGCCGCGGTATGCCGATCACCGGAGCGCTCGGCCAGCTCGAGCGCCCGAGCAAAAGCCGCGCGTGCTTCCGCGGTTCGGCCTTGGCGCAGGGCAACCTCTCCGGTCAGCAACCAGCCGAGCGCGAGCGCAGGCTGAGCGCGCGTGATCGCGGCGGCGCGTCGAGCGGCATCGTCGAGTCGGCCCGAATCGAGCGCTTCGGCGCTCAGCAGCAACAGGGATGGCCACGGGGCTTCGTCTCCCAACCCCAAGTCGTGGGCGCGCGCGACGTGCAGGCGGTGCCGCACGGGGTCGCGGAGCCACTCGGGTTCGCGCCCGAAATCGGGGCCGATGCGGTACACGACGCTCGGATGACGCGCGGTGGTGGTCACCACCGAGAGCCCGGGTAAGGTCGCGGTCGTGTCGAGCAAGTACCAGAAGGCCGGTCTGAGCTTGCCCTCGTACCACGAGAAGTACAGGAACTGCGCGCCTGCCCGGCGGCAATACGCCGCCAAGGTCGACAGCGAATCGACCACCGGAAAGGAGACGGTGACCAGCCCCGAGTAATAGCCGATGTGCCCCTTGCGTGAGACGACTCGCGCCCCGGCCGGGGCCTCCATGCGCAACGCCCGGCCGGCGGCCAGGACCTCGATCGGTTGCTGGCTCAGCACGTGGCGCTGGGTGGCGACGCTGGCTGACACCGACAGGGCGAGGGGGACGAGCGCCACCACCCACTTGATCGGCAGCGGCACGCCGCGCACCAGCACCGCGAGACGCGGCGAACCCACCGCGACGCCGGCGAGCGACATCCACGCTGGCAGGTAGGCGAGCGCGTAGCGGTCGCTGTAGAACACCGGCACCAGCGCCCCGAACAGGAGGGCCCCGCACGCCCAATAGGAGGCAAGCGGTCGCCAGATTCGATCCCGCAGGGCGAACAGCAGTCCGAGCCCGCACACCGACGCCACCGGCCAGCTCAGCAGAGTGGCGAGATCGAGACGAACGTGCTGGGCCAGGTTCGAAAGCAGACGTCCGGGGTTCAACTTCGCCGGAACTCGCGCCGATGCCAGCACCGAATCGCGCGCCGCGGGCGCGAGATCCTGAATGTTCCGACTCGCATCGGGATTGGCGTAGAACGTCGAGTAAGTCGCCAGCAGGTGCTGGCCCGGCAGGTACCCGCGACTCAGAGAGAACGCGAGCCACGGGAGCGTCAGCGCCGCGAAGCCGCCGAGAAAAAGACCGATGGCGCGGCGGCGGGAGAGGCCGGCCGGACGGTCGAGCAGCGCATAGCACGCGATCGCCGCGGGCACCAAGACGCTGGCGCTGTAGCGGGTGAACGTACTGAGCGCGGCCAACACACCGGCCACCATGGGAGCGCGGCGATCGCGCCCGGCCGCCAGCACGAGCATGCATCCGGACTGCAGCGCGACCGCCAGGGCGTCGGTGGTCGCCGAGAAGCCGTAGCGAAAGAACACGGGATTGGCTGCCAGGAACAGCACCGCCCACAGTCCGACGGCAGGTCCGACACGGCGTGCGAGCAGCACGAACGTGAACGCCATGGTGGCCGTCGAGCAGGCCACCGAGAGCAGCTTGGCGACCGTGAAGAGGTCGAAGAACGGCAGGCCGATCAGCGCGAGCACGAGCTCGTAGACCGGACCGTAGATGCCGTAGCGGTCGGGGTACACATGGCCTCGTTGAAGGAGGCGCGCCCCCTCGACATATCCACCGTAGAAGTCGCTCTCGGTTAGGTAGTCGCCGATCGGATGGGCGCCGAGTGCGACGGCGAGCAGCGCAACGGTTGCGAGCGCGATCACGCACCAGGCGGCGTTCGCGATCCAGCCGGATTCCGGCGGGAGCGGGGGTCCGTCGAGCCGCAACGCCGGCGGCCGGGCTGCCGCGCCCGTCCGGATCGGTCTCGAGCGGCGTCTGGGGGACGTGCGGGACATCACGATTTCGCGACGCTAGCACAAGCCTCGAGGCCCTTCGGATGCGAGTGCGGCGGGAGAACGTGCGTGGGCGGGCGCGGTGGACGGACCCCGAAGCGCATGCTAGCTTCCCTCGTCCTTTTCGCGGCGGGGTGGCCCGGACTCGATCGGACGAAACGGACGAGAGGATTCGGCGTGACGCAAGCCCGCCCCTCCGGCGGCGGAGGGACACTGTTCCTGGTGGCGACCCCGATCGGCAACCTCGAGGACATCACGCAGCGCGCGATCCGCACGCTGCGCGAGGTCGATGCCGTGGCCGCCGAGGACACGCGGCGCACCCGGCACCTGCTCGACCGTTTTGGCATCGCGGTGCCGGTCATCAGCCTGTTCGAGCACAACGAGCGCGCGCGGATTCCCGGACTCCTGCGGCGGCTGGCGGACGGAGAATCCCTGGCGGTCGTCACCGATGCCGGCTCTCCGGGGGTTGCGGATCCGGGCTTCCCGCTGGTGCGTGCGGCGATCGCGGCCGGCGTGCGGGTCGAGAGCGTCCCGGGACCTTCGGCGGTGATCGCGGCGCTGCAGGTGAGCGGACTGCCGACCGACGCGTTCTCGTTCGTCGGGTTCCTGCCCGTCAAATCGGGCGCGCGCCGGCGCAAGCTCGAGGAGCTCAGCGAGCGGCGCGAGACCTTGATCGCATTCGAGTCGCCGCACCGGATCGCGTCCACGCTCGCGGACCTCGAAGCGGTGTGGGGCGAGCGCCCGATCGCGCTGGCGCGCGAGCTGACCAAGACCTTCGAGCAGGTGCTGCGCGGCACCGCGGCGGAAGTGAGCGCCGAGCTCGACGACGAGCGGCGGCGCGGCGAGATGGTTCTGGTGCTGAGTGGCCGCGGGCGCGCGCTGCGCCGCGGCGACGGCGCGTGAGCTCCGGTATGCCGCAGACCGGCGGCTTTTCGACGGAGGCTCGCGGCAAGGAGCGCGTCCCCGTGCCCGTGAAGGAACGCCTGAAACGAGTGGCGCACGCCGCCGTCGACCCGCTGGTGACGTTGCTCGCGCGGGCCGGTGTCGGCGCCGACGTCCTGACTGTGCTCGGCCTGCTGTTCAGCGCGATCGCGGGCCTGGCGTTCTTCGAAGGTCTATTCCAGTGGGGCGCGCTGCTGACCGCGGCCGCGGGGGTGTGCGATCTGCTCGACGGACAGGTGGCGCGCCGGCGCGCCGGCCCGTCGCGGTTCGGCGCGTTTCTCGACTCGACGCTCGATCGGTTCGGCGAGGCGCTGATCCTGGTCGGGATCGCGGGCTTCTATCTCGTCAACCTGCTCGAACGCGTGATGGACCCCGCGCGGACGCTGGCCGATCTGCAGCGCGGCCTCGAGCCGCGCACCTGGGCGGTCATGGCGTTGACCGCGATGGTGGCTCTGGTCGGCAGCTTCATGGTGTCCTACACGCGGGCGCGCGCCGAGGGCCTCGGGCTCGAGTGCAAAGTCGGCTGGTTCGAGCGCCCGGAGCGGCTGGTGCTCCTGATCGTCGCCGGCGCGTTCGGGGTCGGGCCGGTCATGGCGATTGCGCTGCTCCTGCTCACGGTGCTGTCGTTCCTGACCGCGGCCCACCGCATCGTGCACGTCTGGAGAATCACCCGCGACCGCTGAGCCGGCGCGGCGGTTCCAAGGGAGGCAGGTCGGATCATGGGCAAGGTACGAGTCGCGGTCATCGGCGTGGGGAACTGCGCCTCGTCGTTCGTGCAGGGGCTCCATTACTACCGCAACGCGAAGGAGTCCGAACGCGTGCCGGGGCTCATGCACGTCAAGCTGGGCGGCTATCACGTGCGCGACGTCGAGATCTCGGCCGCCATCGACATCGACAAGAACAAGGTCGGCAAGGATCTCTCCGAGGCAATCTTCACGTGGCCGAACAACACCTACGCGTTCGCCAAGGTGCCGCGCACGGGCGTGGTCGTGGAGCGCGGCATGACCCACGACGGTCTCGGCAAGTACCTGTCCAAGATCATTCAAAAGGCGCCGGGCTCGACGGTCGACATCGTCAGGCTACTGCGCGAGACGCGCACCGACGTGGTGGTGAACTACCTGCCGGTCGGCTCCGAGGAAGCGACCAAGTGGTACGTCGAGCAGGTGCTGGAGGCCGGGTGCGGGTTCGTGAACTGTATTCCGGTGTTCATCGCCCGCGAGCAGTACTGGCGGCGGCGCTTCGAGAAGAAAGGCCTGCCCGTGATCGGCGACGACATCAAGTCGCAGGTCGGCGCGACCATCACGCATCGCGTGCTCGCGAACCTGTTCGTGGACCGTGGGGTGAGGATCGACCGCACGTATCAGCTCAACTTCGGAGGCAATACCGACTTCCTCAACATGCTCGAGCGCGAGCGGCTCGAGTCGAAGAAGATCTCCAAGACGTCGGCGGTCACGAGCATCATTCCCTACGCCATTCCGGAGGACGATGTCCACGTCGGGCCGAGCGACTACGTGCCGTGGCTCAAGGACCGCAAGTGGTGCCACATCCGGATGGAAGGCACGACGTTTGGAGACGTTCCGCTCAACCTCGAGCTCAAGCTCGAGGTCTGGGATTCCCCGAACTCCGCCGGGGTCGTGATCGATGCCGTGCGGTGCTGCAAGCTCGGTCTCGATCACGGGCTCAAGGGCGCGTTGATCGCGCCCTCGGCTTACTTCAAGAAGTCGCCGCCCGAGCAGGTGCCGGACGACCAGGCGCGCGAAATGATCGAAGCCTTCATCCGTGATCCGCGTGGCGCCCACACCCGCCACGCGTCGGTGACGACCCGCATCGGCGCCTCGGTCAACGGAGCCGGCGCTGGAGCGCCGGCGCGGCGTGCGAGCCCTGCGGCACGCGCCGGACGCCGGACCAAGCCGGCCGCACGCGGCTCGAAGCGGCGCGCGACCGGCGGTCGCCGGCGCGGGCGTTAGTGTTCTGACTCGGGACACTGGGGTTCCCCGGGTCGTGAGCGGGCGCTTCGTCACGTTCGAGGGCGGCGAGGGCTCGGGAAAATCGACCCAGCTCCAGCGCCTCGCGGCGCGGCTCCGCGAGGCGGGTGAAGACCTGGTGCTGGTTCGCGAGCCCGGGGGCACGCCACTGGCCGAGCGGATCCGCGCGTTGCTGCTCGATCCCGGGTTCGCTCCCGATCCCATGGCGGAGGTGTATCTGATGGAAGCGGCGCGCGCCGATCTGGTGGTGAGCGTCATCCGGCCGGCGTTGACCGCGGGACGCACCGTGCTGTGCGACCGGTTCGCGGATTCCACCCTCGCTTACCAGGGCGGGGGGCGGGGCATCGACTGCGACCTGCTCGTCACCTTCAATGACGCCGCGACCGGCGGCCTGATCCCGGACCTGACGCTGCTGTTCGACCTCGATCCGAGGATCGGGCTCGCGCGCCGCGACGCACACGGGGCGACCAACCGGCTGGACCGCGAGCCGCTGGCGTTCCACGAGCGGGTGCGCGCGGAATACCTGCGGCTCGCCGCCGCCGAGCCCGGGCGGGTGCTGGTGATCGACGCGTCGCTCGCTCCCGAGGCGCTCGAAGCCCGGACGTGGGCGTGCTATCGGAAGGCGCAGCCGGTCCGCTGAGGCCATCCTGAGCGCGTGCTATAGTCGTTGGCCCCGCAGGCGCATCGAAAGGTCCGTCCGCCGCCGCGCGCTGTCCCGGCCACCCCGGAGGGAGCTTTGATCCGACGTCGCATCGTCCTTGCCGCCCTGCTCGCCGCCCTGTTCGCACTCGGCTGGTGGGTGGGACGCGGCAGCGCCGGGGCCGGAGACCTCTATGCGAACCTCGATCTGTTCGTCGAGGTGCTGCAGCGCGTCGAAGAGAGCTACGTCGACCGCGTCGAGCCCAAGACGCTGGTCGAGGGAGCGCTCAAGGGCATGCTCCGTGACCTCGATCCTTATTCGCAGTACCTCGACGCCCGCGGCTACGACAATCTCCGGGTCACGACCCACGGCACCTATGGAGGCGTCGGACTGGTCGTGAGTGTTCGTGACCATCACCCGACCGTGATCTCGCCGATCGAAGGCGGCCCGGCCTGGTCGCTCGGCATGAGGCCGGGCGATGTGATCGTACGCATCGATGGCGCTCCGACCGCCGGGCTCTCGGTCGAAGAGGTCGCGGAGAAGCTGCGCGGCCCGCAAGGCACCCACGTGCGGGTCAGTGTGCGACGCGAGGGCGAGGAATCCGAGATCGAGTACGCGATCGAGCGGCGCGTGATCGTCACCAAGAGCGTTCCCTACGCGTTCGTGGCCGAAGGGCATACCGGCTATCTGCGGCTCGCGAACTTCTCGGAGAGCTCGGGCGCAGAAGTGCGCGACGCGGTTCAGCGCTTGCGCCGCGAGGGCGCGACGCGCCTGGTGCTCGATCTGCGCTCGAACCCGGGCGGGTTGCTCGATCAGGCGGTCGACGTCGCCGAACAGTTCACGAAATCGAACACGCTCCTGGTGTACACGCGCGGGCGCGTCAAGGGGCAGGATCAGCGCTTCTACTCCTCCGACGCGCGCCCGGTGCTGGACTGGCCACTGGTCGTCCTGGTCGACGAGGGCAGCGCCTCGGCTTCCGAGATCGTCGCCGGTGCGCTCCAGGATCTCGACCGCGCGCTGGTGCTCGGTCAGACGACCTTCGGCAAGGGCCTGGTCCAGAGCGTGTTCCCGCTCCGTAACCGCACGGTCGCGCTCAAGCTCACCACTTCGCGCTATTACACGCCGAGCGGGCGCTCGATCGATCGGCCGCGCGGCCAGGATTCCGCGCTCGCGGGCCGCGAGGATCTCGCGCCGGACGAGCCCGACGAAGACGGCGAGGTCGTGGCTCCGCTCGCGCGGCCGGCTCGGGCCGACACCGCGCCGCCGCCGAGCTTCCGGACCACGGCGGGCCGGGTGGTCCATGGTGGTGGCGGCATCCGTCCCGACGTGCTCATGGAGAACGACTCGCTGCCCCCGCTCACGCGTCGCGTCGAGTCCCGCGGCCTGGCGTTCCGGTTCGCGAACCGCTGGGTGAACCGGCATGCCGGATGGAAGCTCGGCAGCTCGATCGAGCCGGCGGTGTGGTCCGAGTTCACGGCGTTCCTCGGCCAGGAGCGGGTCGAGTTCACGCCGGCCGAAGTGGCCGCCGAGCGGCGATGGCTCGAGCGCGCGCTGCGGCGTGAGCTGGCGCGGCGCCTTCACGGAGACGCGGCCGCGATGCGGGTGGCGCTCGAAGGCGATCCGGTGTTCGAGCGCGCGCTCGACGTGCTGAGCCGGGCGCGCACTCCGCGCGAGGTGTTCGCGGCGATGCGCGTCGCTCCCGAGCCGCCTGCGCGCCTCGCGCGGGAGCCGGCCAGCGCCCGGTAGCGATGCCGACCGCGTTTCTCTGCGACTTCGACGGAACCATCTCGCC
Source organism: Candidatus Limnocylindria bacterium (assembly GCA_035632955.1). Classification (GTDB taxonomy): domain Bacteria; phylum Eisenbacteria; class RBG-16-71-46; order RBG-16-71-46; family RBG-16-71-46; genus DASQFU01. The sequence goes on from DASQFU010000207.1 coordinate 16,150, forward strand.
GTCCGACATCGGCGCGGCGTTCGTCCGTAACTTTTCGCCGGGCCGTGACGCCGAGCGGGCTGCGCTGCTCGAGCGCTGGCGCTCGGGGCGGCTCGGGAGCCGGGAGATCACCGAAGCGGAGTGCGCGCTGATGCGAACCTCGCGGTCCGATGCCTTGGCCTTCACGCGCAGGTTCGATCTCGATCCGTGGTTCGCGCCGTTCGTCGCCGAGGCGCTGGATCGTGGAGATCAAGTGATGGTGGTCAGCGAAGGGTTCGATTTCTACGTGAATGACCAGCTCGCACGCCACGGCCTCGAGCGGCTGCCAGTGGCTGCGAACCACATCCGCTTCGCCGGCGACCGTGTGATCCCCGAGTTTCCTTTCTCCGATCCCGAATGCGCGTCATGTGGAAACTGCAAGGCGGCGCACGTGCGGCGCTACCGAGCGCTCGGTGAGCGCACCGTGCTGGTCGGAGACGGGCTGTCCGACCGCTGCGGTGCGCGTGCGGCAGAGGTCGTGCTGGCCCGTGCCGGCAGTGACCTGGAGGGATGGTGCCGCGCGGCCTCGATTCCATGCACGCCATTCACGAGCTTCGCGGAGGTCGCCGCGCTCGCCCGCGTGACCCCGACGGCGCGCCGCGTCGCGGGAGGCTGACGCATGCGCATCGGCGCCGTGCATTCGGACTCGCCGTTCCTGCTCGCGCCGCTCGCCGGGGTGAGTGATTCGCCGTTCCGCCAGCTCGCGCGCGAGCAGGGCGCTGCGATCGTCTACACCGAGATGGTGTCGGCCGACGGGTTGGCGCGCGGCAACCAGGCCACGCTCGACTACTGCGGGTTCCAGCCGCACGAGCGACCGATCGGCGTCCAGTTGTTCGGCTCCGACCCGGGCGTGATGGCGGAAGCGACCCGGATCCTCAACGACCTGCCCGAGGCGCGGCGCCCGGACCTGGTGGACGTCAACATGGGCTGCCCGGTGCGCAAGGTCGTGAACCGCTCCGCCGGAGCGGCGCTGCTCAACGACGTGGACCGCGTCCGCGCCATCATCGGCCGCATGGCGGAGGTCAGCCGCGTGCCGGTCACGGCGAAGATCCGGCTCGGCTGGGACGGCGCGTCGCGCAACGTCGTCGAGGTGGCGCGCGCCCTTGAGGACGCCGGGGCGCAGGCGGTGGCGATTCACGCCCGCACCCGGGCCGAGCGGTTCGAGGGCGCGGCGCACTGGGAGATGATCGGCGAAGCGAAGCGGGCCGTGGGCATTCCGGTGATCGGCAACGGCGACGTGCGTACCCCCGAGGACGCGGTGCGCATGCTGGAGACGACCG
>DASQFU010000208.1:0-15550 GCA_035632955.1 Candidatus Limnocylindria bacterium
TCAAGCTGCGTCCGGCGCGTGCGCTGGTCCGGCGCGGCGGGCGCGAGATCGAGGTGGAAGCGGAGTCGGTCCAGGTCGGCGAGCGCGTCATCATCCGCCCGGGCGAGACAGTTCCAGTCGACGGACAAGTCGTCACCGGGACTTCGCTCGTGGACCAGAGCACGCTGACCGGGGAGTCGGTGCCGGCGGCGAAGGCGCTCGGCGACCGCGTGTTCGCGGGGACGCTGAACCAGCAGGGCGCGCTCGACGTGCGCACGACGCGGGCGGCGGGCGACACGACGCTCGCGCGCATCGTCGCGCTCGTGCAGGAGGCGCAGGAGCAGAAGTCGCGTACCGAGGAAGCGGCCGAATGGGTCGGCCGCTACTACACGATCGCCGTGATGGTCGGCGCCGGTCTCATGATCGTCGTACCGCCGCTGGTCCTGGGGCAGGAGTTCACGGCGTCGTTCTATCGCGCGATGACGTTGCTGGTCGTCGCATCGCCGTGTGCGCTCGTGATCGCGACTCCGGCCACCATCCTCTCGGCGATCGCGAACGCGGCGCGCAATGGCATCCTGTTCAAGGGCGGCCGATTCATCGAGGCGCTCGGACGCGTGCGCGCGATGGCGTTCGACAAGACCGGGACACTGACGCACGGTCGCTTCGAGGTCACCGATGTCGTGCCGTTCGATGGCGTCACCGAGGCGCAAGTGCTCGAATGGGCGGCGAGCGCCGAGAAGCGATCGCAGCATCCGTTGGCGCAAGCCGTCGTGCGCGCGGCCGAGGCGCGCGGCCTCCGTGTCACCGCGGTGGACCAGCTCACGTCCCATCCCGGCAAGGGTGTGGTGGCGCTGCTCGACGGCGCCCCGGTCGAGATCGGCTCGCCCGACCTGTTCGTCGCGACCGGCCATCCGCCGCCGCCCGCGGCCCTGGCGCGCATGGACGCGCTGCGCCGGGAAGCCAAGACGGCGATGCTCGTGCACCGCAGCGGGTCGTGGGGGCTGATCGCTGCGGCCGATCGCCTGCGCCCGGGCGTGCCGGCGATCATCGCCGAGCTCAAGACGCTCGGCCTCCAGCCGACGGTCCTGATCTCGGGGGACGGCGCGCACACCGTCGAGGCAATCGCGCTCGAGGCGGGGGTTGACGAGCATTATGGCGAGCTGCTGCCCGAGGACAAGGTGCGCGTGCTCGGCGAGCTCGAGACGCGGCGCGGGGCGGTGGCGATGGTGGGGGACGGCGTCAACGATGCGCCGGCGCTGGCGCGCGCGACCGTCGGTATCGCGATGGGCGGGATCGGCAGCGACGCGGCGATGGAGAGCGCCGACGTCGTGCTGATGGGAGACGACCTCGGCGCGCTGCCCTACGCCGTGCGCCTGGCGCGCCGCGCGCGCGCGGTCGTGATCCAGAACGTGACGATCGCTTCGGGCGTCATGCTGGTGCTGGTTGCGCTCGTGTTCTTCGGCGAGCGAACACCACTCGGAGCGCTCAAGCTGCCCGTCGCCGTGTCGGGCCACGAAGGCAGCACGGTGGTCGTCATCCTGAACGGCCTACGACTGCTGGTTGGAAAGCGCGGGCGCCGACCTTAGGTCCTGGCGCCGCTCCGGCCGGGTTTGCCCGGGGTCTCCGCGAGCACCGAGCCTACCAGCATCCCGAACACGCACAGGTGGAGAGCGAACCGTACTGCGTCCCCGGCCTCCCAACGGTCCCGCCACTCCTGCCAATCCGGGGGCGGAACGCCGGCGGCAGCGGTTTCTCGAGACGCCAGATGCGAAGCATCACTCGAGCGCCGTGACGATCACGTTGTCGTAGTACACCGTGCACTCGCCGATGCCGCCGGTGTAGGCGGCGAGCGCGAAGCGGCCCTTGCTCCGCGAACGTCGTGCGTCGGTGCGGTCGAGCACCAGCGTCCCGTTCACCCACACGCGGTAGCGGTGTCCTTTGGCTTCCACGCGCAAATGGTGCCATACGGCATTGGCGTTGTGGACGCCCGCCTTTCCCATCGGCCATTGGCTCCGGTGCAGCAACACGTCCTGATAGCCCGGTCCCCGCAGATCGACGCCGATGCCGCTCTCGCCCTGGACGCGCACGGCCAGGCCCTTGTCCACGCCGCGCATACCGCACACGTCGAGCTCGACCGCGTAGTCGGTCCACGTTTCGGAGCCGGCGTAGAGGAAGGAGTGCTGCTGCTTACGGTCCGGAAGCTCGGCGCGCAGCGCGCCGTTGCGCGGGAGCCATACACCGTCACGATCGGCGCTCCAGCCGGCAAGGGAACGGTCGCCGAAGTCGTCGCTGAACAGCACGCGCCCGACCGGCGGCAGCCACTTGGGGGCGGCCGAGGGCTGCGCGTTGCGCGTGGGATCGTCGAGGACCGCGCCGAACGCGGGTGCGGCGATCACCAGGAGCAGTGCCAGCCGGCGGAGCGAGAGCATGGAACGCACCGTGAATACAAACACGATGGAAGTCAATGGCTTGCGGCACGGTCGGTTGCTGGCCCAAAGGGTGGTTGCTAGACTGCCCGCCTCATGAGCACTCGCGGGCGATTCATCGAGGTCATCGGCGTACCGGTCGATCTGGGCGCGGGCCGCCGGGGCGTCGACATGGGTCCTTCGGCGATCCGGATCGCCGAGCTCGAGTCGCGCCTCGAGCAGCTCGGTCATCGCGTCGAGGACTTCGGGGACCTGGACGTCAAGATTCCCGAGACGCAGCAGGTCGGTCAGGGCCGCCTGCGCTATAAGGAGCCGATCCTCGCGACCTGCCTCGAGCTGTGCCGCGAAGTCGAGCGCAGCCTTGCCGAAGGCCACATGCCGCTGGTGCTGGGCGGCGATCACAGCATCGCGATCGGCTCGGTTGCGGGCGCCAGCAACCACTTCGCGAAGCAGAAGGAAACCCTCGGGCTGATCTGGTTCGACGCTCACGGCGACGCCAACACGCCCGACACGACGCCTTCGGGGAACATCCATGGCATGTCGCTCGCCGTCTCGCTCGGCATGGGCGATCCGGATCTCGTGAACCTCGGGGGCCGCTCGCCGAAGGCGCAGGCGCGCAACGTCGTGTTGATCGGCATCCGCGACCTGGACGCGGGCGAGCGCGAGACGCTGAAGAGCTGCGGCGTGACGTGCTACACGATGCGCGACGTGGACGAGCGTGGCATGCGCGACGTCGTCGACGAAGCGATCCGGATCGCGAGCGATGGAACGGCGGGCATCCATCTCTCCTTCGATCTCGACGTCGTCGATCCGGAAGACGCGCCCGGGACCGGCACGCCGGTGTGGGGCGGGATCACGTACCGCGAAGCGCACCTGGCGATGGAGATGCTCAACGATCGCGCCGAGATCGTGGCCATCGATCTGGTCGAAGTGAACCCGGTCCTCGATACCCAGAACATGACCGGGATCCTGGCTGCGGAGCTCGCGCAGAGTGTGCTCGGGAAGCGGATTCTCTAGCGCCACCGAAGCCGAGGCTCCGCGAAGTCGAGCACTTCGGTGGCGGGGAGGGGTTGGCGTGTGGTCTCGCCTCCCCACTCCCCCGAAGGAGGCCATCCTCCACCGGACTTCCGAACAGTCGGCCGTGGAACTCGACCTGGGTTGAGCCCGATCTGTAGCGTGGCTCGCCCGGTACCGGCTCTGAATCGCTTTCTCGTCACATGTCGGAATCGCTTCCGCTCGTTTGCGCGTGATGTTCCTCGAGCCTTTCGGCACGCTCGACCGCTGCGGCAGGATTGGCGCCGAGCACCCCGTCGTGCACGGCGCTGAGCTGGTCGTCGAAGTCGCGTTCGGAGGGACGCTCGAATCGGCTCTGGATCCAGCGGATCGTGGCGACGTCGCCCCGGACCGCGTCCCGGTCACGAGCCGCCGCATCCACGACGAGCTGTTTCAACCACAGGCCGATGTGAGCGACATCGATCTTGGTCCGCGGCCGGAACTGGAGCTGGAAGTCGAGGCTAGCGCGACCGACGTCGATGCTCGCTTGGCGAGCCGCCGCGATCTGCCGAGCGTCGAGCGCCTCGTCCAACTCGTCGATCGCGACGTTCATCTGTGCCTCGAGCATTGGCGGCACTCCGCGACCCCGATACGCGTTCCACGCGGCGGTCATGGCCGCAAAGGTCGACGACGCGACGTTCCAGTTCTTGTGCTTGGCGGCGCGGAAGATCTTGGACGCCCCGGTCGACAGAATCTTGAGCTCCGTGGGGGTTGGACCGGAAAGCGCGTCCGTTGGCACGGCCAGCGCCACCGCCTCGAGATTGGCGCCGGAGCCGGTGGAGAACTCGCCGTAGTGCGGCGCGAAGGTCTTGTCCTCGAGTGTGCCGTCCATGTGGAGCTCTCGCACGGCCAACGCCCCCGAGACCGGGCCTCGCGGTCCCTGCACCGTCACTCCGGTGGCGGTCGCGATGACTTCCTCGAACACGACGCCGCAAATGTTCTCCGGTCGCCACACGTCGCCGACTCTGGGATTCGGAGGCATGATCATCGCCGCGGGGCCGTCCCTCCCTGCGAGCCACGTGCCGTCCGTATCGGCGACTCTGCCAGCCTCGTAGTTGAAGACGTCCTCGCCGAAATACCAGACCGCTCCGCGGTCGTCTTGCGCATACCAATCGAGCGCGACTTCGTGGATCCGCCCATCGAGCCACGCGATGTACTGGGAGACGAGGGTCTCGACCCGCCGGCCGTTCACGCGAATCGTCTTGGTCCGGGGGAGAAGCGTGGTTTCCACGCGCAGCGGCTCGCCGTCGGAGTTGCCGAGCATGACCACCCGCTGGAGCTCGCGGATCGGGAACAGAGGATTCGTGACCTGCGTGGGGTGCGGGAACGAAGGATCGTACCGGTCGACGCGTTGATTCGCAGGCGCGGTCGGGAGATCACCGCAGCCGTCGTCTCCACCCGCACTTCTCTCGGCGCCCGCGAGCCCGGGGGCGAGGTCTCCGCGTCCGGGGTTCATCGGGCTTCGGTCGCAGCCTGCGGCGACGAGCGCGAGCATCACGATGAGCGTCAAGGTTCGTGCTTTGCTCATGTCTCCTCCTCGGGTAGAAGTGAAGCGGTTGGCGGGAGAAGGAGCAGACGAAGCGCGTGATTTGTGACAGGCGACGCCGGTTGGTTGGCGAAGGACGGCTAGGGCGCGCCGGCCGCCGCGAGGCGCCGGAACGCAGCCCGCAGCTTCCGGTGCCGATCGAAGCGCAGGACGAACTCTCGCTCGCTCGGCCCGCCTTTGGCGCGAATCACCGTGACCAGGGCCCGGCGCTCGGCAGCGCTCCAGCGTTCCACGCCCGACAGGATGCAGACGAGTGGCGCCCAGCGCTCCCACGCCAGACGCTCGCCCGCGGTCCAGCGCCTCCACGAGCGCACGCCGAGTCGTCGGGCCGCCTCCGCCGCGCATGCCCGGCGACCGCGATCGGATGACCCGCCGAAGCGCTCGGCGAGATCGCGCGTCACGGACAAACCGATGTTCGCGAGCGGCACGCGGCCGATGATGTCCACGCGCTCGCGACCGATTCCGAGATAGAGGTTGGCGCCGGCCAGCCGCCGGAGCGTGGCGAGGCTCGAGCGATACGCGGGATTGCGTCGCATGCGGCCGAGCTCTACACGCGCCAGCTTGGCGACCGCAGGATCGCGGGGCCGGAAGCCGAGCTTGTGGTAGAACCACCACGCGCCCGAGCGCAGCGCTTCGTCGTTCCCTTCGCCAAGCTGATACGGGTAGATCGTGAACGTGTCGGAGCCGAACAGCCGCCGCGTCATGGCCAGCACGCGGCGGTAGACCGCCGCCGCTTCGGCGCCGCGGAACGTCTCGAACACGTTGAACGCGATCTCCGACGAGCCGAACAGCGCGCTGGTGAGCACGTAGCCGATCGGCACGCCGTTCTTGAGCGTGAGATAGCCATACACCGACTCGAGTAGCAGCCGGCGCTCGGGAATCGCGCCGAACACCGCGAATGCGAGCCCTTCGCCGCAATTCACCCACCAGACGTCGCGCGGTTCGGCGTAGGAGAACACGTCGAGATCGCGGTGCCGGGTGACCATTGCGGCGCGCGCAAGATCGATCAGACGTCTCGCCTCGCGGTGCGGCACACGGCGCACGCCGCGCGGGGCGCTCATCACGTCCGCGCGCGTGATCGGGCGGCTGCGCTCGAGCGGCTGTCGCTGCAGATGGAGCGCGGCCCGCGGTCCGAGCGCTGCCGTGCGGGACGGCGTGCCGGGGCCGGGCTTCAGGCGGACCGGGAGATCCAGACGCTCGAAGACGATCTCTTTCGCGAACGGGTCCATCACGAGCCCCGCCAGGCTGCGGATCACGAACGCAGCGTCGCTCGCGTGCGGGCCCTTCAGGCGCTCCACCCACTCGCGGACGCTGAACGCGTACTCGTCGAGCCCCGGCGCCTCGGCCGGATGCGCGACCAGCGGCAGCAGCGCCTCGAGTAAGTCTGCATGCTCGAGCTCCCGCCAGTCGATCACGAGCTGTCGCGGCCAGCGCGACGCGAGCCAGAACGCCGTCGGCGCGAAGAAGCGATAGCGAATCTCGGTGCCGGCGATTCCGGAGTCGGCGAGTGCGCGTGCGTGACGCAAGAGGTCAGGTCGTCCCGCGAAGCGCCGGAGCAGCCGGTCGACGAACGAACGCAGCGCGCGACTGTCGGGATACGCGCGCAGGAAGCACAGCGTTTCGTGCAGACGCCGCACCTCGTCGGCGCGCGCGAATCGCGCGCCCTCGAGTTGATCGAGCAGCTCGAGCTTGCGGGTCGCAGCGGCCGGATCGTACGTGACCTTGAGTCGCTCGAGTTCATGCAGCAGGAGCGAAGGCCCGGGGTTCCGGCGCGGCGCTTTGGGTTCGGTTACTGCCCTGCGGACCGACGCCGGCGCGCGGGATGCTATCGGATCCACCGATCGAACCACGCCACCATGCGGTTCATCTGATCCCAACGATGACGGTACTCGCGCACGACGTGGCCTTCGCGCGGATAGTGGACGAACTCGGTCGGCACGCCGAGACCTCGCAGGGCGCGATAGAGCTGCTGGGCCTGCGGGTACGGCACGCGCCGATCCTCCTCGCCGGTCAGGAGCAGCGTCGGCGTGCGAACGTTCTTGATGTGCGTCATGGGAGAGGAGCGCGCCCATTTCTCGGGAGACTCCCAGGGGAAGCCCTGGAACTCGAAGGCGCGATACTTCTGCACGTCGCTCTGACCATAGAACGACGAGAGCTCGACGGCGCCGTGCATCACGCAGGCGGCGTCGAAGCGTTCGGTCTGAGTGATCGCCCACGCCGTGAGATAGCCGCCGTAGGACCGGCCGGTGACTCCGAGCCGTTTGGGATCGACGAGCCGCCGGCGCACCAGGCTGTCCACGCCGGTCATCACGTCCTGCCAGTCCTGGCCGCCCCAGTCGCTGCGTTTGCGCAGCATGAAAGCGGTGCCGTAGCCGCCGCTCGAGCGGAAGTTCGGCATGAACACCTGATAGCCGCGCGACGCGAACAGTTGCGCGGTGGTCTGAAACCCGAGCGCATAGCGGTCGCCGTAGGGTCCACCGTGAAGGAACACCACGGTCTTGAGCGGCGCGGTGTCGGACGCGTCGCGCGGGCGCAGCAACAGGCCTTCCACGCCAATTCCGTCGCTGCTGATCCAGCTCACCGTGCGGGTCGTGCCGAGCGCGAGCCGCGCGACACTGGCATTGAGCGAAGTGAAGTCGCGCCCCTGGGCCGCTGCGTGGTCGGCGATCCAGATTTCGTTCGGCTCGGTCGGGGACGACTCCACCCAGGCCATGCGTCCGCTCGACGTGCCCGTCGGCGCGCCGGCCTCGCCCTCACGGCGCGTTGGGAGCTCGACGGGACCGCCCGCGCGCGCCACGGTGGCGAGCATCGTGCGCGCGCCGGCCGCGACGTGGAAGAACAGCGTGTCGGACGTCGGATTCCATGCCGGATCGCGCGCATCCTCGTCGAAGGTGTGCGTCAGATTGCGCGGCTTTCCGCCGGCCGCTGGAACGACCCAGAGATCGCTCTTCTGAACGTGCTGGTCGCGATCGGCGCCGGTCGCGAGCGCGATCCAGCGCGAGTCGGGGGACCAGGCGAACGCGCCGCCGATCACGCCGAGCTTGCGCTCCGGCCCGCCTTCGATCGCCACCACGCCGATGTCCGTCAGATTCGCGTCGTCGGGCTTGCCGGTTGGGCGCGTGAGGTACGCGATCCGGCGCGAGTCGGGTGACCAGCGCGCATACCAGACGTGCTGCGGACCCGAGGTCAAACGGCGCTGCTTGCCGGTCGCGATCTCCACCACCCAGAGATGTGGGAACTGCAGGATCTCGTCCTCGACGACGTGGTCCCATTTCTTCTTGTGCCATTCGCGCGCGGACTTCGAGAGCGTGTCGACCTTGACGTAGGCGAGGTGGCGCCCGTCCGGTGACCAGCGCACTTCGCTGACGGCCTCGTCATAGCTGCCGAACGCCCACGGCTCACCGCCGTGGAGCGAAAGCAGATGGATCGCGGACTTTGCGTCGTCGCCGGTGCCGCGATTCGAGACGAACGCGATCGTGTCGCCGCTCGGGGAGAACGTCGGGCTCAGATCGGGTCGGGCGTGACGCGTGAGGCGGGACGTGCGATCGGCGGCGAGGTCGACCATCCACAGATCCTGATTGGTCGTGTTCTCGGCGGTATCCACCGAGGTGACGACGAACGCGAGCCGTAGTCCGTCCGCAGACCACGCGAGATCGGCGAACGTGTTCAGCGTCAACGCGTGCTCGATGCGGAACGCTCCTGGCCGCCCGGTGGGCGCCTTGCCGGCGCCCTTCGGTGTCGCCGCGGTCGAGGCGAGGGCGAGATTGACTCCGAGTACGACGCGCAGCGCGGCCCACAGCGAGAGCGAACGCCGCGAGTGGTTCGGGGGCATCCGCATCGAGGCGCTCATGGCGACCCCGACGGCGGCTTGCTGCGTCGCTTGGCTGGTGGCTCGCGGTCGATGCGCGGCGTCGGAGGAGCGCCCTCTTCAGGGTGCCCGCCGAGCCAGCCGCGCCGCCGGAAGAAGATCAACAGCCCGACCGCTACCAACCCCATGATGAGCAAAGCGAATGGATAGCCGTAGTACCACCGCAGCTCCGGCATGTTCCAGGGCGAGCGGTCGACATCGAAGTTCATTCCGTAGACGCCGGCGATGAAGCTCAGTGGAATGAAGATCGCGGTGAACATCGTCAGGATCTTCATCACCTCGTTCAAACGATTGCTGACGCTCGAGAGGTAGACGTCCATCAAGTTGGAACCCAGCTCGCGGAACGTCTCGAGCAGGTCCATGACCTGGACCGCGTGGTCGTAGGCGTCTTGGAGATAGAGCCGATCCTCCTGCTCGATGTAAGGGTTCGGGTCACGCAACAGCCCATTCAGCATGTCGCGCATCGGCCAGATGCTGCGGCGCAGCGTCAGCAGGTCGCGCTTGATCGCATGGATCTCCTGAATCGAGCGCTGAGTCGGCCGCTCGAAGATCTGCGTCTCGGTCTTCTCCAGCCGCTCGCCGAACGTCTCCAGCAGCGGGAAGTAGCTGTCGACCACTGCATCCAGGAGCGAATACGCGAGGTAGCCGGTGCCCGCGATGCGAATCCGCCCGCGACCGGCGCGGATGCGCTCGCGCACGGGATCGAAGCAATCACCCGGGCGCTCCTGAAACGTGACCAGGTACTTCGCGCCGAGGAACAGGCTGAGCTGATCGGTCTGGATTCCGACGTCGTGCTCGAACATACGGGCGACGATGAACAGATGCTCGGGATACGTGTCGGCCTTGGCGCGCTGGTACACGTTGACGACGTCGGCCAGCGCCAGTGGGTGGAGGGAGAATGTTTCGCCGAGCTGCTTGAGCGTGGCCTCGTCACCGAGCCCGGCGACGTTCACCCACGTGACCGGCCAGCGGCCGATGCGATCGCGGAGCATCGCGGGACTCTCAATGCGCTCCTCGACCACCCCATCGGGCCCGTAGGCGATCAGCTCGATCAGCGTTTGCGGCGCGTTCGGGTCGACCATCAGCGCGCCCGGCGCGGCTCCTGGTGGCGGGCGGCGCCGGCGCCGTGCGACATCGGGATCGGCTGCGGTGCGTCTCGCCATTACATGGTCCTCACCGATCGGGCGTGTGAGGCGGCGGGGTCCCGTCACGACGACGGGCCGGGCGCGGAGGCCCGCCCGGCCCGGAAGGGGCTAGCCGCGGCTGCCGGCCGCGTCGGGTTTGACGATCACTCGGTGCGCGATCGTGCGTCCGCCCTCGTCGCGGTAGTACACCGTGACTCGTGCGTCCTTTTCGATCTCGCCCACGGTCTTCATCTCCTCGTGCTTGGTGAACACCACTGTGCGCGGCTTCTTGCCGCGCTTCTCGACCGTGAGCGTCGACTTGTCGGACGCGGTCACGATGCCCGTGAACTGGTGCATCGCGTTCCGCGCCTTCGCCGACTTCGCCGGCGCGGCGACCTTCTTCTCCGACGCGACGACCGGCGCCGTCACCGCCAGAGTCGCGCCGGCCATCACCGCGATCGCCAGCGCCAGGCACACCGGAACAAACTTCCGTCCCTGCCTCATTCGTCCTCACCTCCCTTCGCCACCCCGAGGGCAGGGCAAGCGCGATGCTAGGGAGCGCGCACAACAGCGTCAAGCGCGGAACCGCGGTTGGCGCGGCTGGAATCGCGGTTCACAATTCGTCGTCGCCGTGGGCACTCGCGGTTGGGTCGCGAGCGACGGCCCGAGATCGCACGCGACGGCGAACGCCGAGCTTCAGCATGCGCGACGCGAGCGTGGTCGGTTTCAACCCGAGGATCGCGGCCGCGCCGCGCGGGCCGCTCACGCGGCCGCCCGTGTGCTCGAGCACACGCTCGATCGCCTCGCGCTGGATCTCGGAGAGCGTGCGCAGCGACGGAGGTGCGGCTCCCTTGCTCGAGGTGTGGGTCTCGTGACTCGCGGAGTGTGATAGGTCGCGGGTGCGCGCGGCGGCGAGCGCGATCGCGGCGTGGCGCGCCGTCAGCTCGAGGAGTTGGACTTCGTCATTCGACAGCACGCGGCGCGAGAACAACGCGAGCACGCCGAGGAGATCGCCATCGGCGATCAGCGGCAACGCGGCGAAGCTCTGGACGCCGTGGTTCAGGAGCCACGCCGGCTCGGCGAGGCCGCTCGCCGCGAGCTCCTCGCGGGCGACGAACGGCTGCATGGTGGACGCGACCTGGCCGACGCGACGGGCGCCGATCGGGAAGCGGCGGTAGGGACCGTCAGTGCGCGTGGTGGCCCCGGCGCTCGCGACCAGATGCAAGCACCGCCTGCGATCCGGGCACTCCGAGCGCATCGGACACGTCGGGCAGAGATCGCCGGGCGCGACCATCCACACGCGCGCGAGCGCCGCGATTTCTGGTTGGGCGAGATCGTCCGTGAGCGCCCGGAGTAGGTCCTGTGTCTGGGGCCCAGGCTCGACAGTCCCTGTCGGCTTGATCGGAGGCACGGGTCCATTATCGAAATACCGTGACAGCTGTCAACGAAATATCGCGAGTTACGACATATCGTTAATCGCTTTAACGACTATAGATCAGGGTTACCAGGGTAGGAGCACTGGCGCGCGCGGCAGCGCCGGCCATGGTGGTGACCAAGGAGATTGGACATCGTCTATTGTGCGCCGGTGCTCACCTTCGATGACGGCGTTCACCTGTTCGGCACCGAGCTGTTCCTCGATCCGCGGCGCAAACGCGCGCGCGCGATCGTCAGCCATGCCCATTCCGATCACGTCGGGCGCCACCGGCGCTGGGTGACGTCGCCGGGCACCGCAGCGCTGTGCGCGCGTCGCTGGGGCGCCCGCGACCTCGAGGTGCACGACTTCCTCGCTCCCTGGCGCGATGCCGACACGTGGGTGACGCTGCTTCCTGCCGGCCACATTCTCGGCTCGTCGATGGTGCTGCTCGAGCACCAGAGCACACGCATTCTCTACACCGGGGATTTCCGGCTCAAGGCTTCGGCGACCGCGGAGTCGTGCGAGCCGGTGCAAGCCGACATCCTGGTCATGGAGTGCACGTACGGCGTCCCACGCTACCGGTTCCCCGACCGCGAAGCGGTGCTGGACGAGCTCTTGGACTTCATCGAGAGCACGCTCGCGCAGGACGCCGTTCCGGTGCTGCTCGCCCACTCGCTCGGCAAGGCGCAGGAAGTCGCGCGGCGGATCGGCGATCGCGGCTACTCGGTGGCGCTGCACCCGAGCGCCTTCGAGATGCTCGAGGTCTACCGCGAGCAGGGGGTGAGGTTCACCGCCTGCCGTCCTTACGATCTCGGCCCTTCGCGCCCGGCGGTCGTGATCGTTCCGCCGCACCTGGCGTTGTCGCCGCTGGTGCGCCGCTTCCGCCGGCGACGCGTCGCTTTCCTTTCCGGCTGGGCGCTCGGCCCGCAGCGCCGTTGGGCGCCGCACTGCGACGCGGTGTTTCCGCTCAGCGACCATGCAGACTTCGACGAGCTGGTGGAGATGGTGGCACGCGTGCGCCCGCGCCGGGTCTACACGTTGCATGGACCCGCGGCGTTCGCCGCCGAGCTACGGGCGCGCGGGATCGACGCCGAAACTGCTTCCGAGGCCTTGCAGATGCGGCTGTTCTAGACGCGGCTCGACCCGGGCCAGCACCAGGCTAGGAGTTCGCAGCAGGATCTCGAGCGGCGTCCGGGCGGTCCGAGCGACCTCGCGTTCGCGCGCCGGACGGAACGCCAGATAGGTCCTGCCATCGCTGGCCGGGAACTTCGCGAGCGCTTCGGCGAGCGCCGGCGCCACCACCAGATTGCGATCGAGACCGAGCCGCAGCGAGGGCGGCGCCGGCTCGATCAGGAGCAAGGGCGCACGAGGCGGGGCGATGCCGTCGAATGCCGCGGCCGCGCTCGCGCTGTTGAGATAGTCCTCGAGTGCCGGCAGCAACCGGAGGCCGACCAACGGCGCTCCGATCGCGACGGGAAGCGCGAGCAGCGCGCCCGCGATCCGCGTGCGCCCGAGCAACTGGGCGAGCAGCGGAGCCCACGACGCGAGCAGCAGCGACGCCCCGAGCAGACGAAGCTCGTGCTCGGCGTCGCGCAGTCTCGGGGACAGCAGCACGAGGAGGATCGCGGCCACCGTGCCGGCCAGCGCCAGCATGCGGATCGCGGTCGTCAGCGGCTCGGCGACCCGCCGTGGATCCTCGAACAGGTGATCCAGAAAGCGGCCGCACAACAGGGCGACCGCCGGCAGCGCCGGCAAGGCGGCGGGCAGCGGCGGGCCCGGGTAGAGGACGAGCGGGATCAGCGCCGCTCCCAAGGCCGCGATGAAGAAGTGCGCGGCGGTCTCTTCCCGCAGCTCGCGCGCGAGCGGATCGGACGCCGGTCGATCGGTGTCGGCGCCGCCCGGCACGAGCGGGTCGCGCCTCGGCGACTCGGCGGCGGTTCTCGCGTCGTTCGTCGAGCGTTTCGCCGGCGCCACGTGACGCGGCGTCCGGCGTGCGAAACGCCACCAGGTTGCGGCATGACTCAACGCGCCGGGGAGCAGCGTGCTCCATGGGAAGGCGCCGACGACAAGAAACGCCAGCGCGATCAGCGGACCCGCATACCACGGGCCGCGCGCCTCGACGCCGTAAGGGAAGAACGGCATCCTGGCAATGAACTCGGCGCCATGGCGCTCGATCATGGCCCCGTACCAAGGCAGCGCGAGGCCGATCATCAACGCGAAGCCCGGGAGCGGCCGGACCCGCCGCCAGCCGTCGTGCATACGCGAGAGCCGGAGGTAGAGCGCCAGCCCGCCGAGCGGCCACAGCGCGGGTAGGAGACCTCCGGCGACGAGCGTCGCCGCGAGCGCCGCGTAGGTCACGACCAGACGCAGCTCGCGCCCGCGTTGCCGGCCGAACAAGGCGTCGGCGAGGCCCGAGCAACCGACCCAGCCGAGCAACGTGCACAGGAGTTGGGTTCCGTCGCTGCGCACGGCCAGGGTGAGCCCGAGCGTTGTCGCCAGCACCCCGCCCGCGCAGGCGCCGGCGCGCGCTCCGAAGTGTTGCGCGCCAATCGACGCGGTGACGAGCACCAGACCGACGGCGAGTAGCGCCTTGACCGCCCGCGGCCCGAGCGGCGAGCCGGGCGTCAGATGCTGCGCCAGCATCTCCGGGAGATAGGCGATGAACGGCTTCTCGAAGTGCGCGTCGCCGCCATAGAGCGGCGTCAGGAACTCGCGCCGCTGGAGGATCTCGCGCGCCACCGCGGCGTCACGCGCCTCGCGATGATCGACGAACCCGGGTCGCCCGAGGCCGGGGAACAGGACCACCAGGCACAGCACAGCCACCACGAGCGTCGCCCAACGCATCGGCGCAGCGTAGCAGAAGCCCGCGCACGCTCGGGCGCCGCGAGCGCAACGCGTGCGTGCGTAAAACGACCGCGCCGCGAAGCGTCTGCTACCCTGAGAGCGTGCTCGGATTCACGCATCGATTCGTGCCGGGCGACGCCGGCGCCGGTCGCGTGCTCCTGCTGCTCCACGGCACCGGCGGTGACGAGAACGATCTTCTGCCGCTCGGCCAGGCACTGGACCCGCAGGCGGCGTTGCTCAGCCCGCGCGGGAAGGTCCTCGAGCGCGGGATGCCGCGGTTCTTTCGCCGGCTGGCGGAAGGCGTGTTCGACCTGGAAGATCTGGAGGCGCGCGCGCACGAGCTGGCCGACTTCGTCACGGCGGCCGCCGCGCACTATCGCTTCGATCCGGACCGGGTGTGCGCCGTCGGATTCTCGAATGGCGCGAACATCGCCGGCGCCCTGCTGCTGCTGGAGCCGGGCAGACTGGCAGAAGCAATTCTCTTCAGCCCCATGGTGCCGCTGGTCCCCGAGCCGACGCCGGATCTCGGCCGGACGCCCGTGTTCATCGGTGCCGGGCGGAGCGATCCGATCGTCCCGGCCGCGGAGACCGAGCGTCTGGCCGAGCTGCTGCGCCGCTGCGGTGCAGTCGTGACGCTCCATTGGACCGATGCCGGTCACGCCGTGGAAGCGGGCGAGGTGGCTGCCGCCCGATCGTGGCTCGAACGACTGGCCAGGCCGAAGGGCGCCTGAGGGGTTCGGGCGTATTGCGCCCGCCCTTCAAGCGTGGTTATCTCCTGGCTCACTTCGACTGTCGGGAAGGTGGAGCGGGTCGCGCCTCCATCCTTCCAGGGCCCATGACTTGGAGGATGATGCGATGAGCGATCAGATGCGTGTGGTTCGCGTCGGCGTGGCGATGATGCTGGCGGTTGCGGCCCTGGCGATCACGTCGTGCGCAAAACAGCAGTCCACGGAAGAAACCTCATCCACCACCGAGATGCCGCCCGCCGCCATGCCGACGGTCACGGATGCCCAGATCGCCGCGATCGTGGTCGCCGCCAACAGCGCGGACATCGAGAACGCCAAGCTTGCGCAGTCCAAGAGCCAGAATGCCGAGGTCAAGAAGTTCGCGACCCTCATGATGACGGATCACGGGTCGGTCAACGACAAGGCGGTGGCCCTGGTCACCAAGCTTGGAGTCACGCCCGAGGAGAACGAGACCAGCCGCAACCTGAAGAGCAGCCAGGATGCGATGCGCGCCACGCTGAGCGGCAAGTCGGGCGCCGAGTTCGACGCCGCGTACGCGGACAACGAGGTG
>DASQFU010000209.1:0-1639 GCA_035632955.1 Candidatus Limnocylindria bacterium
CCGCCCAGATGCGCCAGATCGCCGACCGCATCCCGGGCTCCCGCTTCACCGTCATCCCGGGCGCCCCGCACCTCGCTGCGCTCGAGCTGCCGGACGCCGTCGCCGACGCCGTCCTGGGTTGATCCGCCGACGGGCGCGACCGCGGTTTGGTGCGCGGCGCCGCGGGGGACCTGACGAGCAAGCCGATCGAGCGAGTGAGCGAGGCAGACGCCGTTGACGAGATCGCCGGCAAGGTGCCGGTGATCTGCGGGATCTACGAGGACGGCAGCCACAAGGCGGCGGCGCTGGCGCATGGCCGAGCGCGAGGGCGCAGACTTCCTGCTCGTGTTCCGTCCGCGGTCTTCGCCATGGGTTCGGAGCAGCGGCCCGAGATGGCGTTCGCGCACCACGCCACGGTGGCCGAGGCCACGAGCCTGCCGTTCGTCGTCTTCGCGTATCCGGCGAGCTCCGGGCTGCACCTCGAGACTGACAACCTGCTCCGGATCTGCGCGGAGATCGACAACGTGGTGGCGGTCAAGGAGTGGACCAACGACATCGTTCGCCACGAGCGCAACCTGCGGGCGCTCAAGGCACTCGACAAGCCGATCTCCGTCCTGAGCAGCTTCAGCACCGGCCTGCTGGCGTCGCTGTGCGTCGGCGCCGATGGCATCCTGTCAGGGCACGGGAGCGTGATCGCCGACCTGCACGTCGCGCTGTTCGAGGCCGTCGAGCGGTCGGACATCGAGGCGGCGCACCGCCTCGCCGAGCGGATCTTCACGCTGGCCAGGGTGTTCTACGGCGACCCGTTCCTCGACGGGCACAACCGGATGAAGGAGGCGCTGGTCCTGCTCGACCGGGTCGACGAGGCGCACCTGCGTCCCCCGTTGCAGCGGATCTCTGCGCACGAGCGCGAGCGCATCGCCGCGGCGGTCGCCGAGGCGCGACTGCCGCGCGGGCGGATGGCGGAGCCGGCCGGCGCCTGACGCGCCGGCGCGATGGACTTGCTCTTCAGCCCCGTGCGGATCGGCGGCGTGGAGCTGCGCAACCGCATCGTCTTGCCGCCGATGACGACGCGGCTCGCCGCCGCCGATGGCGTTGTCACCGACGAGCTCGTGGCGTACTAGCGGGCCCGGCTTCGACTGCGTCGAGCTGCACGGCGCGCACGGGTATCTCGTGTCGCAGTTCCGCGCGCCCGCGGAGAACCGACGGACCGACCGCTACGGCGGGCCGCTCGAGAACCGCGCGCGCTTCGCGCTGGAGCTGATCGGTGCCGTCAGGAACGCCGCCCCCGGCCTCGCCGTGATCTCGCGCGGGCCGAGTTCGATCGCCAGCGCCCGCGTCAACCCCTCGATTCCCGCCTTGGCGCTGCAATACGCGACCCGGTTGGCGTCCCGATCCGTCCGACGATCGAGCCGATGTTCACGATCCGGCCACCGCCGTTCTCCAGCAGTCGCGGCACGATCGCCTGCGCGCAGCAGAACGCGCCGGTCAGGTCGACGTCGATGGTGTCGCGCCACTGCTCCGCCGTGTACTCGAGGAGCGGCGCGTAATGCCGGATGCCGGCGTTGTTCACGAGGAAGGTGAGCTCGCCGAACGCTTCGTGCGCGCGCGCGGTGCCCTCGCGGACGGCGGCGGGATCTAGAGCGGCTCGTGCTTGTAC
>DASQFU010000210.1:0-5648 GCA_035632955.1 Candidatus Limnocylindria bacterium
ATTGTCCAAGCTGGATCGCGCACGGTATGTACGCTCCCCCACGTACAAGGTGAATCAAGCTCCTTGCTTGCGGTACGTCCGTCTCAGTTTGAACGTGGTGCATCACTCGCGTGTTAGTGCAGCGTTGCGCCTTGGCTGGCAAGGATCGAGCGGAATGCAGCGCATTCCGCATGATGTGCAATGGATCCGGCCCCGGTCTGTGCGCTTCCGAACAAAGGCCTACCCGAGAACAACGCGCACTTTGTGGGCGCCATCCTCCATGAGCGGTACCCGGGTCGGGCCTTCCGGCAGCGTCTTGCCGTCGAGCTCTGCGACCACGATTCCGCGGCTCACGCCATTGGGGTTCTCGACCGTAATTTCGTAGCGGGCAGAGCGATATTTGAAGACGATGTCGAAGCCGGGCCATGCCTTGGGTATGCAGGGGTCGAGGAGCAGGTGCGCGCCCCGCAGCCGGAATCCGAGAATCGCTTCCAGGCCGGCGCGGTACAGCCACCCGGCAGAGCCGGTGTACCAGGTCCATCCGCCGCGGCCGGCGTGCGGAGCGACCGAATACACGTCGGCGGCGACGACGTAGGGCTCGACCTTGTAGCGGCGCAAGTCCGAGCGCGTGCTGGTGCGGTTGATCGGATTCAGGAGCGAGAACAGGCTCGTGGCCTGGTCCCCGTCGCCGAGGGCAGCGAAGGCAATCACCGACCATGCCGCAGCATGGGTGTACTGGCCGCCGTTTTCCCGGATGCCGGGCGGATAGCCCTTGATGTAGCCGGGATCGTGCGGGGTGTGATCGAAGGGCGGCGTGAACAACAGGGCGAGGCCTTCCCTGACGAGCTGGTCGCTGACAGCGGCCATGGCACGCCGGGCGCGAGCCGCGTCGGCGGCCCCGGAGATCACGCTCCAGGATTGCGCGATCGAGTCGATCCGGCATTCGGTGCTGGCGGACGAGCCGAGCGGCGAGCCGTCGTCGAAGTAGCCGCGCCGGTACCAGTCGCCGTCCCAGCCCTCCTGCTCGAGCGCGGCTCGCAGAGCTCCGGTGTGCGATAGCCACGTCTCGGCGCGCGCAGGCTCGCCGCGAGCTTTCGCCAGCGGCGCGAACGCCGCAAGCGTCGTGTGCAGGAACCAGCCAAGCCAGACGCTCTCGCCCCTGCCCAGCTCGCCGACGCGGTTCATGCCGTCGTTCCAGTCGCCCGTGCCGATCAGCGGCAAGCCGTGCTCGCCGACGGCGAGAGCCTGGTCGAGGCCGCGCGCGCAGTGCTCGAAGAGCGTTGCGCTCTGCTCCGCAGCCATCGGCTGGAAGTAGGCGTCGTGCTCGCCCGGCCGCAGGCGCTGGCCTTCGAGAAACGCGACGCGCTCGTCCAGCACCGCGAGGTCACCGGTCGTCTCGACATAGTGCGCGGCGGCGTAGGCGAGCCATACCGGATCGTCTGAAATACGGGTGCGCACGCCGTGGCCGGACGGCGGCAGCCACCAATGCTGGACGTCGCCTTCGACGAATTGCCGGGCGGCGGCGCGCAGGAGGTGCTCGCGCGCCAGCGCCGGTCGCGGCAGGGCGAGCGCCATTACGTCCTGGAGCTGGTCGCGGAAACCGTAGGCGCCGCTTGCCTGATAGAACGCCGAGCGCGCCCACATGCGGCAGGCGAGCGTCTGATAGAGCATCCAGCGATTGAGCATCAGGTCCATCGACCGGTCCGGCGTTTTCACCTGAACCGTGCCGAGCACCTCATCCCAGTAGGCAATCACTTCGCGCAGGACCGCATCGAGATCGGCCGCCCGGTAGCGCTCGATCAAGGATTGCGCATCGGCCGCCGTCGCTGCCTCGCCGAGGAAGAAGGCGATTTCCACCGCGCTGCCCGGCTCGAGCTCGAGCGGGGCTTGCAGCGCGCAGCAGGGATCGAGGCCGGGGCCGACCCGCTGGGAGAGGACCGATTCCCCCGCGAGCGCGGCCGGGTTGTCGAGCGTGCCGTTGCGCCCGAGGAATTCCCGGCGGTCGCCGGTCCAGGCGGTCTGTCGTCCGCCCAGGTCCGCAAAGGCGACACGCGAGCCGAAGGTCATGTTCCAGGGGTTGCGCGCGAGCATCGCGCCGGTCTGCGGATCGATATCCGTGACGACCGAAAACGCGGACGCGCCGCGCGACGCGCCGAGCACCCACTCGACATAGGCCGTGACCGAAAGCCGCCGGGTTCGCTCCGAGGTGTTGCGGATCGTCAGCCGCGAGATCTTGATCGGGTCCTCGAGCGGCACGTACTGGAGGAGATCGAGCGTGATGCCGCGTGCGCTGTGCTCGAACCGGCTGTATCCCTGGCCGTGGCTGACGGCATAGGGCGCCGCGTCGTCACGGATCGGCAAGGCCGTCGGCCCCCACAGCTCGCCGGACTCCTCGTCGCGCACATAGAGGACCTCGCCCGGCCGGTCGCTGACCGGGTCGTTCGACCAGGGCGTGAGCTGGTTCTCGCGGCTGCCGAGCGACCAGGTGTAGCCGCCGCCCTCGACCGCGACCTGAAAGCCGAACGAGGGATTGGCGATGACATTGATCCACGGCGCCGGGACCGACCGCCCGGCGCCGAGGATCGTCACGTACTCCTTCCCGTCCGCGGCGAATCCGCCCAGCCCATTGAAAAATTCGAGCTTCGGCGGCACCGCAACGGCTTTTGATACCAGCGTGAGCGGAAGTCGTTTTTGCGGCGGTGCCGGGGCGTCCGCTTCCTGGAGATGGGCGAGCTGCTCCGAGAGCGTGCCGCGTCGTCCCAACAGCACCGCCCGGGCCATGGAGAGAAGCAGGGCGCGTGTCTGCGTCGAAATGAGATCGGCACGCAGCACGAACACGGAGCCTCGCGCGAGGTCAGCTCCGATCTGCCGTCGGGTGTGGCTCGTCCGGACCAGCGCCTCCAGGCTGATCTGAAGGTCCTGGATATACGAGGAGGCCCTTTCGTTCAGGATCACCAGGTCGACGGCGAGCTGCTTCATCCGCCAGTACTCGTGGGCTTGCAGCAACTGGCGCACGATGGCGACGTCCTCGAGGTTGTCGATGCGCGCGAGAACGATCGGCAGATCGCCGGAAATGCCCTGCGCCCAGAGCCCCGGCGGAGCGCCGCCGCCGCGGCGCAGAGCGTCGGACGACGGACGCAGCGACGCATCGGCGTAGAGCAGGTGGCCCGCGAGACGCTGAAACAGGCCGGCCTGATCCGGATCGATACCGAGATGGCTCAATTGCACCTGCCCCTGGGTCCACGCCAGGGTGGCCGCGCGGTCGAAGGCCGTCGCGTCGCGATGCTTGTCGGCCAGATCCAGCACCTCGTCGCGCGACGACGCGACGATCGTCCAGAACGCAACGCGCACCGTCCCGCCCGGCGGCACCCGCACGCGGCGGCGAAACGCGAACACCGGATCGAGGACCGTGCCGGCGGTATTGGAGAGGGGTCGGGAAAGGGGCAGGCCGTCCATCACCGCGATCGCCGAGCGCACTTCGCGTCCGCGGCCGAGGAAGCGGGCCCGGTCGGTTTCGATCTCGGGCTCGCCCAGCGCCTCGCCTTCCACGACGGCAAGATGCGCCGCCCAGATTTCGGGCTCGGCGCTCGAGCGACGCCGGCGCGTCGCCAGAATGGCGCCGAGCCTGGGGAGATACTCGGTTTGCACGAACAGCTTTGAAAAGGCCGGGTGCGCCGTGTCCGCGGCGGGCGGCGCCAGCGCGAGCTCGGCGTACGAGGTGAGCTCGATGTCCCGGCTCCGGGATCCCGCATTCGCGACCGACACGCGGCGGACTTCGGCGTTGTGCTCCGGCGAGACGAAGACATCGAGGCTGGTGGCGATGGTTCCGTCGCGCCGCACGAACTCGGCACGATGCTCGGTGAACGTCACCTCGTAGCTGTCGGGTTCGACGCCGCTCGGCTGGTAGCCTGCGGACCACAGCTCGCCGCTGTCCACGTCGCGCAGGAACACATAACTTCCCCAGTCGTCGCGCGTGACGTCTTCGCGCCAGCGGGTGATGGCGAGATCGCCCCAGCGGCTGTACCCGGAGCCGGCCCCGGTCAGCATCACCGCATAACGGCCGTTCGAAAGCAGGTGCGCCTGCGGCGTGGCGCCGTGCGCGGAGCGCAGCCGTCGCACCGCGGGCAGCTCCAGGTCGTGGACCGTCGCTGCCGTCTTGACTTCTTCCGCCCTGGGGTGGGCCACCGCGACATCGCGCGGCGTGCGTTCCTGCAGCAGAAGCTCGGTCGCCTGCACGATCGGCTCGGCATGAAACCGGGCCCGCATCTTCCCGTCGATCAGGGCGTTGCCGATGGCGACGATCGTCATGCCCTGGTGGTGCGCCATGAAGGCGCGGACGATGGCGACGTCCTGCCCCGCCGGCAGGCGTGCGGGGGTGTAATCCAGCGCTTCGTAGAAGCCGTAGCGACCGCGCGCGCCCAGGGTCGCGAGCCGGGCGAAGTTGCGCGCCGCTGCTTCCGGATCGACCATGGCGGCGAGCGCGGTCGCGTAGGGCGCGATGACGACATTCTCGCTAAGGCCGCGGTTCAAACCCAGACCCGGGACGCCGAAATTCGAGTACTGATAGGTCAGCTCCAGGTCGCGCACGTTGTAGGCGGACTCCGAAAACCCCCAGGGCACACCGAGCGCCGCGCCATGGGCCTTCTGCCGGCGCACCACCAGGCGGCTGGTCTGCTCGAGGAGGCTCCCGGCCGGTGCCCGCATGACGAGCGAGGGCATCAGATACTCGAACATCGATCCCGACCAGGAGATCAGCGCCGCGCCGCGTCCGATCGGCGTGACGGCGCGCCCCAGCCGGAACCAGTGGCGCGGGGCGACCTCGCCCTTGGCGATCGCCACGAAGCTCGCAAGGCGCGCCTCGGAGGCGAGCAGGTCGTAGCAGTTCGGGTCGAGAGCGCCCTCCGCGACCCGATAGCCGATCGAGAGGAGCCTGCGCTCCGCGTCGAGCAGAAAGCCGAACTGCATCGCGCCGGCCATGGCGCGCGCCGTCGCCTCGAGCGCGGCGAGGCGCCCTCCGAGAGCCCGCGCGGCGTCCGGCGCCAGGTCGCGGCCGTGACTCTTGATGGAGCGTTGCGTAGCTTCCGCCCAAAACAGCATTTCGGCGCCGGCGTCGTCGCCGCGTTCGCTCGCCAGCGTGCGGGCGATGTCGACCATGGTGGCCGCGGCCTCTTCGGAGGGCGTAGCGGCCAGCGCTTCGAGCGCTTCGTCAAGCTGGGCGTCGCGAAATCCCTGAGACGCTTCGCGCGTCAGCTGCAGGGCGTCTTCGATGCCGGCAAACCGTTCCGCACCCGCCACCGGGCTGCCGATCCACCCGCGACAGGCATTGGCAAGAGCGATCAGGTGCCCCGCCAGATTGCCGCTATCCACCGAAGAGACGTATTGCGGGTCCAAAGCCCGAAGATCCCGCGTGTCGTACCAGTTATAGAAGTGGCCGCGGAACCGCGGCATGCCGCCCATGGTCGCGAGCGTCGCTTCCAGCCGCTCGACGGTCTCGATCATTCCCGCCCATCCGAAGTCGCGGGCGCTGACCGTGGAAAGAAGGTACAGGCCGAGATTGGTGGGGGAGGTGCGGTGGGCCAGCACCGGCTTGGGGTCTTCCTGGAAATTGTCGGGCGGCAGGCTGTGGTCCGCTGGCGTCACGAAGGTCTCGAAGAAGCGCCAGGTGCGGC
>DASQFU010000211.1:0-81306 GCA_035632955.1 Candidatus Limnocylindria bacterium
GACGACGAGGCCGGTCTCCTCTTGTAACTCACGCCGGGCGGCGCCTTCGATTGCCTCACCCGACTCGATGAAGCCGCCGGGGAAATCCAGGTAACCGCGACGGGGCCGATGGCCGCGCCTGAGCATCAGCACGGCATCGCCCTTGACGACGATCATGCCGGCACAGGATCGCGGGTAGTCGTGCATCATGAACCGGCAGCGCGGGCAGTGGATCGAGACGGGCCGGGCCTTCGAGGCGGGAATGCGGCGAATGATGCGGCCGCAACGTGGGCATGGAAAACCGCTCACCGGAGACTTCCGAGCCATTCGTGCGCGTGGCTCCGCAGCCGCACCTACTGCAACCTCACAGCGACCACCGCGGGCAGCGGCACCTGCGCCCCCGGCGCACTCTCGTCGTCTTCGCTCTTCCAGCGCCCGAAGCTCGCGTAGCGGAACCCTTTGGCCGCAACGCACAGCTCGGCTTCGTAGCCACCATCCATCGACATGGCGTGTGTGAGCTGGAGCGGGGAACGCTTCAACAGCTCCGCGAAATCCCACAGCGTGTAGCCACCTTCGCTCGTGATCACGAGGAGCCGACCGCGGCGGTCCTCGGCGACGATGGTGCGATTGGCGACCTGATCGCTCTTGCGGACGCGCGTCTCGCCATCGCGGCCGAACAGCATGAACGACTGCGCGACCTGCTTCCAGCCGGGCGCCTTGGGATCGATCGGATCGTGCTCGAGATCGAGCACCCGGGCCACGGACGCTCCACTGACGGGCGCCGCCACCAGCGCCGCCTTGAAGTTCGGATGAAGCCGGCGCGAGACGACTTCGCCGTCGCACACCAACAGTCCCATATACGAATAGTCGGGGTAGTACTGGCCGGCGTTGAATACCGCGAACGCGCCGGTGCGGCGCTGCCATTCCACGATCGTGAGCGGCTGGTGGCCGGGCTCGCGCGTGGCGTGCAGCATCTGCAGCACGACCCGCCGGGGATCCAGCCTTAGCACCGCGATGTCCGAGGAGCCACGGCGGCAGAACGGCTCTCCCCGCACCGTGGTGAACTCGACGCCGGGCGCCAGTGCCCGCCAATGGAGCTCGTTCGTGCCGCGAGCGACGGTGTACGCGATACCCGCGACGGCCACCAGTGCGGCGAGCCGGCCGACCGGGAGCGAAACGCGACTCACGAGACCATCACCCTTGCGCGGCGTGGCGCTTGAGTGCGTCCTGAACCAGCAACAACTCCGAGACGTTCTCGAGTGTGAGCAGACCCACCATGCGATTGCCGCTGACGACCGGCAGCGCCGTGTGGCGATGCTCGCGCATGCGCTGGAACACCTGCTCGAGCGGCTCGCCGGCTTCGGCAGTATGACCGCTGCGCCTCACCACCTGGCCTGCCGGCGTCTGCGCCCCGGCACGCTGCAGCGCCATGATCAAATCGGCGCGCGTCAGGACTCCGACGGGATGCCCGCCCTCGACCACCGGAAAATCCTGCTGGCTGCCCGCCATCAGCAAGTCGACGGCGCGTTGCAGCGGATCCGTGGACTCCAAGGCCTCGTAGTCCGTGATCATGGCTGCGCGTGCCGGCAAGCCACTCAACGACGCGCGCGTCTGCACCAGCGCGCGTTCCTCGGCGGCGGCGAGGAACACGAACAACGCCACGAACATGAGCATCGGGTTGTAGAAGAAGCCGATGACGCCGAACGCGAGCGCGAAGGTCTGCCCGATGGTCGAGGCGATGCGCGTCGCACGCAGGTACGGGAGCCGGAGCGCGAGTGCGGCGCGCAGCACCCGCCCTCCGTCCATCGGGAAGGCAGGGATCATGTTGAACAGCACCATCAACACGTTGATCCCGAGCAGCGATTCCAGCAGCCCGTCCCGCATGCCGCTGGTCGTGATCGGCCTCTGCAACGCCACCATCAGCCCGGCGAGGAACAGCGTGATCACCAGGTTGACCGCGGGACCGGCCACTGCGACGACGATCTCCTGCTGGGGACGATCCGGCATCCGCTCGAGACGCGCGATCCCACCGATCGGGAGCAACACGATGTCGCGGGTGCGAATGCCGTAACGCCGCGCCGCGAGCGCATGGCCGAGCTCGTGGAGCACGACGCAGGTGAACACCAGCAGCACCAGCACCGTGGTTGCGAGCGCACGCACCGGGTCGCCGCTCACGACACCTTGCGAGAGCGCGATCCATGCCACGAACAACAGGAACGTGACGTGCAGCTCGAGCCGGATCCCCGCGATCCGACCGATGTTGACCGACCAGCTCATGCGCGGGAGTTTGGCATACGGCCGCACTGCGCCCAACTCCCGGGCGTTCACTCCCGCGTTCACGCCGCCGCCGACCGATCCGGCGTTGCGCGCAACTTGCGGTACAGCGTCTCGAGCTCCACGACGCTACGCTCGAAGTCGTGATGCTCGAGCGCGGACAATCGTCCGGCTTCGCCGAACGTCATTCGCGCGATCGGATCGGCGAGCAGGGCCGCAACGGCGTCGGCGAACGCGCCGATCTCGGCCATCGTCACCAGCACCCCTTCGACGCCCGGATGCACCCACTCGTCGATTCCGTCGGCGGGATGCGCCACGATCGGCACGCCGGCCGCCAGCGCGTGCAGCAGAAACAGGCCGTTCGTCTCGTACCCGAAGCCGGGCGAGATCGCAACCAGACACGCGTGATAGAGAGCCGGCAGGTCCTCGCTCGGCACGGCTGGCAGAAGCACGGCATGCTCCGTAAGACCCAGCTCGCGGATCTCGGTGTGGAAGATCTCCTCCCAATCCGGATGGTCGGGATCGCGCCCGGCGATCACCAACTCGACGTCGGGCACGCGCGCGTGCAGAGCCACCAGCAGGTCGGCGAGTAGGCCGGCGCCGCGTGCCGCCGTCGGCTGACCGAGAAACAGCACCCGCGGCCGGTCCGGGGTTTCGTACCAGGTTCGGACGGTGGGCGAGCGCGGTGGCGGCGGCCGAGTGGGGCGAAAGCGCGAGGTGTCCACGCCGTAGCCGAGCAGCTCGACCTTGCGCCCGAGCCCTGCGCGGAGCCGCATGCGGCTGAAGCTCGAATGCGTGAGCACCATGCGCGCGCTCGCCGCCAGCTGCGCGCGCTCGTCCATGTGGCGCAGGCGCTGGAGCCCTGCGCACGGCCCGCAGCCGAGAAATGGAAAGTGCTCGTCGCACGGTTCGAGATGCGGCCGGCGGATCAGATCGCGATTGGGACAGATGGGCCAGAAATCATGCACGTCGACCAGGAGCGGCAGGTCGCGCAGGGCTTCGAGCACGCGCGAGCCGAATGGACCGGGGCTCGCGACGTGAACCACGTCTGGCTCCGAGGACAGCGCTTGAGCGAGCGCTTCTTCGAGCTGGTCCGGGGTGGGCCGAAACACAATTACACCTGCTGGTTCGCGCCGGATCTCCGCTGGCCCGGCCTGGTGATCGTCAGGGCAGACGACGGCGATGTGGTGACCGCGGGCGGCCCAGCGCCCAGCCAGATCGCGCAACCAGATCCCCGAAGGACTCAGTGTCTCGCCGCCGAACTCCTCCGCCAGCAGGACGACGTTCACGCCGCTCTTTCCTCGCCTCCCGATTCGTTCGCGTCGTCGTCGAAGAACTCGAAACGCAGCCGGCGCTCGGGGGGCGTGCGCGGCCCGGAAACGTCCAGCGGTGCCGCCGCCGGATTCTCCGACGGATCGGCGCGACGGCGCGAGCTGGCGCCCGTCTTGCGCTTGGATGGATCGCGGAACGCGTCCAACGCGTCGAGATCGCGGCGCGCTTCCGGGTGTCCGGGATTCACCCACAGCGCATGCGAGATCAACTTCAGCGCGGTCTCGACGGCGCCGAGCTCGAAGCACGCCGAGCCGGCGAGATAGTGGAGATGCGGATCCTGCGGAGCGCACGACAGCCCGCGCAGCGCCCGTGCGAGCGCCTCCTGCTCGCGACCGTGGGCGAGCGCGTCCGTGGCGGAGACCGCGAACGACCGCGCAGCATCGGCGTCGGACGCCTTCTCGAGCCCCGGGATGTGACGCTGGAGCTCGATCACGGCGCGCTCCAACGACGGCGCGACGATGGGATCGAGCCCCGGCCCCTGATCCGCCGACACACGTTGTGCGAGATGCGAGAGCACGACCGAGATCTCGGCCATGGTGGGACGCGACGAGTCGCGCACGAGGGGCCTCCCGACGGATGTGGCCACCGCCGCCCAGCGACAGGCGGAAACCCGACGCCCCCGGGCCGCTCGCGGTCCGGGCGCAACCAGGATATCGGCAGAAACTCGGCCGCGCTGAACGAGTTCGCCGGCCCGCCTGGGGCCCGACGGGGGGCGCGAAAACACGGCGCCACCCTCAAGCAAAACGCCCGATGGGCCGAAACCGAGAGCGTCCCATCGCGCGCCGCGACCCGGATCGCGGCGATTTCGTTCGTTTCGAATGTCGGCGAGGTGCTTCGATGCCGTCCCGCCTCCGCAGGCTCGTGTACCGGCCTGCGCTCCGCCCTTGAACCCCGCGCGCACGACCTGCCTTCCTGCGCTCGCCGGAGCGCTGTGCGTGCTCGGGCTCGCGCTGCCGCCGGCGACGGTGTCCGCCGGCCAGGTCGTGCTGCTCAAATCGCGGGGCGCGAGCGCCTACGACGCGGCCGCTTTGGGATTCCTGAGCGCGTTCCGAGGAAAGGTGGTGCCGCTCTCACTCGAGGACGGCACGCCCGACGAGCTGGCGCAGCGGCTGCGCACCCTCCGCCCCGACGCCGTGGTCGCCGTGGGCCTGCGGGCGGCGACGCTCGCGCGCGCGCAGCTGCCGCGGACACCCCTCATCTATTGCGTGATCCATCACCCCGAGCGCCACGATCTCCGGGGCGAATGGGTGACGGGGATCTCGACCGACATCGCGCCCGCCACCGAGCTCGATGCGTTGCGCACCGCTGCTCCCGACGTCCGCCGGGTCGCAGTGTTCTTCGGGACCCGCACCGGTGGAGCATTCATGCGCGCAGCGCGGGCGGCGGCCAAAGGTCGCGGCCTCGAGCTGATCGAAGTGCCGATCGCACAGCTCTCCGATCTGGCCATCGCGGCGGAGCGCGCGGCCGGCGCGGCCGACGCCTTGTGGCTGCCCGGGGATGCGACGGTCGCGACGCCCGAGACGTTCCGCTTCCTGCTCGAGCTCTCGCTCGTCACACGAAAACCGCTGCTCGTGTTCTCGGAGTCCCTGGTGCGCGCGGGAGCGCTCGCTGCGATCTCGCCAGACTACGGTTCGGTGGGCGAGCAAGTCGCCGCGGTCGTGCGGCGGATCCTCGCCGGCGAGCGCCCCGGAGACATTCCCGTGGCGTCCGTGCGTCGCACGCGCCTGGTCGTCAACGGCTCGACCGCTCGGCTGCTCGGTCGCGAGCTGTCGCATCAGGCAATGCATGACGCCGAGGTGCTGCCGTGACCGGGCTGTTCGCGCGCCGGATGCACACGCTGCGCGTGCGCGTCGTGATCCTGTTCGTGGCCGGCCTGATGGCGGCCGGCGCCGGCTTCTACGCCTTGCTGCTCTCGTTCACGCACCAATGGCTCGGGCAGGAGCTGGACGTCCGCACGCGGACGATGGCGCACGGCATGGCGCGCCAGGTGGCGGCGCCGCTCATGATCGGCAGCCAGGTCGATCTACGGAGCGAAGTGTTGCGGGCGGCGCGCGATCCCGACGTGGCCGGCGCCGCGCTCTATCGCGCCGATGGGAAGGAGATCGCGAGGTCCGTCAACGAGCCGGGCCTCTGGCCGCCGTTCACGCCGCCTCCCCCCGATTCGTCCGAGGCTCGCGAGTTCAGGGTCGTCACCCACCGCATCTCCGATCTCGAGGTCCGCGAGCTGGTGGTCCCGGTGTGGCACGCGCCGCGCCGGCTCGGGCTGCCGGCGGCCGAGGCGAGAGAAGTCTTCGGCGAGGTCGGTGGGCGCGCCGCCAGGAAGGACCCGAAACTGCTGGGCTGGGTAAGACTCGTGATCTCGACCGAACGGCTGGAAGTCGCGGTCGCGACTCAGGCGCAATTGGGCTTCATGCTGCTGCTGGTCGAGTTCGCCCTGGCGGTGCTCGCGTCCTTCCTCATGCTGCGGATCGTCGTGCGCCCGCTGCGCGAAGCGAGCGATCTCGCCAAGGACATCGCCGCCGGCCATCTCGAACGCCGACTACCCGTGCGCGGCGACGACGAGCTCGGCGCGCTCGCCGAATCCCTCAACACCATGGCGCTCACCCTCGCCGAGACGCAGAAGCGCGAGCGGTCGGAAGCGGCGGCGCTGCGCGATGCGGCCGACGCGGTGGTCGCGATCGCGCACGGTGTGCGCGCCGGGCACAACCCGCGCCGGGTGTTCGAGGTCGTGGCCGCCCAGGTGCGACGCGTGACGGGATGCGAAGGCGTGGCGCTCGCGATGCCGGCCCGGGATCCTCCCGAGCTGATCTTCGAGCACTTCGACCCGCTGATCGGCTGGGGCGGCATCCAGCAGGGTCGCGCGCTGGATCCCGAGCTGGCCAATCAGTTCACGAGCCCGGATTCCACGTTGTTCCGGCTCGCTCTGGACGCGCCGCGCGACCGGTTGTCCCTGGACCTCGCACGAGCGGGCTACCGGTCCGCGCTGCTGGTCCCGCTGGACCTCGAGGATGGAGTGCCCGCGCTGCTGTTGCTGGCGGCCCGCGAAGACGGCGCGTTCACGCCCTCCGAAGTGCGCGTGGTCGCCGGTCTCGCGACCCACCTCTCGTCGGCGATCCGCGCCGACGTGCTGCAGCGACGACTCGAGCAGGCCTTCCAGGAGCTGGAGACCACCCGTGACCAGCTCGTGCGCAACGAGAAGCTCCGCGCCACGGGCGAGCTGGCGTCCGGAGTGGCGCACGACTTCAACAACGTGCTCGGCGCCGTTCTCGGTCGCATTCAGCTGTTGCGCCGGCAAGCGGCGGCACGCGCGCTGTCGACGGACGAGCTGCTCGATTCGCTCGCGGTCATGGAGCTCGCGTCACGCGACGGCGCCGAAACCGTGCGGCGCTTGCAACAGTTCAGCCGCGGCGACGAACCGACCGCCACCGGTCGGGCGGATCTCGGCGAAGCGCTCCGCGCGGCGGCCGACTTCACGTGCCCGCGCTGGCGGGACGAGGCCGAATCGGAAGGCCGCCAGATCACGGTCCAGATCCAGACCACGGGCAACCTGGTCGTCGAGGCGCGGGCGAGCGAGCTGCGCGAAGTGTTCACGAACCTGATCCTCAACGCCGTCGACGCGCTGCCGCAAGGCGGGTGGATCCGGCTGTCCGCGCTCGCGCGCGACGGCCGCGCGGTGGCGCTGGTCGAGGACAACGGGGTCGGCATGACCGAAGAAGTCCAACGCCGGATCTACGATCCGTTCTTCACGACCAAGGGCGCGCAAGGCACCGGGCTCGGAATGTCCGTCGTCTACGGAATCGTGCAACGGCTGGGCGGCCATCTCAGCCTCCACAGCCGGCCGGGAGGCGGGACCTGTATCGAGCTGTCGGTGCCGGCCTCGAAGGGAGAAGTCGAGGCCGAAACACCGCCGTCGCTGGTCGTCATGCCGGCCAGCCCGCACGTTGCGCTGGACGTTCTGGTCGTGGACGACGACGCACCGGTGCGCCAGCTCGTCGTCGACATCCTGCAGGCGCTCGGTCACTCGCCCACCGACTTCGAGTCGGCCGAGTCAGCGTTGAAGAGCTTCGTGCCCGGGCGGCATCAGCTCGCGATCACGGATCTCGGCATGCCGGGCATGAACGGTTGGGACCTGGCGCGCGAGCTGCGGCGCCGCGATCCCGACCTGGCGATCGCGTTCGTGACGGGTTGGGGCGCCGAAGTCAGCCTCGCTGCGGTGCAGGACGCCGGCGGAGACGTGGTGGTGGCCAAGCCGTTCACGATCGAGGACATCGTCGGCCTGACGCAGTTGGTTCCGAGACGCCGGGCCGAGCGCAACGCCGCCTAGCCGGCGGCGAATCTCGGATCGGCCGCGCGCAGAAACTGCGCCAACAGATTCCCCGCCACCGCCAGCCGGTAGTCGCGATCGGAACGGATGTCGTCGATCGGCGCAATGTCGTCGAGCAGGGCCGCGCGGGCGCGGGCCGCGGACTCCGGCGATGGACGCGCGTTCCACAGCTCGTCCTCCGCTTTGCGGGCCCGCACGGTGACCGGCGCGACGCTGCCGTAGGCGATGCGCACGTGATCGACGGCGCCGCGGCGGTCCTGGCGCAGCACTCCGCAGAGGACGACCTTGGAGATGCTCTGCGCGCGCCGCGTCCCGACCTTGCGGAAGAACTGAAACGTCCGCGGCAAGGGCGCCGGCAGTGCCACCCCGGTGATCAGCTCGTCGGGGTCCAATGCGAGCTGCCGGTACCCGCGATAGATCTCCGCGAACGGGATCCGGCGCGACCCGCGGCACGAGCGCGCGTGCACGACCGCGTCGAGCGCGAGCAGCACCGGCAGCGAGTCCCCGGCCGGCGAGGCGTTGGCGATATTGCCGCCCAGAGTGGCGCGGTTCTGGATCTGGCGCGCGCCGACTTCGGCCGCGGCGGCGACGAGAGACGGGTAGCGGCGCCGCAGAACCGGATGCTCACGGATCTCGCTGAACGTCGTGAGCGCGCCGAGCCTCACGCCCTCCGCCGTCGCGCGGATGCCGCCGAGCTCGCGCAACCCCCACAAGTCCAGATAGCGGCGGCTCGACCAGGTACCCGCGTTCAGGTAGACGAACAGATCGGTTCCACCCGCCAGCGGCACGGCGCGCGCCTCGCCCCCGCCGTCCGCCATCGCCTCGAGCGCCTGATCGAGCGACGCGGGGCGGATCACCTGGAAACTCGAGAGCGGGCTCCTCATCGGCTCCTGCGGCCCGCGCGGGCCGCCGCCTGCACGGCGTCGACGATCTTCTGATAGCCGGTGCACCGGCACAGATTGCCGGCCAGCGCTTCGCGCACCTCGGGATCGGTCGGCACGCGTCCGGGCCGCCGCCGGAGCAGCTCGTAGGCGGAGAGCAGCATGCCGGGCGTGCAGATCCCGCACTGCGCTCCACCGGAGTCGACGAATGCCTGCTGGAGCGCCGTCAACCGCCGGCGCGCGAGCCCCTCGACCGTCAGCACGCGCGCGCCGTCGGCCTGGACGGCCGGAATCAGGCACGAGTTCACCGTGCGGCCGTCGAGCAGCACCGTGCACGCCCCGCACTCACCCTCGCCGCAGCCTTCCTTGGTGCCCGTGAGCTGGCAGTCCTGGCGCAGAACGTCGAGCAGCCGCTTCATCGGCGGGACACGCAGCCGGCGCCGCTGCCCGTTGACGGTCAGGCTAAGCAACACGAGCGGTCGCGCGATCGCGAACTTCGGCGCCGCCGGCGGCGCATCCCGCCGGGACGGCCGGCGGCGCGGCGCGCTCATCCTCTGCGTTCCTCGGCGAGCCGCTCGAGAAGCTGTTCGGGCCGGACCGGGATCTCGTCGATCCGGACGCCGGTGGCGTGCGCGATCGCAGCCACGACGGCAGGCGCCGGAGCGTCCATGGGCAGCTCGCCGACGCCTTTCGCTCCGTGCGGGCCGCGCGAGTACGGAATCTCGACGATCTCGACGTCGAGCGGCGGCACGTCGGACGTGGTCGGGATGATGTAGTTCGTGAGCTGATGGTTCCAGACTCTGCCGTCCTTCCAGCGCACGTCTTCGAGCAGCGCGTAGCCGAGGCCCTGCACCGTTCCTCCCTCGATCTGCCCCGCGGCAAGCACGGGATGGATCGCCTTGCCGATGTCCTGGGCGGTCGTCACCTTGAGCACCCGGGTCTCCGCGGTATCGAGATCGACCTCGACCTCGACGCAGCATGCCGCGTACGAGAACACTCCGTAGGCGTCGCCGCGGTAGGTCTCGTCGTCCCACTCGATCTCCGGCGGCTTCTGGTAGCGCTGCTCGATTCGCAGCGGTCCGCGCTCGCGGAGGAAGCGCTTCGCCACCGCCTGGAAGTCGCGGCCGCCGAGCACCGGACGCTCGGCAAACAGCTCGAGCCGCTCGCGCATCTCGTGAGCGCAGCCCGCCAGCAGGCCGCCCACGACCATGCAGGTTCGCGAGGCGACGGTCGGGCCGCTGTCGGGCACCCGATCCGTGTCGGGAGCCTCGACCCGTACCAACTCGGCCGGCACGCGCAGCGCTTCGGCGACGAGCTGCGCGAACATCGTCACCGTGCCTTGCCCGATCTCGGTGCTGGCGGAGAGGACTCGCGGCCGCCCCTCGGGCGTGAGATCGAGCGCGGCGATCGAGCCCAGACGGACCTCGCCGCTGCCGGTGAAGCCAGCGCCGTGATAGACGAGCGACAGTCCGATCCCCTTGCGCACGCGGCGCGCACCCGGTTCCACCTTGGGTCGCCGCCGGCGCGCGGCCGACGCGTTCTCCGCCTCGAAACGGGCGCGCTTGCGCGCGTAGTCGGCGCGCCGAACGGTGCGCTCCAGGACCTCGTGCGCTCCAACACTCTCGCGCAGCACCTGACCCGTCGGCGTCACGTCGCCGATCTGGTACGCGTTGCGCCGACGGAGCTCGAGCGGATCCATGCTCAACGCCTCGGCCACGCGGTCCATCTGACACTCGCACGCGTACTGCGTCTGAGGGGCGCCGAAGCCGCGGAATGCGCCGTTCGGCGGCGTATTCGTCGCGACCGCGCGGGCCCGGATCGACACGTTTGGAACTCGGTAGGGCCCGGCGGCGTGGATGGCGCCGCGCGAGAGCACGACCGGCGAAAGCGTCACGTACGCGCCGCCGTCCATCACCACGTCGATGACCTGGGCGACCAGCGTCCCGTCTCTCATGACGCCGGTGCGGATTCGGATCACCGCCGGATGGCGTTTGGTCGTGGCGGCGATGTCCTCGAGTCGGTCGTAGACGATCTTGACCGGCCGGCCGCTCTTCCATGCGAGCAGCGCGGCGTGACCGCCGATCATGGACGGATACTCTTCCTTACCGCCGAAGCCGCCGCCGGTCACGGTCTGGATCACGCGCACCCGCTCCGGCGGCAGCGCGAAGATCCGCGTCAGCGCGCGATGAACGTAGTAGGGACACTGCAGCGAGCCGCGGACGGAGATGCCGCCGTCGTCCGTCCGCTCGGCGAGCATGCCGTTGTTCTCGATGTAGAGCTGCTCCTGGTGTCCCGCGCGATACGTGCCGTCGACGACAAGGTCGGCGTCCCGCAGGCCCTGCTCCACGTCACCGCGCTCGATCCGGATGTCCTTGAAGACATTGTTCCTCCCGTGCACCGGTCCCTTGCCGGCGAGCGCGTCCTCAACCGTCAGGACCGGCTTCATCGGCTCGACGTCGATCTGCACGGCCGCCACGGCGGCCTGAGCTTTCTCGGGATCCGCGTGGGCGACGAGAAGGATCGGCTCTTCGGCGTGGCGGACATAGTCCGACGCGAGCAGCGGTTGATCGTCCTCGATCAGCGCCACGACGTTCTCGCCCGGGATGTCGCGGTGGTCGGCGATCACGACGTCGCTCCAATCGAAGCTGCGATCGAGCGACACGCGGCGGATGCGCCCGAGTGGAATGGTGGAGCGGACGGTGCGGCCGTGCAGCACCCCCGGGACCGGCAGATCGTCGACGTAGAGGGCGCGCCCCGTGACCTTGTCGGGGCCTTCGAGCTTCGGGATGCTCACCCCGACCGAGGCCGGAGGGCGGAGGACCACGCGGCGGCTCCGGTCCTTGCGCGTGCGTGTCGTCGGCATTGTGCGTAGCCTAACGTGCGGCCCGAGCATTCGCCAAGGTTGGCGACGAAAATCCAGCGGCGATGCGAGCGGACTTCGCTCGCCGGCGTTCGGCGGCATCTTTCGGTTGAACCCGTTGAACCACACCGGGCGCGGTCACCGGTTCGACCCGGTTGCGTACTACCATGGCGCATGCACTCTCCCTCGCGAATCCGACTCGTCTATCTCAGCCTGATCGCGGTCGCGATCACGTTCGCCCCTCAGGTGCACGCCGGCGCTTGGACCCGGCCCTCGGCGGGCTGGTTCGTCTCGCTTGGCTACGGTCGGTGGTTCACCGACCGGCGTTTCGACGAGGGCGGGAACGAAGTCGACTTCATGGCCCTCCAGCCCGGCTTCGACGACACGGACGAGTATCGGAGTCAGGCGCTCCGGATCTATGGCGAGTACGGTCTCACCGACGATTGGACCGTGATTGGGGACGGCGTTCGAACGCTTGGAATCGGAGGGCAACGGGGCACTGCACCGTAACTCGGGTCTCTCCGACCTCACGCTCCAGCTCAAACGGCGGCTGTTGGCCGGCCCGGTGGTGACGTCGGTATCGGCCGAGTCACGCGTCCCGACTGGGTACGATCCCGGCCGCCCCCCGGCGCTCGGACCGGGAGAAGTGGACTACGGCGGTCGTCTCGCCGTCGGGGGCGCGACGGCGCGTTTCTACGTCACGGGGGAGGTGGGCTTCACGGTGCGGGGTGGTCCGCGCTCCGACGAGGTTCCCTATGCCCTCGAGCTCGGCGTCCCGGTGCACCGCGACGCGACGGTGCGCGCGGAGCTGCGCGGCGCTCAGACGGTCCGGCCTCCGGACTCGCGTCCGGGGACCTTCGACCCCGCGCTCGCGGACTCTCGATATTCGAGCGCCGGGTTCGCATTGGTCCTACGAGGGAAGCCGCTGGATCTGGTGTTCGCGGCTCAGCGCCAATTATCGGGTCGCAACACCCTGGCCGGGACGCGGTTCTGGTTCTCGATCTGGGGCTCGCGGTGAAGCGAGCCGCACGACCGACTAGTGAAACAGCCGGAGAACGGTGAAGATTGCAATGCTGAGCGCGAGCGCAATGGAGGTGACGAGCGTGGCCTGCATCCACAGATGGTTTTCCGGCTCGGGGTCCAGGGTCTTGCAGACGATCGGGACGCCGCACGTGCATGTCAGGTAGCTGCGGGCGCTCGAGCGGGGCATCTGATGTCCGCAAACGGCGCAGGTGATCATCGGATTCGGAATCATTCGTTGTTCTCCGCCCTGTTCTCCGCCCTGGTGCCGGGGGGGTCGCCGAGCGAGGCGGAGAAGACGGCGGCCCCCTAGCGCAACCTTCGGGCCAATGGCTTTCGGCCACCTCCCCAGAGCGACTATCCGTTGGAACGCCGGCGGCTGGAGCGCCGTCCGTGTATCGCGCCGCGCGGGTTGGCTCCCCCCGTGGACGCGGGAAGTGTCATCCATGCTTTACACCGGCTCGAGTAAATAGGGTGCATATGAATGATGCTCGCGCTGCGCAGGACTGGGATGCCGTCGCATATCAACGATTATCGATCCCCCGGTTCGAATGGGGCCGGCGTGTCCTCGCCCGGCTGGATCTCGAGGGCAACGAGCGAGTCATCGACGCGGGTTGCGGGGCCGGGCGACTGACCGCAGAGCTGCTCGCGGCCGTGCCGGACGGTCAGGTTGTGGCGGTGGATCTCTCGCCCGCGATGCTGGACGAGGCGCGAGGGCTCTTGAACCGTTTCGGCGTTCGCGTGGCTCTCGTGCGAGCGGACCTGGCCACTGCCCTTCCGGCCTGCGGCCGACGTCGAACGCACACGCGCGGTCGCGTGCACCGCGAATGGTGCGCCGGTCGTTCCAAAGCACCCGCTGGTGGAAGGAGGCCGGCGGTGCGCCGGGTCGCTGCTATACTGCGCGCTCGTGAACCACTCGCTGCGCGCAGCGCTGGCGACGGCGCTCGTCCTCGCCGGATGCACACCCTCGACTCCGCCGGGAGCTCGACCGGCGGGCACGGGTCCACGCTACTTCGGGGACATCACGCCGCCCGCGGACAACGTCTTTCGCTTCGCGAACGGCGCCGAGCCCGAGCGGCTCGATCCCAGCGTGATGTCCGGGCAACCCGACGGCCGCGTGGCGCGGATGGTGTTCGAAGGCCTGACCGTTCCCGATCCCAAAACGCTGGCGTCGCTACCCGGACAGGCGTACCGCTGGGAGACGAGCGCGGACGGACGGACCTACACGTTCCACCTCCGTCCGGGACTCGAATGGAGCGACGAGACGCCGCTCACGTCACGCGACTTCCTGTGGACCTGGCTGCGGGTGCTGCGTCCCGCCACGGCGTCGCGCTACGCGAGCTTCCTCTACCCGGTCCGGAACGCTGAGAACTACAACCTGGGCGAGCTCGCCGATTCCTCGCTCGTCGGCCTCGCCGCGCCGGACGACAGCACGTTCGTCGTGACGCTCGAGCAACCGACATCTTATTTCCTGTTTCTGACCCAGTTCTACACGTGCCTGCCGGTTCCGCGTCACGTCGTCGAGCGTTGGGGTGACCGCTGGACCGAGCGCGAGCATCTGGTCGGCAACGGACCGTTCCGAATGACCTATCACCGGCGCCGCGACCGCTTCGAGTTCGGACGGAATCCCCGCTATTGGGACGCCGGGAGCGTGAAGCTCGATCGTGTCATCGCGTACTCGATCGACGATCTCAACACCTGCACGAATCTCTACAAGGCCGGCGTCACCGACTGGAATCCGAGCGGCTACATCCCCTCTCAGTTCATCCCCTACCTTCGTGGATTCGACGATTACCGGACCGGCAGATATCAAGCCGTCTACTTCTACTCGATCAACACGACACGGCCGCCGTTCGACAACGTCTGGGTTCGCCGCGCGCTCAACTATGCAGTGGACCGCGAGGCGATCACCCGCGACCTGCTCAAGGGCAGCCGCGATCCATGGGGCAACTTCCCGCCCTCCGGCTATCCCGGTTATCGACATCCTCCGCCGATCTCCTACGACCCGGAACGTGCGCGAGAATGTCTCGCGCGCGCCGGCTACCCGAGCGGCAAAGGCTTCCCGAAAACGGAGATTCTGTTCAACACGAGCGAAGACCATCGCCGCATCGCGGAAGCCATCCAGGAGATGTGGAAGCGCGAGCTTGGCATCCAGGTCGGCCTCTCGAATCAGGAGTGGGGCTCGTACCTGCAGGCGACGACCGCGCTCCAGTACGACGTCGCGCGCCGCTCGTGGATCGGCGATTATCTCGACCCCACCACGTTTCTCTCGATCATGCGGACCGGCGACGGCAACAACCGCACCGGCTGGAGCGATCCTACGTACGACCGCCTGCTGCGGGCCGCCGATGCCGAGGTCGACCCCGCTCGTCGCATGCTAATGCTCGCGGAAGCCGAGGCGCGAGTGCTCGATGCCGGTGTTCTGATCCCGATCTATCACTATTCGACGGTCGAGCTGGTGAAACCATACGTGCGCGGCCTCTACCCGACCGCGCTCGACGTCCATCCGCTCACGCGCGTCTGGATCGATCGGGATTGGAACCGGCATCCAGCGCCGGTGGCCCAGCTCCCGGATCGCGTCCGGCGCTAGGTTCGTGGCGACCTTTCTCCTCCGGCGACTGCTGCTGATCGTTCCCACGCTGTGGGTGATCGCGACGCTCACGTTCTTCCTGATGCGGCAGGCGCCGGGCGGGCCGTTTCAGGCGGAGCGCGAGATCCCGGCGGCCGCCAAGGCGCAGCTCGAGCGGCAGTACGGGCTCGACCGGCCGCTGCTCTACCAGTACCTGGCCTTTCTCGGGAACGCTGCACGGCTCGACTTCGGTCCGTCGTACAAGTACGCGCCGAAGCAGGTGACGGAGATCATTCGCGAGTCGTTCCCGGTCTCGCTCGAGCTCGGCGGCTGGGCGCTGCTGTTCGCGCTCGCGATCGGCGTGCCGCTCGGCGTGGTGGCGGCCGTGAAGCAGAACACGCGCACCGATTTTGCCGCCATGACCGCGGCGCTCGCCGGCGTGTCGATCCCGAACTTCGTGCTCGGGCCGTTGTTGGTGCTCGGATTGTCGCTGACGCTGTTCGTGCTGCCGCCGGCGCTGTGGCAGGGACCCGAGAGCCGCGTGCTGCCGGTGCTCACGCTTTCCACCGCCTATGTCGCCTACATCGCGCGTCTGACGCGCGGCGGCATGCTCGAGGTGCTGAGACAGGACTACATTCGTACTGCGCGCGCCAAAGGGCTGGCGGAAGGGTCGGTGGTGTTCAAGCACGCGCTCAAGCTCGGCATCCTTCCGGTGGTCTCCTATCTCGGTCCGGCTGCGGCGCGCATCGTAATGGGCTCGATCGTGGTCGAGAGCATCTTCGCGATTCCCGGTCTGGGAAACTATCTCGTCACCGGCGCATTCAACCGCGACTACACGCTGGTGCTCGGCGTCGTGCTGTTCTACGCGCTGTTCCTGATGCTCCTGAATCTGCTCGTGGACGTTGCATACACCTGGATCGATCCGCGCGTGGAGTTGCGATGACGCTCGGTACGCGATGCCCGGCACCGGCGGCGCAGCCGTGAGCGCCGCGACCATGTCGCCGGCCGACGTGCCGCAGGTTCTGAAATCCGAGCGGCCGGAGAGTCCGTGGGCGGACGCCTGGAAGCGCCTGCGCAGGAATCGCGCGGCCGTGGCCTCCGCGACGTTCCTGACCGCGCTCTCCGCGATTGCGGCGCTCGCGCCGTGGCTTCCGGGCCTCGCCGACCCCACCGTGCAGGACCTGGCGCTCGGGGCTTCGGCGCCCTCTCCGGCGCACTGGTTCGGCACCGACGAGCTGGGTCGCGACACGCTCGCGCGCGTGATTCATGGCGGCCGCATCTCGCTGCTCGTCGGCCTGATCGCGACCCTCGTCAGCCTGCTGGTCGGCGTGACCTACGGCGCGTTCGCCGGCTATCGCGGCGGAAAGATCGACGAGGTGATGATGCGCTTCGTGGATGTGCTCTACTCGCTGCCCTACATCTTCCTCGTCATCCTGCTGCTCGTGTTCTTCAGCAAGAGCCTGATCATGCTGTTCGTCGCGCTCGGGCTCGTCCAGTGGCTGACGATGGCGCGCATCGTCCGCGGCCAAGTGCTGTCGCTCAAGAACCAGAACTTCGTCGAGGCCGCGCGCGCGCTCGGCGCCGGAGACCTGCGCATCATCTTCCGGCACATCGTCCCGAACACGCTCGGGCCGGTGATCGTCTACACGACCCTGACCGTGCCCGCCGTCATCCTGCAGGAAGCGTTCCTGTCCTTCCTCGGCCTGGGCGTTCAGCCTCCGGACGCCTCGTGGGGCACGCTGGTGTCGGACGGCGCGCGGTTGCTGGCGCTGTTTCCCTGGCTCGTGATCTTCCCGGGCATCGCGCTCTCACTCACACTGATGTGCTTCAACTTCCTCGGCGACGGCCTGCGCGACGCGCTCGATCCGCAGGATCGCCGCGACGTCGCGTAGCTGACGCGTGATGAAGGCGGACGCGTAGGCTGCCGCTCGGCGATTCGCTATCATGACTCGCCCATGCCGAGCTCGGAGCAACCTGCCATGTCGAGTGAGAATCCGGTCGGGCCATCGCGATCTCGCCTCTACCTTCTCAATGGCGTTTATGGTGCGCCCGAGCATTTCGAGGCGTTGCAGGTCGCGCTCGCGCCCGCGATCGAAACGCGCGTGTTTCCGTTTCGCCGCGAGGGTCTCGCCGACCCCACACCCGAGCACGGGTTCTCGCCGATGGTGGACCGGCTCGCGACCGAGCTCGATCGCTGCGACGGCGATCGCGCGCCGGCCTTGTTCGGCTTCTCGCTCGGGGGTGCGCTGGCGCTCGAGTACGCACTGACGCATCCGGGTCGCGTCTCGGCGCTGATCCTCGTCAATGCGTTCGCGCGCTACCGGCAAGGGCCGGTGGCGACCGGCTCGCTGCCCGCCTTGCGCGCCTGGCCGCCGGCTTGGGCGCACCCCGAAGCGACGGCGCGCATCGTCCATCAGGTCCGCTGGCTCCGTCGCTCGCTGTTTCACGCCGAGGCGCCACGGGAAGCGATCGAGCGCGGCGTCCGTGCCGCGACCGCGGCGGTGTCGCAAGGCGATCTGCTGTTTCAGCTCGCGCACCTCGGGCTCGCCGAGCCCGCGGGTCTCGCCGGGCGAGTGGGGCAGCTCTCGCGCGATCTGCCGATTCTGCTGGCTTCGAGCCGGCACGATCGCGTCGTGCCACCTTTCCATACCGATTGGCTGGCCACGCAATTGCCGTGGGCGCGCCGGACCCGCTTCGAAGGCGGGCACGCGTTCTTCCAGCACGACGCAGCGCTTCTCGCCCATACGGTCCGGGAGTTTCTCGAGGCGCTCTGACCGCCTCGGCTGCGTCCCCGAACCGCCGATCCGTCGCTTCCAACCGTTCGTCGGGAAAGTCTCCCGTTCGGGGCTCGCCGTGGCGTCTCATGCATGGGTGGGCCGCACACCCGTCCGATCGGACGGCAGCGCGCGCGCCGTGCCTGGAGACACCATGACGACGCTGCAAGTTCAAACCGCTTTCAAGACCTACGGCAAGGTCGAGGCGCTGCGCGGCGCGGCGCTCGAGCTCGGCGCAGGCGAGATGCTCGCGCTGCTCGGACCGAACGGGGCCGGCAAGACGACCTTGGTGCGCGCGATCGCCGGCCGAGTGCGGCTCGATCGCGGGACGATCGAGTTGCTCGGTGAGGCCCTCTCCCCTGCGAGCCCGCGCCCCGCTCTGGGGGTCGTGCCGCAGGAGGTCGCGCTCTACCCGCTGCTCACCGCGCGCGAAAATCTCGAAGCGTTTGGGCGCCTGAACGCCGTCTCCGGATCGCGGCTTCGGGAGCGCGTGAAATGGGCGCTGGAATGGACCCAGCTCGCCGAGCGGAGCCGCGAGCCCATCAAACGCTTTTCGGGCGGAATGAGGCGCCGGCTCAACATCGCGTGCGGCATCCTGCACGAGCCCCAGGTCGTGCTGCTCGACGAGCCGACGGTGGGCGTCGACCCGCAGAGTCGCGAGCGGATCTACGACATGCTGTCCGGGTTGCGCGCCGCCGGCACCTCGCTGCTGCTCACCACGCACCAGCTCGAGGAGGCGGAGGCCCGCTGCGAACGGATCGTCATTCTCGACCGTGGCCTCGTGATCGCCTCGGGAACGCTGGGCGAGCTGGTGCGGAAGACGATCGGTGACTCGCGGGACGTCACGCTGCGCGTCGATCGTCCGCCCCGGACACCGCTCGTCGGATTCGAGGCCGACGGCGCCGACACGACGCTGCGTGCACGCGTCGCCGACGTCGCGAGCGACCTGCCGGCGCTACTGGTGCGCGCCCAGGCCGCGGGCTGCACGATCGAGGACGTCTCGGTGCGGAGCCCGAGCCTCCAGAGCGTCTTCATCCACCTGACCGGAAGGGAGCTGCGCGAATGATCGCAACCCTGATGCGCGTCGCCTGGATCAGCCTGAGCCGCGACCGTGTCGCGCAGGCGCTCACGTTCGCGCTGCCGATCGCGTTCTTCACGATCTTCGCGGCGGTGTTCGCGGGGCAGGACATGCGGACCACCCCACGCGTCGAGGCGGCGGTCGTGGATCAGGACGGCTCCGAGTACAGCCGCCGCCTCGTCATGGCGCTCAAGGCAGATCGCGGCTTGGAGGTTCGAACGTCGCATGGCCGCCGGGGCGAGGCACAGACGCCGCTCGATCGCGCGCGAGCCGAGGCCCTGGTGCGCGATGGCGCCGTGCCGGTCGCGGTGGTCCTGCCGAAGGGCATGCACGTCGGCTTCGGC
This sequence comes from Candidatus Limnocylindria bacterium, assembly GCA_035632955.1. Taxonomy (GTDB): domain Bacteria; phylum Eisenbacteria; class RBG-16-71-46; order RBG-16-71-46; family RBG-16-71-46; genus DASQFU01. The sequence continues at coordinate 19,436 of DASQFU010000211.1, forward strand.
CCAGCGGAGGGCGCGCCACCGGTCGAGCTGCTGTCCGATCCATCGGATCCCGTCGCGCCGCAGATCGTCATGGGGTTGTTGCAGAAGGCGGCGATGACAGCGGCGCCGGACCTGATGGTGCGCTCGAGTCTCGAGTTGTTCGAGCGCTACAGCGGACCGCTCTCTGAGCGCCAGCGCGAGGCGATCGCGGCCTGGGAGCACGTGCTGCGCGTGCAAACGGCTGCCCAGGACTCCGCGCTGCGCCGTGCGGAGACCGAGAAGGACGGCGGGCAGCCTACCCGCGCGCCGCAGGACGTCGCTGGCACTACCGATTCGGGACCGATTCCCGTGCGCGTCGTGGACGTGATGGGCGAGAAGCGCGAAAACCCGCTGATCGCGTTCTACGCCGCTGGGATCGGGATCATGTTCCTGCTGTTCACGTGCACGGGAGCCGCCGGCTCGCTGCTCGACGAGGTGGACTCCGGCACGCTCGACCGCGTGTTGACGTCGCGCGCCGGGATGACCGGTCTCCTGATCGCAAAGTGGTGCTTTATGGCCGCGCTCGGTGTGCTCCAGCTCACGGTCATGTTTTCGTACGGAGCGCTCGCGTTCGGGCTGCCGCTACTCGAGCACCTGGCCGGATTCGCGGTCATGACGGCGTTCAGCGCCGCCGTGGTTGCGAGCTTCGGGTTGCTGATCGCCACGGCGTCCCGGACTCGGGCTCAGCTCTCGGGCGTTTCGACCATCGTGATCCTCGTGATCTCCGCGCTCGGAGGCAGCATGTTCCCCCGTTTCATGATGAGCGAGGGGATGCAGAAGGTCGGCCTTCTCACGTTCAACGCCTGGGCGCTCGACGGCTTCATCAAGGTATTCTGGCGCGACGCGAAGCTGGTCGAGCTGTGGCCGCAGCTCTTGGTGCTGAGCGCGTTCACGGTGGCGTTCCTGACCACGGCCCGCCTGCTCGCCCGTCGCTGGGAAGCCGCCTGACCGGAGCTCCACCGACCGCGTCTCGTTCCATCGACAACCGGTCCTGCGCGAGATCGGGCCTTCTGCGATAGAGTGCCCGCCGGTCGCCGTCAACGATCTCGTCGTCTCAACCGGAGAGCTCCCGTCCCATGGAATGGTTCCTCCAGCCGCAGATCTGGATCGCGCTCGCCACGCTCACGCTGCTCGAGATCGTGCTCGGAATCGACAACATCGTCTTCATCGCGATTCTCGCCGGCCGGCTGCCCACGCACCAGCAGGAGCGAGCGCGCCGCATCGGGCTGATGCTCGCCATGTTGATGCGGATCGGCCTGCTGCTGTCGCTGGTCTGGATGATCCGGCTCACTGCGCCGCTGTTCACGGTGTTCCATCACCCGATTTCGGGACGCGATCTCATTCTCATCTTCGGGGGCCTGTTCCTGATCTTCAAGAGCACCCGAGAGATCCACGACAAGCTGGAAGGCGAAGAGGAGAGCCCCGAGGTCCGAGCGAAGGCATCGTTCGCAGGCGTCATCGTGCAGATCCTGCTGCTCGACATCGTGTTCTCGCTAGACTCCGTCATCACGGCGATTGGAATGGTGGAGCAGATTCCGGTGATGATCGCAGCGATCGTGCTGGCAATCGGCTTCATGCTCCTGTTCTCGGGAACGATCAGCGGGTTCGTCGACCGGCATCCCACCATCAAGATGCTGGCGCTGAGCTTCCTGCTCCTGATCGGGCTGGCGCTGATCGCCGAGGGATTCGGTCACCACATCCCGAAGGGCTACATCTACTTCGCGATGGCGTTCTCCGTGTTCGTCGAGATGCTGAACCTGAGACTCAGGAAAGGCGCGCCGATCCGGCTGCACGAAACGATCCGCCCGGAAACGAAGAGCGTGGGCAAGACGCCCTGACCCGTTCTCTCCCCGCGACCTGAAGGTCCTGGTGATTCAACGATAGGAGGCCCGGATGTCGAAACCTTGCACGCACCTGGACCAGGTCCATGACGTGACGCCGCAGACGCCCGCCGGCTGCGAGGAATGTCTCGCGTCCGGTGGCGAGTGGGTTCATCTGCGTCTGTGCTTGACCTGCGGCCACGTCGGCTGTTGCGACAACTCCGTAGGAAAACACGCGACCAAGCACTTCCAAGGCACCCATCACCCGATCATCCGCAGTTTTCAACCGAGCGAGAATTGGGGTTGGTGCTACGTGGATGAGATCTTCATGGAGCCGGCCCCCACCGTGTCGTAGTAAACCGGCGGCCGTGCGGACGGATGAGCCCATGACGAAGACCGAAGCGGATGCCAGGCTCGCCGACGCTTGGCCGGCCCTCCCCCTCGATGGCTGGCTGGAGACCTATGCCTCGCTGCACCTATGGACGCAGATCGTCGGCAAGACGCGGCTCGCACTGGCGCCGATGCAGAACCATTGGTGGCAGGTCACGCTCTACGTGACGGCACGAGGACTCGGGACGTCACCCATTCCCTACGGCGAGCGCACGCTCGAGCTCGAGTTCGACTTCGTCGATCACCGCCTCGTCGCGCGAGCGAGCGATGGCAGAATCCACACGCTCCCGCTCGTACCGCAGGCCACCGCCGACTTCTACGAGCAGTACCTGGATCTGTTGCGATCGTTGGACGTCGAGGTTCGGATTTGGCCGGTCCCTTCGGAGATCGCGAACCCGATACCGTTCACCGTGGATCGCGTGCATGCCTCGTACGATGCGGAAGCCGCCCATCGTCTCTGGCGGGTGCTGGTGCAGATCGATCGAGTCCTGAAGCAGTTTCGCGGGTCCTTCGTCGGCAAGTGCAGCCCGGTCCATTTCTGGTGGGGAGCGTTCGATCTCTCCTGCACGCGTTTCTCGGGGCGGCGCGCTCCTCCCCACCCGGGCGGCGTGCCGAATGTCCCGGACCGAGTCACGCGCGAGGGGTACTCGCACGAGTGCATCAGCGCGGGCTGGTGGCCCGGAAGCGAGGCGGGCCCGGTACGGGAACCGGCGTTTTACGCCTACGCGTACCCGGAACCATTGGGATGTTCGGAGGCGACGATCCAACCGCGCACGGCGAGCTATCACCCGGAGCTACACGAGTGGATTCTCCCGTACGCCGCGGTGCTCGAGGCCCAGGACCGCGACGCCGTGTTGCTCGAGTTCCTACACAGCACCTACGACGTCGCCGCCAGTCTCGGCGGATGGGATCGCGAAGCGTTGGACGTCAGTCCGAGGAGCTGAGCTTCCGCTCGATCCGGCGATCGGGGATCAGCCACATGATCGCCACCGCGACGTACAGGCCCAATGCGATCCAACGGTTGAAGAACGACGCCGGAACTGCCACGAGATAGACCGCCACCGAGACCCTGCCTTTGACGTCGCTGCCGACGGCTGTAGCCAGCGTGGAGTCGCGGCCATGATGCTGGATGAGCGCGCGGCTCAGGATGTAGTAGGCGACTCCAGCCATCAACATCACGACTCCGTACAGCGCCACGGGCCAGGATGCGAAGTGGTTCTCGCCCATCCACCGGGTGACGAACGGAACCAGCGACAGCCAAAAGAGCAGGTGCAAGTTGCTCCAGAGAATCCGTCCATTGACGTGGCGGACGGCGTGGAGCATGTGGTGATGATTGTTCCAGTAGATGCCGATGAACACGAAGCTGAGCGCGTAGCACATGAACACCGGGATCAGCGGCCGGAGCGCGGCGAGATCGGTTCCGTGCGGGACTTTCATCTCCAGCACCATGATCGTGATGATGATGGCGATCACGCCGTCACTGAACGCTTCCATGCGACCTTTGGTCATCGAATCCCTCCGGTGACGAAAACATCTCCGGGTCCGCGTCGTGACGTTAGTTTCGTGCTGATGCGCTCCATTGTTGGATGAGGTTCTCGAGATTCTTCTTGTTGCCGTCGTCCGGTGCTTGAGCGATCGCCTTCTTCGCGTATGCGATCGCCTTCTTCTTGTCCCCCGATAGCGCGTACGCTCGCGCCAGTCCCACGTTCACCGGCCACCGATCCGGGAAGCGCTTCGCATTGACGAAGAAGATTCGCTTCGCCAGAGCGTCGTTGCCCTGCATCTGCTGGAAGCGGGCAAGTTGATGGAGGTCGATCGGAGTCGCGTCCGGCATCGCCAGGGCTTTCTCCATCGTCTTCTCGCCTTGGTCCTTCATCCCGTTCGCGATCTGCAGCTCGGCCAGAACCGACAGCGTCTGCAGATTGGCCACGCCGTTCTGCGGGTCGATCGCCGCCTCCTGCGCCCACGCCAGGCCCTGGTCGAGGTGCGACTTCGACGTGAGGCAGTAGATCGCCGCCTCGCGGAAGTTCTGCCACTTGAACGACTGCTGGTTGCGAAACTCCTGCTTCAGGTTCTCCACGTACAGCCCGGCCATGTCGTCGACGGTGATGTGAATCGGAATCTGCAATCGTTCCCACTTGAGGGCGACCGTCGCCTGGTCCGCCTTCCGATCCGTGAACTCGTAGGTGAGCCACTCGTGGTATTCACACTCGGCCGGTTTGACCGTGACCCGCAGCTGATCCTCGGCTTGGTCGTACCAGAATGCGCCCCATGACGCGTGGTTCTTCGAGAAGATGACGGTCCATTCTTCCTTGCCCGCGATGAAGAACAATCCGTACGACCCGGCCGGCAACTCCCGGCCTTCGATGTTCACCGGATGCGAAACCGTGAATACGGTGTTCTCGTTGGCTCCGCCGCGCCACGGACACTGCTTGCAATCGTTGAAGCCGAGATCATGGAGGCCGTACGGCACCAACTCTCCCCAGATGTGACCGCTGCGATCTTTGCCGTCGGGGCCATGAACATCCGGGCTGCTGTACTCGATGGTTACGCGTACGAGCCCGATCCCCTGTGTCACCGAACCGAATTGATTGTCGCCACTCGGGGGGAGCGTGATGTCCTTGGCGAACGCGGCATGCGCGGGCACGAGCAACGCCATCGCCAGCACGGGAATGAGACGTGAGGCCTGCATCATCGAATCCCTCCTGGAAACCCCGGTCGTGCGAATCGTGCGATGTGTGCGTGAAAGCTGGGACGAATGTCGGGGGATCGGCACGAACGCGCAAGACTGGAGCGACGGACGCTGGTGAGCACGGCGCGAACGCGGGCTCGGCCGGCGGGACAGGAGCGCTACCCGCTGGCCAGCGCCTCGCGCTCCGCGCCAGTCATGGGCTTGGCGGCGCGGATCAGTCCCCGCGCCCAATCCACCTTCTCCCACACGTTCCACAGCAGCACGCCACGCACCACGTCGTCGCGCAGGTAGAACACGATCCCTTCGCGATAAGGCTCCTTCCAGACCGCGTGCGTCTCGAGGCTGCCGTCGATCTCTCCCACGGCCTCCCAACCGAGATCGAACAGGTCGGAATAGAAGAACGGCTGGTGCGTGTAGGGACGGTTCGCGCCCGCCATGTTGGCGCCGGCCGCTTTGCCGTGATGGATCGCGTGATCCCAGTGCTCGATACGGGTGCGCCGATCGAGCGTCAGATCGGGGAACTCCGCGACGTCGCCGGCCGCCCACACGTGCGGATCCGACGTGCGGGCGTACTCGTCGACTTCGATCCCATTCCCGACCTCGAGCCCCGCGGCTTCGGCCAGGTCGGTCTGCGGCTCGATGCCGGCGCCCACGATCACGACCTGAGTCGTGACTTGATTGCCCTGGCTGGTCGTGACGAACAGGCTGCCGCCGCGCTGTTCGAAGCGGACGGCGCGGTCTCCCGAAACCGCCTCGACGCCCTGCTTCCGGTAGTACTCGGCGACGAACAGTCCCAGATCGCGCGGCAGAACCCGCCGCAGCGGGTACTCGCTCGGGTAGAGCAAGGTCACTTCCTTGCCCACGTGACGGAGCGCCGCCGCCAGCTCCATGGCGATGAATCCGCCGCCCAGCACCAGCGCGTGCTGGAAGTGATCGAGACGATGCTCGAGGGTCAGGTAGTCCTCGAGGTAGCGGAAGTAGTGAATGCCTTCCTGCTCCGAGCCTTCGACGTCGAGCCGGCGCGGCCATCCGCCGGTCGCGAGCAAGAGCTGCTGGTACTCGTGGACCGTGCCGTGATCGTCCCAGATCCGGCGGCTCGGAAGATCCAGCTCCACGACCTCGTGGCGCAGCGCCAGCTCGACGCCCTTCTCGCGATAGAAGTTCTCGTCGTGGACCGGCAGCTTGTCCTTCGTCGACTTTCCGAACCACAGGTCTTTGGAGAGCGGCGGCCGGTGGTAAGGCGGGTGATTCTCGCGCGACAGCATCAGGATGCTGCCGTTCCCGTCGTGCGCACGGATCCCTTCGATGGCCGAAGCGCCGGCAAGGCCTCCACCCACGATCACGTAGGAGTAACGCATCGCAGCTCCCGGTCGCCCCGAGAGGGGCGGTTGGCTCGTTGGTGACGGCGATCCGGGGGTGCGCCGCGCCCCGTGCCCGGTGCGACGCGCGAGTCTATCACCCCGGCACTGCGGGCGAGGGCGGACGCTCCGCCGAGAGCTCGCTCTGGAGACCGCGCTTCCAGGTCCCGCGCGCGGCCCAGGCGAGAATCAGCAGGCCACGCACGATACACGTGAGCGTGATGATCCACGCGATTCCCAACACGCCGCTGCCGGTCCACTCGGGAATCCAGAACGCGAGTGGAATCCGCACCAACGAGAAGCTGGTGAAGATCCACGACAGCACGATCGTGTGTCCGGACCCGAGCACCGACTCGGCCGTCACGATCTCGAGTCCGTTGACGAACAGGCACAGCGCCAGGATGCGCAGGTAGGGCACGCCGATCCGGTGCACCTCGGGATCGTGCGTGAACAGCGTCAGGAACGACTCGGGGAACGCCATGATCAATGCGGTCAGCACGCCGGTGATCCAGAGGCTCCAGCGGCACCCGGTGAGAATCACTTGCACGGCGCGATCGGGACGGCCGGCGCCGAGATTCTGGCCGACCAGCACCGCGCCGGCCGTGCCGATCGCGACCGAGGTGATGAACTGGATCGCTTCGATCCGATTGGCGATCGACACGATCGCCATCGACGCAACACCGAACCGCGACGCCGAGCGGGCGAACGCGATGTACACGACCGAGAACAGCATGCCGATCACCGCCGCCGGCAGCCCGACGCGCACCATGGCGAGGATCCGAACCGGCGGGCCTTCGGCGCGCATCGCGAACGGGAACGAGCGATGACCCCGAGCCGCGACGACGAGATACGACGCGACCAGCACGGCTTGTGCGATCACGGTCGCCCATCCGGCGCCCGCCACGCCCAGGGCCGGAAACGGGCCCCAGCCGTAGATCAGGAGCGGCGCGAGCAACACGTTCAGGCCGACCGCGAACGCGTCGAGTAGCAGCGGCGTGCGTGTGTTCCCCGCGGCCCGCATGATGCTTTCGCAGGTGAACGCCATCATCGGCAAAGGGGCCCCGAGCAGCACGACCGACAGGTAGCGGCTGCCGCTCTCGACGGTGGCCGGGTCGCTGCTCATCAAGCCGAAGATCGGCCGCGCCGCGAACACGCCCGCGAGCGTGCCGGCGAGGCCGAGTACCGCCGAGCCGCGCAATCCCTGAAACGCGGCGAACCCGGCGCGGCGGCGCTCGCCCGCGCCCAGCAGCTGGCTGATGTAAGCCGTGATCCCGATCGCGACCACGTCGTTCAGCGAGTACATCCACCACAGGACGAAGATCGAGGACGTCACCGCCGCCGTCGCGTCGACGCCGAGCCCGCGCACCCACAACGCGTCGACCCACTGGTAGGCGAGGCGCAACATCTGGGACGCGAGCACGGGCACGGCGATGCGGAACAAGACGCCCGGGATCGGATCGCGAACGCCGGCGAGCGAATCGTCGGGTTGGCTCGAGCTGCTCACGGCGGGACCATCGGGCGGGTCACGCCCAGGGTCATTTGAAGCTCGGTCGTGGGTAGGCGCCGCTCTGGTAGGTCGGCGCTTCGACTCCGGCTCGCTGGAGCGTGGCGTTCAGGTGGGCAATCTGGCCTTCGAGATCGTGCACGCGCTGGGCGAGCTGGGTCAGCCGGGCCGATGCCGTCCGCACCATCGCGACACCCATCTCCGGGAAATCCAGAATGGCGTCGAACAGAGTCTCGTTCGAGATGTTGAGCACGTGGGTGTGCTCGGCCGCCGCGGCGGTGAAGTGGTGCGGCTCCCCTTCCCCGAGGGCCAGCTCTCCGAACCCCTGCCCCACGATGCGGATGTCGTCCAGCGCCCGGCCCTTGTAGATCTCGACCCGGCCTTCGACGATCAGGAACGCGCCGCGGTTAGCGTCGCCCTCCTTGAACACCGTACGGCCGGCCTCGAAATGCAGCTCCCGCGAGCGGCTCGCCAGCTCCGCCAAGGCCTCGGTCGGCATGTGCGCGAACAGTTCCGCGCTCTTCAGGATCGCGGTCTTCTCCATCAGCGTCAGCGTTTCTTCCACGTCCTCACCCCGCAGCGATCGACAAGCGCGCCCACGCGGCTGTCTCGCGCACCAAGGCATCGAAGGCCGACAGATTCGATTCGACCAGCGGCAGCAGCGTCCGCTCGCGCCGCGACCCGGCGACGTACAGCGCGCACGTGCGCAGCCACGCGTCGTCGCCCTGCAGGATCTCCTCCAGCGTCCGATCGTAGTCGACGAAGTGCAGCCCGTAGCGGATCTCCGCCAGCCGGAGCTTCTCATCGTCACCCGTGTCGTCCACGAGCGGCAGGACGAGCGCACGGTGATCGGGATCGAGCGCGTTGTCCAGGTACTCGAGCGCGTTCCCGCGCAAACGGGCGTTCGCGGACACGATACCCTGATAGGCTGCGAGCATCTCTTCCGGCGGGTAGAGCAGCGACAGCCGCCGGAACACGCGGTTCAGAGCCTGCTCCATGCGCTCGTTGAGGACGATGCACAACAGACGCTCGGCGCCGCGAGCGCGGCCGATCGGGCAGGAGCGATAGTGCACGAGCGCGAACAGATAGCTCTCCGCGTCGTAGTTGAGGTCCTCGCTGATACGCCGGCGCGGAAACTGAATCCCGGACACCGAGGCGCGAATCTGATTGGCCGCCTTCAGCACGCGATAGGCGAGCCGCACCTGGCCGCGCTCGTTGTATCGGAACAACGCGTTGATCGCCTCCTGCGAGCGGATGTCGCTCAGCACTCGTGGAATGACGATGCGCAGGGAAAACGGGACCGATGCGTCGCCGAGATGATCTCCCAGGGTCCCGACCACCCGATCCCCAAACCCAGCCAACCCGGCGCGAGCCGCTGCTTCGGTGTCGCGCGACCCGAGCGCATCCATCAACGCTGGGATGTCGCTCCGGCGCTGGGCCCGGCCGGCGCTGCGCAGCGCCGAGCGTCGCACCGCGAGATCGGCATCCCGCAACAGCGGCGTCAGCAGCTCGTGCAACCGACTGGGCGCCGCACGGCGGCCGAGCGCCTCCGCGACCACCGTACGGGTCGCGCTCTCGCCCGATTCGAGCAGGCGCGTGAGGATCGCCCGCACGCGTGGCTCGCCATCCGCCGGCGCGAACTCGGTGATGCACAGGATCGCCGCCTGACGCAGACCGACGTCGCCGGATTCGATGAACTCCTCGAGCGGCTCGACCGGGTCTTCCCCGCGCAGCGCGCCGTGGGTGCTCAACGCCTGCACTCGGACCTCCGGATCAGGGTCCTGCAACAGCGCCTCGACGCGCACACGGTGCTCCTGGAGCAGAGCCGCGCGCACCAGCGCCAGCGCTCGTGCGCGCACGCGCGGCGAAGCGTGCCCGAGCAGAGCCGGCAGGTGCCCGGTCAGCTCCTCGGGCGCGTTCTCCTCCAGCATGGCGATGCCGTGAAGCACGATTCGCTCGAACCGGTTCTCGAGCAGGCGCGCCATCTCCTGTAGCAGACTGGCCTCGCGCAGCGACACCGTGGCTTGGCGATGGTCGTTGCTCAATCGGCGCAGGTTCAGGCCGAGCTCGCGCACGTAGCCCCGGCGCACGCCGAGCCACGCCAGCACCCAGATCACGACCAGCGCGCCCACCAGAATCGCCAGGGAGCGGGTGCCGGCCCCGCCGAGCAGGAAGCCGACGGCCAGAATCAGAATGCCCGCGAGCCCGTCACCGGTGCGCTCCAGTCCTGCTTCGATCAAGCCCTTGGCGCGGCGCCGCAGCGCCGGCGCCAGCGGGAAGTAGAACAGCTCGCCCGCCGCCTTGTTCACGGAATGGCGGGCGATCTGCTCCCACAACCGCGTGGCCGCGACCGCGACGAACCCGGGCACCGCCACCGTCGCGGCGGTGCCGATCAGGATTCCGGTCGGCAGCGCCGCCGCCGACCAACCGGCCCCGAAGCGCTGGATCAGCCATCGGGTGCCGAACAACTGAAGCGCTAGCGCGCCGAGGTTGCTCGCCGTATAGAAGAGTCCAATGAAGGAAGCGAGCTGGGCAGGACCGGGATAGCGCTGTTGCAGCTCGACTTTGAATTGATAGTCGAGCAACGCGGCGACCATGACCGAGCACAGCGTCGCGAGCGCGAGAAAGCGCACGTAGGGGTGCCGGAGCGGATGCGAGGGAGCGCCTTCGTCCACGGCCGGCTCGGCGGTGGCGGGCGGCGTCCGGCGCGCGAGCTGGAACGCGCGCACCCCGGCCCATGCCTGCAGCACGGCTCCGACGACGAGCAACGTCGGCAGGGTCCAGAGGTGCGCGAGAGGTGCGGCGACCAGGCCGCCGACCAATCCCCCGAGAATGCCGCCGACGCCGATCACGCCGAACGTTCGCTTGGCCTCGCGCGGATTCGACAGGTCGTTCGCGAACACCCAGAACTGCGCCATCAGAATCAGCCCGTAGACGTTCACCCACAGATAGAATGCAACCGGAACCCAACGGTCCTGGAGCCGGAACAGTTGCGAGAACGCGACCAGGGAGATCGCCGTCACCAGCGACGCTCCGGCCAACGTCTCCCAGACGGCGCGATCGCGCGTCACCCGCGTGAACAGCAGGGAGGCGAGCACGGTGAGGATCCCGACGCCGAGAAATACGTAGGGCAGTAGCGTGGCCGGAAGCTGCGCCAGGAACAACGCGTCGCGAACGGTCTTGACGAGGGTGTAGGAGCCGGTCAGACCAAAGAGAATCGTCGCCAGGGCGATCGCCCGGCGCGCCTCGGCCGGGTCGAGCTGGAGTCGAGCCGCGAGACGTTCAAACATCACAGATCGCGCGGCGGTTGCCCACGCCCACGCTCAGCGAGGCGCGACGTTGACTCGGATCGGTCCCCGACCGATAGTCCACGACCCCATGCATCGGCTTTCCCCAGTTGCGATCGTGCTCGCGGCCTGCTTGAGTTCGACGGTCCCGGCGACACGGGCGGAATCGTTGGCGTCCCTCGACTTCACCACCGCCGCGACGCCGCCCGATTCCACCGATGCGCCCGGCGCCAGCGCTGCCGCGCATCCGGATCACGGGGCCACGACCGCGCCGCCCTGGAATTCGCCGCACGCCGTCCCGGTCGAGCGAACCTGGGAGACCGCGCTGCGCCTGCCCGGCCGGATCGTGTCCCTCCCGCTGCGCGCCCTCGGGTTCGTGAGCGAGCGCTTCCTCCTCCGGGTCGAGGATGCGAGCGTGGTGCCGAAGGCGGCGTACCTGTACTCGGCGTTGCCGTACGCCGGGGTCTTCGTCACCCCCGCGTCGCTCGGCGATCGAACGGGCTTCGGCGCGACGGTCCGGATCGTTCCACCTCCGATCCGCAACCACTTGCAGGCAGAGGTGAGCGGCAGCACGCGCAACTATAGCAGCACCCGGATCGCGGCGTCCGCGGGCCCAGCACGGCTCGCGTATCGCTACGACTGGCGGCCCCAGGAGCGGTTCTTCGGCGTCGGGCTGCGCGCCTCTTCCGATGACACGACCGCCTACGCGTGGCAGACCGAACAGGTCCGATTCGGGCTGGAGTACCCCTGGATGCGATCGGGGCAGCCATCGCCGCGGACGCAGGTCAGCGCCTGGGTCGGTCCGCGCAGCATCGTCGTGCGCCGCGGGCGTGACCCCGACGTGGTGTCGTTCGAGCAGGAGTTCCCGGGCCTCGCCCCAGGACAGCTCGACCGGCGCTTCGAGCATCTGGTGTACGGGGGCCGCGCACAGGTGGATCGCCGCACGGGTGCGCCGCACTGGAGCCACGGCTATCGCGTCGCGCTGCAGATCGAGCGTTTCGACCAGCCGATCGAGGCGTTCGCGCTGCGCAGCGCCGCGGCCGCGAGTCCATCGTTCACGCGTAAGCGCCTCGAAGCCGAATGGGGCTTCTCGTTCATGCGTGACCCGCGCACGATTCGCCTCGGCTGGGTCGTCGTCGACCAGGACGCTGCGTCGGACTCGGTTCTGCTGCTCCCCGACCTCGCTCGCCTCGGAGGCGCGCAGGGGCTCGCCGGCTTCGAGCCCGGCCGCTTCCACCACCGTGACGCTCTGGCGATGAAGCTCAGCTACATCTTTCCGATGGCCGAACACTTCGAGTTCGACCTCCACACGGAAGTCGGTGGCGTCTATGCCGACGTCATGGAAGACCCGCGGCTCGACGATCTCGAGACCTCCTATGGCGTGGCGCTACGGCCACGCTCGAAAGAGACCGTGCTGGGCTCGATCGGCGTCGACTGGAGTCGCGAGAAGGTGCGGATTCGCTATTCGCTCGGAGGCGTCGAATGATTCGTGCGCGGAGTCGCCTCCGGACGATCGCGTCGGTCGCCCTGCTCGCAGGCTGCGGGTGGCGGCTCGCCGCCGCGGCTCCGGAGCAGCGCGCCGAATCGCCTGAGCCCACCGACATCTCGTATTACTACGACCTCCTCGAGCACACGGTGTTCCGCCCGGTCGCGCGAGCGCTCGATCCGTCATTGCTGGTGCGAAAGGTCACGGGGCGGCGCCGCGAGGCGTTCAACGTCGACGAGCAGGACCAGGTCCGGCTGCCGAGCACCTGGTGGCAGCCGCGGCTGGGTTTCCAACCGCTCACGGTTGCGGACATGATTGCCGGCCTGGGACCGACGACCGGTCCCGCCCGCGGCAAGTGGCATGTCACGCGCGCCAAGACGCAAGGCGTCACGCCCGGCTTCTTCATCAAAGACGCGACCGGGGCGCGCTTCATTCTCAAGTTCGATCCGCCGAATCAGCCCGAGATGGCGACCGGCGCGGGCGTCGTCGCGGCCTACCTGTACTGGGCCGCGGGATTCAACGTGCCGAACGACGTCATCGTCTCCTTCCGCAGCGAGGATCTGGCGATCGTCGAGGGAGCGCTCTACACCGATCCGCACGGGCACAAGAAACCGATCTCGCGGGAGTTCCTGGAGCAGATCCTTGCCCGCGTCGCGCGCAGCTCGGACGGGACGTATCGCGCGCTCGCGAGCCGGCTCCTGGCCGGCAAGCCGCTCGGACCGTTCGAATATCGCGGCCGCCGCCGTGACGACCCCGAGGATCTCATTCCGCATCAGCTCCGTCGCGAGCTGCGCGGCTTGTGGTCGATTGTCGCTTGGACCAATCACGCCGATTCCCGCGGGCCGAACTCGCTCGACGTGTGGGTCACGGACGGCGACCGCTCGTTCGTGCGTCACCATCTGATCGATTTCAACGGCTGCCTCGGATCGGGCTCGATCGCGGCGCGCTCGCCCCAGACCGGTAACGAATACTTCGTGGACTATGGCGTGATGGCGCGCTCGCTCCTGACGCTGGGCCTGCGGCGTGCGCGCTGGGAGACCACGGTCGACCCGCAGCTCCCGAGCATCGGCTTCATCGAAGCCTCGGCGTTCGACCCGGAAGGGTGGCGGCCCGACTATCCGAATCCCGCCTTCGACGAACGAACGGAGCGCGACGTGCGGTGGGGCGTGCGGATCGTCGCCGGTTTCACGGACGAGCACATCCGCGCGGCGGTGGAGCAGGCGCAGTTCTCCGATCCACGGGCGACCGAATACTTGACCCAGGTGCTGATCCAGCGGCGCGACATCCTCGTCCGGCGCTGGCTCATCGAGCCTCAGACCGCCACCACGACGCGTTGATCCTGGCCGGCGGCGTCACGGCTTTCGGATGATCGCCGCCAGTGGGATTCCCGCGAGAAACCAGCCGATGACCTGATCGGCGGTCTGCGCCACGGTGTACGCGGTCGGAAACGAGTACCAGATCCAATAGGACATCTCGATCGCCAGGCTGGCGAACAACCCGAGTAGAGTGACGAACATCAAGCGTGATGCGAACGAGGCGAGCGACACGGCCGCCATCGACAGCAGGATCGCCGCGATCAGCCCACCGAGGACGTTGGTCACCAGCTCGCCCCCGAGCTGCCTTGTGGACATCGGTTCGGCGCCCGCCGGGTGATAGACCAGGATGCCGCGCGGGCCCTGGCGGATCTTTTCGGCCCATTGCTTCTGGGCCTGTTCGCGCTGCTCGGCGGTCATCGTCGCCGACGCAGGCATGGCCGGAAAGAAATAGAACCCCGGCTCCTTCAATCGCTGCTGCAGGACCGGCAGCACGGTCTCCTCGGCCGGCAGGCTCTGGATGCCAACCGTGCCGAGGGGCAGTAGCGCGTGGCCGATGAATCCCCAGACGAACACGACGCCGCCGGCGAGGATTCCCCCCAACAGAACTCTCTTCATACTCCGGCCTCCTGTTCCATGGCTTCGATCAGTCCTTTGCGTCCAGCTCGCGCAGGGTCTCGACGACCGGCTGCGCGATCGGGTGCAGCGCCACGTACGCGAGATCGTTCTCGCTCGGAAGCTCGGCGAGGAACACGGGCCGCTTGCGGCTGTCAGTGAGGAACTCCCCCCGGTACCTCCGCTCATAGCGTTTTCGTTGCCGGTCCTTGCGAGCGCGCTCGAGCAGCGCCGGAAGCGTCCATTCGCCGAAGGCCTTGGTCCAACGCTCGTCTGCCTGCTTCCCCTTGGCCGGCTCGGTTTTGCGCACCGTCGCGGGCACCAGCGCGTAGCGCCCGCAATCGCCGACGGCTTGAAAGTCGGTCCACACCACCCGTGCGACGGCTTCGACGACGTCCATGTGCGATGCGATCGGCGCACGACTGCGCAAGTCGAGCACTTCCATCTCGTAGCTCACCGCGACGTGGCGTTCCCGGACCACCGCGTCGAACGGCTGTTCGACAAAGCTATCCACTCGATGACCCTGGCCGTCCTGCTCGACCACGTGGTGATAGATGATCTGTTGGTAGTGGTCCGAGTTGGTGCTCGAGCGCAGCGAATGAAATCGGCCGTAGACCACGCGATCGGCTCTCAGCTTGCGCGCGACTTCGAGCGCGGCGCTACGCGGCATCTCGGTGAGCTGGGAGACCGTCACCTGCTCATAGACCCGTTCGGGTTCGATCAGCACCGTAAACGTGTGTTGCTCGCGGTCGAGGCCCTCGACAACCTCGGCGTACACGAGGTCGGTGATCTCCTGGGAGAGTCCGGGCACGCCGGTCTGGTTCGCGAACGGAAGAATCGCGACGCGCGTCCGCGCGGCTCGGAACGCCTCCTGGATACGGGTTTCCGTGTCGCGGTAGCCGAGTTCGAACTCACGCACGCTACGCAGCTCGAACCAGGCGCGCTTCGGGCGACCGCCTGCTAGCGCATCGCGGCCGCGCCAGTAGTAGATGCCCGCCGCGGCCGAGCGCAAGAGCCGCTCGCGGTCGGCAAAGGCCCGGTCGTCCGGCACCTCGATCTGGTAGCGGGACAGCTCGCCACGGAAGCTCCGCAGCTCGAGCGAGTAGCGGGCGGCGGCCACGGTGTCCACCTCGGCCAGCGTCAGCGTTCGCCGCTTCCATTCCTCGACGAGCCGGGTCGCCGCCGCGGCCATCGCGGCGCGCGCATGTGGATTGCCCGGCTCCTTGTCCACTGCCTTGCGCGCCTTCTCGTAGGCACGGCGGGCGTTCCCTGCCACCAGCTCGCGCTCGCTCTGAATCGCGAGCTGGCTCGCGCTCGCGCACGAGAGCAGCAGCAGCGCGCACGCCAGAGGAATCAACCGACGGGCCGTCGTCACGCCGAGGCCAGCTCCAGCTCGCGCGTGTAAGCCTCGCGAGCCAGATGTCCCGAATGCATGTCGATCAACGCGTGCACCACCATCCCGACGTAGATCGTTCCGGTGGCGAGATAGAGAACTCCGAGGACGAGGCCGACCGCGCCCGTCGCAAGCATGCCGCGCGGTCCCTGATAGACGTGCCCGCAACCGAACACGACCGCCGAGCCCACCATCGCGGCCAGCGGCCCCATCCACTGGCCGAGGTACCAGATGACGTAGCCGCGGTACAACACCTCTTCACAGATGCCGGCGGTGATGGAGACGCGGTAGAACCACTGCAGCTCTTCCACGCTGCGGGGCAGCAAGCGTTCGACGTGGGCGACCTGGTTGCGCACCCGAGCCAGGGCTTCGTCGCTGGCGAGAATCTGGCTGCGCTGCCGCAGGACGATGACGATTGCCGTGGCGACGCCGACCAGGGCCACGGCGAGACCCCAATTCGGCCATGCCGTGAGACCGAGGCCGCCGATCGGCCGGCCCTGTTGTAGCCAGAACGCGAATACCAACGCCGCCAGCGTCCATTGGAGCAGGATCGCCTCGCGGTAGAGCGCCATGCGCACGACCGGGATCTCGGGCTCGGGCGCCAGCCGAAGCCGGCGGTAGCCGAACAGTCCGGCGCGGACGGGAAACAGTAACGCGAGCACCAGGAACAGGATGTGATCGATCACGGTCGGCACGGCGCGCAGCATACCCGAGCGCGCCGGGACGTGCGCATTGCCAGAGTGACCCTGGCGTTCTCGCTGCATGGCCCCCGGCGGAATCTCTCGCCGGGGCGATGTCGTTCGGTTGCGCCAACCGTCAGCGCACTTGCTCGGTGCGCCCAGCGCCGCTGGCCATCACCGGATCACCAATCAAGGCGCGTACCCGATGCGTGCCGCCGTCATCGAGCAAGGGGATCGCTCCCGCCTCGACTGGAACGCCGTCGAGCTCGGCTTCGGAGATTCCGCGCGACCGGCTCTGCGGATTCTCGACCCGGATTTCGTAGCGCGTATTCCCGAAGCGCAGCACCACCGAGAATCCAGACCACGCGAAGGGAATGCACGGGTTCAAGGCGAGCGTCGTGCCGCGACGCTCGAGGCCGAGGATGGCCTCGAGCCCGGCACGATACATCCAGCTCGCCGATCCCGTGTACCAGGTCCATCCACCACGTCCGGCGTGAGCGGCATGCGCGTACACGTCCGCCGCGACCACGTACGGCTCCACCTTGTAGCGGATGACGTCGGCCGGGGTGCGCGCATGGTTGATGGGATTGAGGAGATGGAAGAGCTCGACCGCCTCGTCGCCGCTGCCGAGACGCGCCACCGCGATCACCGCCCACAGCGCGGCATGCGTGTATTGGCCTCCGTTCTCGCGCACCCCCGGCACATAGCCCTTGATGTAGCCGGGATCTGTTGCGGACGTGTCGAAAGGCGGGGTCAGCAGCAGGATGACTCGGGTGTCGCGACGCACGAGCTGGCTGCGCACCGAGTCCATCGCGCGCTCCGCGCGCCTAGGTGGCGCGACGCCGGACAGCACCGCCCATGACTGGGAGATGGAATCGATGCGGCACTCTTCGTTCTGGGCCGAGCCGAGCGGCGTCCCGTCGTCGAAGTAGGCGCGCCGGTACCAATTGCCGTCCCATGCTTGCTCGAGAACGGTGGCGAGCCGGCCCAACTCGTTGCGATAGCGAACGGCGCGTTCGAGATCACCGCGGTGCTCGGCCAGGTCGGAGAAATCCGTCAGCACCCTCGCGAGGAACCAGCCCAGCCACACGCTTTCCCCCCGGCCTTCCCGGCCGACCCGGTTCATTCCATCGTTCCAGTCCCCACTGCCGATGAGCGGAAGTCCGTGTGATCCCGACGTGAGGCTGCGATCGATCGCGCGCAGGCAATGCTCGTAGATCGTTCCGTCTTCACGCGACGTTTCCGGACGGCCGAACGCCTCGTGCTGTCCGGGTTCGAGCGGTGGCGCCGTCAGGAAGGGCGCACGCTCGTCGAGCAGCGCGCGATCCCCGGTCGAGACGACGTAGTTCGCGACGGCGTAAGGCAGCCACAACAGATCGTCGGAGCAGCGGCTGCGAATCCCCGCCCCCGAGTGCGCGTGCCACCAGTGCTGCACGTCGCCCTCGGCGAACTGCCGGCTCGCGGCGCGCAGCAGATGCTCGCGGTAGAGCTCGGGGGCGGCGAAGGTGAGCGCCGTCACGTCCTGGAGCTGATCGCGGAATCCATACGCGCCGCCGGGCTGATAGTAGGCGGTGCGCGCCCACAACCGGCTCGAGACGGACTGGTAGAGGAGCCAACGATTCATCAGGATGTCGAACGAGTCGTCCGGCGTATGGATTTCGACCGCGCCGAGACGTTCCTCCCAGGAGCGCTCGACCTCCGCGAGCGCCGCGAGCGCAGCGGCGACCGAACCATGCTCGCGCACCATCCGGACGGCCGTTTCGCGATCTTCACCTTGCCCGAGCAGGAAGACGATCTGGCGGGTCTCGCCGCGCGCGAGCTCGACCGCCACGTGAAGCGCAGCGCACGGATCGAGCCCGGCGCCGAAGGCGTTCGACAGCACCGTGCGG
This sequence comes from Candidatus Limnocylindria bacterium, assembly GCA_035632955.1. GTDB lineage: Bacteria > Eisenbacteria > RBG-16-71-46 > RBG-16-71-46 > RBG-16-71-46 > DASQFU01. The sequence continues at coordinate 37,881 of DASQFU010000211.1, forward strand.
CCGAGCGCCGCCGGCCGTGCCATCGTGCCGTTCCGACCGAGGAACTCCAGCCGGTCACCGGTCGCCGATCGCACCGCGCCGGCATGCGCGAACGCGACCCGGCCTCCGAACCCCTGGTTGTACGGGTTCTGAGCCAGCACCGCCGCCGAGTCGGCATCCCATTCGGTTCGCACGTGCAAGTGCTCGCCGGGACGCGGTGGCGACAGCGCCCATTCGTTGTAGCCGAAGGCGCTCAGCCGGCGCGGTCGATCGCTGTGATTGGCAATCGTGAGCAACGCGAACCGCACCGGTTCCGAGGCGTGCACGAACAGCGCGAGCTCGTGCCGGATGCCGCGCCGACGGTGGACGTAACGCGTCACGCCGGCGCCGTGGCGCACCAGCCAGCGCCCGCCGTCCGGTTCGCGGCGCATCGGACCGGGAGTCGCGCCCCACACCTCGCCGGTCTCGTCGTCGCGCAGATACACCGCCTCCCCGGTCGCCTCGGTCACCGGGTCGTTGGCGAACGGCGTGAGTCGATTCTCGCGACTGTTCTCGCACCAGGTATACGCGGGGCCGGCCGCCGCCACGACGGTTCCAAAGCGCGGATTGGCGAGCACGTTGGCCCACGGCAGCGGGGTCTGCTCCGCGCCGTTCAGCACGATCGCATACTCGCGACCGTCGGCCGTGAACCCGCCGCGCCCATTCCAATGCGTGAGCTCCGGCATCTCGATCTCGGATCCGGCATCGACGCCGGTTTCATCGGCGGAAGGCCTTCGCACCTCGAGCGGCGGCGGCCATTCGGGCTCGTCATAAGGGCGTTCAAGGTGATCTTCGACGCTTCCGGCATCGCCGCTCAGAACCGCGCGCGCCACGCTCGAGAGCAGGATGTGGTCGGCATCCCGGAGCCCATCGCCGCTCAGCAGGAACGCACCGCCGGTCCGGTTCTTCCAGGCTCCCCAGGGCCCGCCTTCGAGCAACTCGCCGAGCTGCTCGTGGATCGCGTTGCGATAGCTCACGGGATGCTCGTTCAGGATCACGACGTCCGCGCTCAGGCCTTTCAGGCGCCAGTAGTCCTGCGCTCGAAGCACCTGTCGCACCAGCGGCAGGTCGTCCGGCTCCAGAACCCGGACCAGCAGAATCGGCAGATCGCCCGAAATGCCATGGGTCCAAAGACCCGCCTGGCCGAGCGTGTTGCGCGCGCGGACCGCAGCGGCGGCGCCCAGGGAGCGGTCCGTGTAGAGGACGCGCGATGCCAGGCGCTCGTAGAGCTGCGCTTCCTCGACCGGAATGCCGAGGTGCCGCAGCGCGATCGAGCCCTGGGTCGTGGCGAGCGCGAACGTGCGTGGCGCGGAGGTCGGGTCGGCGTACTTCATGCACAGAGCGATCGCCGCCTCGCGATCGGTGGCCAACCCGGTCGCGAACGAGACCCTCGCGAACCCGCCCGGCGCCAGGCGAATGCGCTGCCTGAGGCTCAAGATCGGGTCGAGCGTCGCGCCGGTCGTGCCGGTCAGCGGCCGGCCGTCGAGTGCGATCGGATCCTCCGGTCCACGCCCCCGACCTAGAAAGCGCGCCCGATCGGTCTCCCATTCCACCGCGCTCTGAGTACGGCCTTCCATGCTCAACACGTGCATGGCCCAGGCGCCGGGCTCGTCGGCGGATCGCCGCCGCCTTCCGCACAGAAGCGAAGACGTCTCCGGACGGCACTCGGTCTCCAGAAACAGCTTGCCGAACACCGGGTGCGCGAGATCGTCCAAGCGGGAAACCAGAGCCACTTCGACGTAACTCGTGATCTCGATCTCGCGCAGATGCGGACTCCGGTTGGTGAGAGACAGGCGTCGCACTTCGACGTCGTCCTCGGGAGAGACCGCGATCTCGAGCAGGGTGTCGATCTCCTCGGCGCGCTGCTGAATCACGGCCTTTTCGGCGAAGAACGTGGTCCGGTATTCGTCGGCCTCGTGGCGCATCGGTTGATAGGTCGCGGACCAAACGGCACCACTTCGCACGTCGCGCAGATAGAGATATTGGCCACCGGGGTCGCTGATCGCGTCTTCCCGCTGCCGCGTCACCGCCAGACCGCGACAGGTGCTGGCGCCCCCACCGGCATTGGTGACGACCGAGACGTAGCGGCCATTGGAAAGGAAGGCCGCGTGTGGATAGCGGGTATGCGGGGTGCGGAAGCGTCGCGGCAGGATCGGCGGGATCGGAGGCGCGACACGCGTGACCTCGATCGGCCGCGGCCGGGTGACGGGTACGAAGCGCGGAACGCGCTCCTGGAGCAGCAACTCGGTCGCTTGAACGCGCGCGTCGGCGTGGAAGCGGGACACCATCAGACCGTTCGATATCGCGTTGGCGAGCGCCACCATGGACATCCCCTGATGGTGCGCAAAGAAGGACCTGACCGGCACGGCTCGGGATTGGGTTCGAGGCGCCGGCGGGCTCTCCCGGGTCTCGTAGTTCTCGCGCGGCGTGTAGTCCAATGCTTCGTAGAATCCGTACGCGCCCTCGGCGCCTTCGCGGGCAAGGCGCCGAAGATTCGCCGCGGCCTCGCCGGGGACTACCATCGCGGCCAGCGCCGTCGCGTACGGCGCGATCACCAGATCCTCGGCCAAACCGCGTTTCAACCCCAGCTCGGGCACGCCAAACGCCTTGTACTGGTAGGTGCCATACCGATCCACGAGGTTGAACGCCGACTCGGAGATCCCCCAGGGCACGCCGTGAGCGCGGGCGTGCTCGATCTGGGCGCGCACGGAGGCGCGGTGCGAACGATGAAGTAGCGTGTCCGGATAGCTCCGCATCACCAGGAGCGGCATCAGGTATTCGAACATCGACCCGCTCCACGAGACCAGCGTCGGCATGCCGCCGATACTCACCAGCGCTCGTCCGAGCTGGAACCAGTGTTCCTGTGGAACGTCGCCCTTGGCGATCGCGACGAAGCTCGCCAGCCGCGCCTCCGAAGCGAGCAGATCGTAGTTCGAGGCGTCGAGGCGCCCCGGTCCTTCGACGTCGGCGAGCCGGAACCCGATCGAGAAGATTCGCCGATCGCGGTCGTAGAGGAAGGCGAAGTTCATCGCTCGAGCGAGCGCGTCCACCCGGTCCGCGAGCGCGGCCCGCCGCTCGTTCCATGGTTGCCGCGGTTCGAGATCGGGCGACTCGCGGAGCTGGCGCAGGAGCCCCTCGCCGTGCCACGCCACTTCGGCGGCATCGGGGCCCGCGAGCGAATCCAGATCGAGCGCTTCCAGCGCCTGCTCGAGCGCACTCGTCCTCGAGGCCTCGCCCGGGGTATCCGGCGGCTCCGAGGCGATCCCGGCCCGCATGGCTTCCACCTCACGACGCGCCGTCGCGACGCGTTCGAGGGCTGGGCGATCCAGGCGCGTCCCGGCCAGCGATTCGAGACTCTCTCCCAGCAGCAGCACGGTATCGGCGATCGCGGACACGCGACGCGGGTCGGTGGGCCCCAGGTCATCGAGACGGCGCAGACCCTCGGCGAGCGCAATCAGCGATCCCGCCAGATTGGCGCTGTCGACGGTCGAGACGTACCGGGGCTGGAGCGGGGCCAGGCTCGTGGTGTCGTACCAGTTGAGCAGATGCCCTTCGTGCCGCTCGAGTCCTTCGAGTGTGGTGATCGTGCGCTCGATCCGCTCGAGCGTCTCCCGAGCGCCGATGAATCCGAGATCGTGCGCCGAGAGCGTCGCGAGCAATCCCATGCCGATGTTGGTCGGCGACGTGCGGTGCGCCGTCCCGCGATCGAGATGCTCTTGAACGTTGTCGGGTGGCAGCCAATGCTCGGCTTCGGTGACGAAGGTGTCGAAATACTTCCACGTCCGGGCCGCAACGCGCCTCAAGTACGCTCGGTCGCGTGGTTCGAGCACGATCGCGCGCGCCGTGGGCGGCCGGCTCAACCAAAACGCCACGATCGGCGAGACGATCCACAGCGCGAGCAGCGGCGCCGCCGTCGGGAGCGCCGGGGCCCGAAACGCGGCCGCGGCCATGAACAGCGCGAAGGCGACCGCTGGACCCGCCCACATGCCATTCGCGAACGCGCGCAGACGCTGGCTGCGGGTCAACCCGGTCGCTCGCGCCGCGGCCGTCGCGGCGGTCTCCCACTCGAGCATCCTCCGCTGAGTGATGATCAGACGGACCAGCGTGAGCGCGATCGCATGGACCATCTCGTAGGAGTGATAGGCGAGCAGCGTGATGTCGAGCAGCGCCTGAGCGCCCGCCGTTTCGAGCTCTTCCCGCACGTCGCGCAGGAACACCCCGATGGACTGCTGCGGCCTCGGCCCCCGCAATGCACGCATCAATTGTGGATAGATCGGAAAGCCCATCACCCCGACGATCGCGAGCGTCCAAATCCAAGCGGCTCCCGGCAACCACGTCCACGCCGACGCCAGGAGTGCGAGCATGCCCGGCGCCACCAGACTGCGTCTCAGATTGTCGAGGATCTTCCAGCGGCTGATGAGCGGGAGCCGGTTGCGCTCGACGCCGTGACGCGCGGGCACCCACGGGAAGAGCCAGAACAGAATCTGCCAGTCGCCCCGCACCCAGCGGCGCTGGCGACCGGCGTGGGCGAGCACGCTCGAAGGAAAGTCGTCCACCACCTCGACGTCGGAGACGAGGGCGGTTCGGGCGTAGAGGCCTTCGAACAGGTCGTGCGAGAGCAGCGCGTTCTCGGGCACACGTCCCGCGAGGGCCGCACGGAACGCGTCGACGTCGTAGAGCCCTTTGCCGGTGAAGATCCCTTCGTTGAACAGGTCCTGATACACGTCCGAGACGGCGGTCGTGTACGGGTCCACTCCGGTATGCCCGGCGTAGACGCGCGCGAACAGCGAGCCCGCGGCGCTCGCCATGGTGACGCTGACCCGCGGCTGGAGGATCCCGTAGCCGCGAGTCACCCGGCCGAGTCGCGGATCGAACAACGGACGATTGAGCGGGTGGCGGATGATTCCAATCAGCTGACGGGCGGCATCACGAGGCAACCGCGTGTCGGCATCCAGGGTGATGCAGTAGCGGACTTTCTCGAGCATCGAGGGGTCGCCGACGACGACGCGGAACGAGGTGTCGGTCGCGCCGCGCAGCAGGGCATTGAACTCTTCGATCTTCCCGCGCTTCCGCTCCCAACCCATCCACACGCCTTCGCGCGCGTTCCATCGCCGGGGTCGATGGACGAGGTAGAACCGATCCGGTCCACCCCGGGCGTGGCGGGCATTCAGGGCCGTGATCCCGTCCCGCGCGATCGCAAGGATTCCCTCGTCCTCGGGCTGCTGCGCTGCGGTCGCATCGGGGAAGTCGGTGAGCAGGGCGAAGTGAACGTTGGCATCCAGGTTCCCGAGCGCCTGGACCTCGAGGTGCTCGACCAGCGACTTCGCGTTTCGCCCGCTGCCGAGGAGCGTGGGAACGATCACCATGGTGCGCGCGTCTTCTGGCACGCCGTGATGGAGCTCGATCCGCGGCAGACGCCTGGGTCGTGCAATCCGGTGGACGAGCCGCTGGACCAGCAACACCGCGATCTGATTCGCCGGTAGGAGCGCGAGCAGGCCGATCCACGGCCAGACGGCGTTCTCGGCACCGTGATCGCGTGCGTACAGAACCGCTGCAGCGATTCCCAGCGCGGTGATCGTCGCGATCGATCCGAGATAGAACCCCAGAGCGTTGCCGAAGGCCACGCGACGGATGCGATGCCGCCACTTCGGCGCATAGGCCACGTCCACCTCGAAGTCGCGACGACCGGGGCCGATCAAGTGGTATCCGACGTGCGCGCTGGCGTCGGCGTGGAGCGGATCCGTCGTCTGGCGTGCGCTCTCGATCGCGCGCAACGCCACCCGCACCTGAGCTTCGCCGCTCGGCTCGGACAACTCTTCGACCGCCTGGCGGTAGCGGTCGCGGCTCGCGAAGTCCATCTGTCCGTAGACTCCGGCCGGATCGCGCTGGAGCACCTGCTCCATCAAGCTGACGCGCTCGACCGTGCGATTCCAATCGATCGTCGCGACCAGCCGCAGCGCGGTGATCGAGTTTCCCGTCGACACCTGCCCCATGGTTTGCCGCTGATGCTCGGCACGGACCGCCTGGTCGATGTCGAGCCCCTTCGCCTCCAGCCGGCGCTCGAGCTCGATCCTCAGCTCCGAAACCCGCGGCCCGAGCTCCCGCAGGCGCTGCTGGAGCTGGACCACGAACGCGTCCGAGAGCGATTCGGGGAGGGCTGGCAACGGGTCTTTCGGGCCGATCGATTCGAACCGCGCGAAGTATCGGTCGGCCTCCGCGACGCCCGCGCGGCTTTCCATGATCTCGTGGGCGAGACGTCTCAGATTCTCGATCAGGCAGAGCTTGAGCATGCTCGGCCACGCCCACAGCTCGCCGAGCGTGAGCGGTGCCACGGTCTGGTAAGCGCTGACGAAGTGAGTCAGCCGGTGAAGATCGAAGCGCGCGTCGCTGTGGCTGATGAACTCCAGCGCCATGGCATGGACGCGAGCCATGCCGGCCAGATCACGCGAGGCGAGTTTGGGAAGCTCGAGGTAGTAGCGCTGCGGGAGGTTCTTCCGCACCTCGTGGATCTCCGCTTCCACCAGGTGAAAGTTGTCCAGCAACCATTCCGCGGCCGGGGCCACGGCTTCGCCGCGACGCACGTTCTGCGCGAGGGCCCGATAGGCGTGGCGCAGGACGCGGGCATTCTCGTGAAGACGAGGGAGGAAACGGCGCGAGCGGCGGCGAGGATTGCGCGCGAGCGTATAACTCGCCGCCAGAACTCGAGCGCGCTCCTCGAGATGCTCGACGCTCAGAAGCTCGCTGCGAAGCGGGCCCGCACCCGAGCCGGCGGACCGTCGACTCGGGTCTCGCCATCTCCAGAGAACCGAGTCCATTCCCATGTGAACCGCGTTTTCGTTAGACCTGGGGGACGGTCGGCGCCGTTAGAAACCCACGCGTCACTTGGGTCGCGGCGCCGGAGGGATGGCGTCGAGGTCGAGCTGCCGGTACATCGCGATCAACTCTTCGTGAGTGATGAGCACCAGGCCCTTGCACTTCCGGCACTTGAGCTCGAGGCCCTCGCGCACCACTCGGGCCAGCATCGAGCCGCACGCGCAGCGGCATCGATCGCCGCTCGGCGTCATGCGGGCGGCGTTCGAGGACAGGCGAGGGATGCGGAACTCCTGAGGCTTCACGAGGCCGGCGATGGTAGGTGCCTCGTTCCGTGAGGTCAAGCGCCGCGACGTTCCGTCGACGCGACGTTCCGTGTGACGCGACGCCGTCGCGACGTTCCGCCGGTGATATCTTGCGCTGCACGCCCGATCGTTCGGACCCACTCCCGCCCACTGATGCCACGCACGCCACGCTCTGCCGCACCCAGACCTTCTCCGCGCCCCTCGTTTGCGGCCATCCACGTCTCGGTCGCGCTCGTGATCGTGGCCGGGTGGGTGCTGCGCGCCGCCCTGCCCGGGGTATCGGTGCACACTCCCGACGAAGGCGTGTACGCCTCCTATGCCACCACGCTCTATCGCGACGGCCTCGGCTCGGTCCCCGGCATGCTCCGGACGTACAACCAGACTCCGGAGTTGTGGGTCTATCCCTCGCCGGTCCGGGTCGGATACCTCTGGATCCTGACCGGAGCGATGCACCTCACGCAGACGGCGAACCTCGAGATCACCACCGCCGTCTCCGCGGTGTTCAGCGGCCTCTCGCTCGTGCTCCTGGCGTGGATCGCCTACCGTTTCTTCGACCCCTGGGTGGCGCTCGTCTCGCTGTTGTTTCTCGCGGTCTCCCCGCTCGATCTCGCGATCGCGCGCCGCACGTGGCAGGAAGCGGTGGTCGCATGCTTCGCCCTCGCCCTGGTCGGCGCTGCGCTCGCCGCGATGCGGCAACGCTCCTCTCCCGGCTGGGCGGTCGCGTTGCTGGTGCTCGGCGGCTACGCGCTGCTGATCAAGGAGACGAACTCGATCGTGTTCGCGCTGTGCGCACTCGGCCTCGCGGTCGCCTGGATCGCTCGCGGACGCCGGCGCGCCGCATGTCTCTTGCTTGGCGGCGCAGCGGCAACCGTCGTCGCCAGTGCGACGGTGCTGGTCGCGACCGCGGGCGGTATCGACGAGCTGCGCGCCGTCTACGCGCGGCTGTTCGTCAGCGGTCAGGCCACGGAATACTTTCGCAAGTATCAGACCGGAGGCCCGATGTACTACGTGAAGGGTCTCGGCATTCTGCACCCGGCACCGTTCCTCCTCGGCTTCGTGGGGTGCGTGTTGGCGATCCTGCCCGAACGATGGGCGCGCGTTCTGAGCGCGGATTCCGAACGCCTGCGCGCGCTGCGCTTCACGAGCGTGTACGTACTCGGTTTCAGCGCGGTTGCGCTCCTGCACACGCAGAAGAATCTCCGGTTCCTGAGCGTGATCTATGCTCCGGCGTACCTGATGGCGGCCGCGCTAGTGCAGGCGATCGCCCGAGGCGTCGCGCTGAGACTGCCTCGTTCCCGCGCCCGTGTTGCCGTCGCGGTGCTCGGTCTATCGCTGGTCGTTTTGGCGGGGTTCGACTTGCAGCGCTTCATCCGCTACTTCGTGGCCGAAGGTATTCCGGATCTCGCCACCCCGTGGTTCACGAAGCGCTGACCGGCGGCGCCAAGCCCTCGACGATCACGAGCTGTGTGCGCGCGGTTGCCTGACGGATCGACTTCAGCACCGCGTACTCGATCGAGTCCCACCACGCTTTCGCCTGGGCCGCGGTCGGAAACTCCAAAACGACCAGACGCTCGGGCGTCCAGTCACCTTCGAGCACGTGCACGGATCCACCGCGCGCCAGGTAGCGTCCGCCGTGGGCGGCGATCGTCGGGGGCACGGCGTTCTTGTACTCCTCGTATCGCGCGGGATCGACGACCGAGACGTTCGCGATGACGTAGGCAGGCATTGGATCTCCTGGACAGGGCGTGACGTTCGCGTCGCGCGTGGGGCCCATCGATGGGCCTCGGACGATTCCTAGCGCTCGACGGTATAGAAGATGTCGCCGCTTGTCTCGTCCGCGGTCTCCGCCTGCACGGTCCACATCCGGCTCAGGAAATACTGGAGCCTGATCCGGCTCGCCGCGTCGAACAGCCCGACGCCATAGTTGACGTAGACTCCCGGGTGGATCGTGTAGGTTGCGTTCCATTCCGCGGGCTCCGTGTCGAGGGTCGCCTGCACCGTCGGCTGGTAGTAGCCCAACGGCTGGAGCGCGAGCTCGATCTCGCTGGTCGCCGTCTCGTGGAGCTGGCGGAGCTGTGGCTCGGTGCGATCGTCGCTCTCGGCCGCGCGCGATCCCCGTCATCGAGAGAGCGTTGCGCTTGAGCTCGCCATCGATGCCTTCGATCTCGGTGTCCACCGCGCGCGCCTGGGCGTGGCGTGCCGGCAACGGCATCGCCACCAGAATCGCGCACGACACGATGCGATGCGGTGAATCGTTCTCACGTCCGAGTCTCCGCGTGGCATTGTCGATCGGCCCGATGCGGGCGAGAAAGCACAAGAGAGGCGCCGCGACCAGGCTCGGCTTCGCCCTCCGAAGCTCGCGAGCGCCGGAAAGATCTACTCGCGGCTTCCAGATCGGCGATTGGGTTCGGAGAGAGGGGATTCGGGTGTTGCGAGGCCCGATTGCTCGAGCGTCTCGCTGCATTGCTTGAGCTGGGCCTCCAGCTGCAGCACCCGCTCGGTCAGCCGATGCACCTGCAACGATTGCGCGCGCGATAGGGCGAGGCCGAAATCCGGAACATCGAGCAGCACCTCGACCACGTCGTCGCGCTGAATGTTGAGCACATGCGTCTCTTCGCGCGCGATTCCCGTGTACTGGTGCCCGGCGTTCTCCTCGAGGAAGAACTCTCCGTGCGCGGCACCCGAGCGCAGGGGTCGGACGACCGCGTCGCCTTTGCGCAGCTCCACCAGCCCGTCCACGACGATGAACGTGCCCTGGTCCTCGTCGCCTTCGCTGAACAACACTTCATCCGGGTCGGCATGAATCTCGGTCGCGCGCGCCGCGAGCTGTGCGAGGGCTTCGGTCGGAACGCTGGAGAACAGGTTCGTCGACTTGAGGAAGACCGTCTTCTCGATCAGCGTCATTCGCTCGGGCATGCGCTACCCTGCTGCGAGTGCGTTTTGGGCCCACGCGGCGGTCTCTCGCACGCGTGGATCCTCGGCTTGAAGGTTCACCTGGACGAGCTCGGCGAGCGCGCGCTCACGGCGGTACCCGACGACGTAGAGAGCGCACACGCGTAGCCAGGAATCGGTGCCGTTCAAGCATTCCTGAAGTGCCTCGGCGTAACTTGGCTCCCGCAAGCCGAAACGCTCCTGGGCGCGTGGCAACTGTTCCTCGTCCGGAGTGTCGTCGAGTAGGGGCAGCACCAACTCTCGATCCTCGGCCGACAGAGCCGTCTCCAGGTACTCGAGCGCGTTACCCCGGAGATGTGGCTTGCCCGAACCCCGGCCTCGATACGCAGCGTAGATGGTATCGGGTGGGTAGATCAGAGCGAGACGCCGGAAGACCCGATTCAACGTCTGGGCCAGTCGCTCGTCCAGGACCGCCGAGAGAAACGTTTCGGCGCTGCCTCCTTCCACGGACGTGAACGCACGCCGCTGCAGGAACCCGAGCCAGTACGTGCGGACTTCGTATTCCAGGTCTTCTCGAACCTGTTCGCTCGGGAAAGCGATCTCCGGATTCGCGCGTCGGATGCGATTGCAGGCCTTGAGAACGCGATACGTGAGCACCATGTCGGACCGGTCCCGGAAGCGGAACAAAGCGAGGATGGATTCGGAGGTCGGTATCTCCCGCAACACGCGCGGAATCTCCCGCCGCACCTCGATCCGGACGCCGGTATCGACGAGCAAGTCCGCGAGCGTGCCGACCACGATCTCCCCCATCGCTGCCAGGCCTGCGCGCGCCGCCCGTTCCGTCTCGGATTTTCCCAGCGCCTCGATGAGCATCGGGATGTGCTCGCGACGCTTACCGCTCGCTGCGGCCCGCAAGGCTGCATTTCGCACCTCGAGATCCGGATCGGCGAGCAGCGGCGTCAGCAGATCGTGCAATCGGCTCTGCGTCGGCGCGACAGCCAGCGCTTCCACGGCCTCGATCCGCCGCGCGGTCGCGCCGTCCCGTAGACGCGGTTCGAGGATGTCATGCACACGCGCGTCCTCTTCCGCCGGCGCGAACTGGACCAGGCATTGAAGTGCGGTCGCGCGCAGCCGCGGATCCTGGTCGTCGAAAAACGGGTCCAACGTCCTGGTGGGCCGTCCCCGCCCCAAAGCGCAGGTCGCCCGCAGCGCACCGAGTCGAACCGCGGGATCTTCGTCGTTCAGCAACGCACGCACCTGCTCGCGCGCCGAGTCGGTCTGAAATGTGGCGATCAGCTCCAGCGCGCGACCCCTCACCCGGGCGGAGGCGTGCTCAACCAATCGTGGCAGCCGCTTCTCGAGCAGAGGCATCGCGCTGTCTTCGAGCAGATCCATGCCGTGCATCACGACCCGTTCGTAGGGACTGTCGAGCAGCCTCACCATCTCTTTGAGCAGCCGGCGCTCGCGCAGCCGAATCGTCATCTGTTCGGGGTCCACGTGCAGGCGGTTCAGGGTTCGCGATAGCTCACGCTCGTAACCGCGGCGCAGCTCGTACCAGGCCACGAGCCAGATCGCGACCACCACCACGATTAGCACCGCGATCGTCCAGGTGTCCACGCCGAAGGCGATCCCGATCCCGAGAATCATCAGCCCCGCGATGCCGTCTCCCACGCGCTCGAGTCCCGCCTCGATCACCGCTTTCGCGTGACGCCGCAGCGCCGGCTCGAGCGGGAAATAGAACAGCTCGACCGCCGCCTTGTTCAGCGACAGGCGGATGATCTGGTCCCAGAGCCGCGTGCCCAAAACCGTCAGCGCGCCCGGTGCCAGCAGCGTCGCCACGGCGCCGATCCCGAGGCCAGCCGGCAGCACCAACGAGGACGAAGAAGCGCCGAGCGTGCTCAGCGACCAGCGCGTGACGATCATCTGCACCGCCAGTGCGCCCAGGTTCATTGCGGTGTAGAACATTCCGAAGAACTGCGCGAGCGCGGTCCTCGTCGGATAGCGATTCTGGATCTCGACTTTGAGCTGGTAGTCGAGCACTCCGGTGATGATCACCGAGCACAGCGAGGCGATCGCGAGCCAGCGCACGTAGGACGAGCTCCAGGGAGATTGCGTTCGTTCGGGTCTGGCGGCCACGGCTTCTGCCGGTGTGTGGCCGCGACGCACGCCGGTCACGATCAGCGGAACGACGAGGGCGACCAGCAACGCCGCCGAGAACGCGAGCGCATCGAGGCCCAGCGCGGGCCCGAGGGCGCTCGCCGTCAAGCCTCCGATCAGACCGCCGAGAATCCCGCCGCCACCGATCATTCCGAAGATGCGCTTGGCGAGTCGCGGATCGGAGATGCTGTTCGTGAACGCCCAGAACTGGGAGACGAGGATGAGACCGTAGACGTTCACCCACAGGTAGAAGGCAACCGGCAGCCAGCCCCTCTCACTTCTGAAGAAAGGTGCGAAGGCCGCGAGCGACACCGAGGCGATCGCGGCCGCCGCAACCAGCGTGACCCAGGTTGGAACCCGGCGCGTGAGCTTCGCCACGACCTGGGACACGAGCAGCGTGAGGCCGCCGACGCCGAGATATACGTAGGGCAGCGATTGCGCGGGCAACCGGGAAAGGTAGAGGGAATCGCGCGCCGTCTTGACCAGCGTGTAGGAGCTGGTGATCCCGAACAGCACGAGGGCGAGCGTCAAGGCATGTCGCAGCTCGTGCGGCTCCAGCTCCAGCCGTCGAGCCAGACGTTCGATCATGACGCGCGTGCTCCCGTGCCGTAGGTCGCACCGTCATTCGCTACGGCGCGGATCGCGCTGCGGCTCGTGACCGTTGACAGAAAGCGACTTTAGTCTAGATTGAGTCGCTGTGCACTTCTGGAGCGCGTTTGCTGCGACGTGCGTGTGGGTCGCGCTGATGTCGATCGACGCCGGGGCGGCGGTGGAAACCGCCCCGGCGAATCCATCGTTGCTCGCGGCGGCCGACACGACACGGAACCGTACATCGGCTCCGGCGACCGAAGCCGGCGATCTCGCCGTGACTTCCGATGTCCCCTGGAATCCCCCCCGCGCGCTCTCACGCCGGCATCCATGGGAGCAGGTACTGCAATTTCCCGGGCGCATCGTGACGGTGCCGATCTCGGCGCTCGGCTACACCGTGGAGCACGGCCTGTTCTGGATGGAGAAGACGAGCTTCGTCACCAAGGCCACGTTCGCGGCGCGCGATCTGCGCGGGCGTGCCGGGCTCTCCGTCCGGCCTGCGAGCCTCGGGGATCGGACCGGCCTGGGCGGGACCATCCGCATGGACACACCCTTCTTCGGGGGCGCGCTCAAGAACCGTGTCAGCACCGAGCTCAGCGGCAGCACGCGCAAGTACAGCGGCGTGGTCGTCACCGTGAAGGGCGAGCCTGGACTTCTCGAGTACGGACAGGAGTGGCGGCCGCAGGATCGTTTCTACGGCCTCGGGATCGAATCTGTTCGTGACAGTGTCAGCGACTACGCGACCCAGAGCCAGTTCGCGCGCGCGCGCTTACGCTGGACATGGAACCAGGAGAAACGGGAGGAGCCGCGCGCGGCGTTCGCGATCTGGGCCGGGACGCGCAATGTCGTGACCCGCAACGGCCGCGGGGATGGGACGGTTTCCTACCACGTCCGTTTTCCCGATCTCGGCGCCGCCACGCTCGATCGCCATGTCGAACACTTCATCTACGGCACCAGCCTCGCGAGCGATTGGCGGGTCGGCGAACCCCACTGGAGCCAGGGCTGGCGGGTGTGGCTTTCCGCCGAACGCTACGATCGACCGATCCATCCGCTGGCGCTGCGCGTCGGGCAACCGCGCGGCGCGCAGTTCACACGCTACGACGTCGAAGTCGAGACCGGAAAATCGTTCCTGCGCGACCCGCGCACGCTCCGGCTGCTCGTGCGGATGACGAATCAGGAGGTCTCGTCCGGTGGCGATCGTTTCCTGATCTCCGATCTGCCCAAGCTTGGCGGGCGCGAAGGCCTGTCGGGATTCGAGGCCGGCCGATTTCACGATCTCGATCTGTTGGCGACCAAGATCTCTTACATCTTCCCGCTGGTGGGGCGGCTCGAACTCGATGTTCACACCGAATGGGGCGCCGTCCATTCGAACGTTTGGGAAGACCTGAAGTTCAGCACGCTGAGGAACTCGTTCGGCGTCGCCCTGCGCGGGCGTCTCAAGCACACACCCTTCGGCTCGATCGGTGTGGACTTCAGTCCCGAGAAAACGCGGTTACGCTTCTCCGTGGGGAGGGTCGAGTGAAGCCCGCGATCATTCTCGGCGCGCTGCTCGGGGCCCTCGGCTGGACCGACACGCTCGTGGCTCAGCCGCCCTCGGGCGCAACCGAGATGCCCAGAGAACGCGACTACTCGTACATCTACGACATGCTCGACCACAGTCTCGTGCGACCCTTTACGCGGGTGTTCGATCCCGCCCTGCTGTTGCGCAAGGTCGTGGGGCGCCCGCGCCAGGCCGCCAACGTGGGCGAAAACGATCAGGTGCGCCTCCCGAGCACCTGGTGGCAGCCGCGGATCGGCTTTCGGCCGGTCACGGTCGAGCAAATGATGAAGGGGCCGGGATCGAGCGCCGGGCCCGCGCCGGGAAAATGGACGGTCACCAAAGCCAAGACCCAGGGCGTCACCCCCGGCTTCCAGATCGAGGACTCGAAGGGCGATAGGTTCATCATCAAGTTCGATCCCACCACGTTCCCCGAGCTCACCACTTCGGTCGACGTCATCGGCTCGCACCTGTTCTGGGCGGCCGGGTACAACGTTCCTCACAACACCATCGCCACGTTCAAAGCCGAGGATCTCGCGCTCGACAAGGATGCCACCTTTACCGACGCGCTCGGCAAGAAGCAGCCAATGACGCCGGAGTACCTGACTCAGCTCCTCGACCGGGTCGCTCGCCTGCGCGACGGCACGTACCGCTGCCTCGCGAGCAGGTTCATCTCCGGCAAGCCCCTGGGTCCGTTCGAGTACTACGGGCGGCGCAACGACGATCCCGAGGACCTGATTCCGCACGAGCTGCGGCGCGAGCTGCGCGGGCTGTGGACCGTGTGCGCGTTCCTCAACCATGCCGACAGCCGCGGGCCCAACTCGCTCGACATGTGGGTGACCGAGAACGGCCGCTCGTTCGTGCGCCATCACCTGATCGATTTCGGCTCGATCCTCGGTTCGAGCGCCATCGGTCCGCGCTCATACGTGACCGGCACCGAGTATTACGTGGACTTCAACGTGATTGGCCAGCAGGCGGCCACGATCGGGCTGCGGCCGTTCGACTGGGAGCGGGTCGTGGATCCGAAAATTGCCTCGATCGGATTCGTCGAGGGGAGGGTGTTCGACCCGGCCGGCTGGCGGCCGGACTACGCGAACCCGGCATTCGACGAGCGCACCGAGCGCGACATCCGTTGGGGTGCGAAGATCGTCGCCGGTTTTACCGACGAGCACATCCGGGCCGCCGTGAAGGCCGGGAGCTACTCCGACCTGCGGGCCTCGGAGTACCTGACCCAGGTGCTGATCCAGCGCCGCGACAAGCTGGTTCGCCATTGGCTCGGGCCGGACTACCGCGTACCTTACGATACGCGATGAGGTCGATCGTGTGGGCGATTCCCTTCCTGCTGGCGCTGGCCGCCTCTTCGGGCTGCAGCCGCGCTCACATCGGCGTATACGAAGGGACGTTTCCTGCCCCCGGGGCGATCACCGCGTTCGACAAGCGGTGGAGCTCGTTGCCACGCGAGAGCAAGGCGGGCGCGCCTCCGTTCCTGGTTCCGGGCAGCACCAATATGGTGCGACACGACGTCGGCACGGTCGCGGTTCCGCCCGAGGCGGACAGCATCATCGTCATCGTCTATGGGGACAACCGGCCCGGCTGGCGGATGATGACGACCGCGTGGGGGCTGCCCGCGGTTCTCAACATCGGCAGCTCCGATCCCAAGCAGTTCCTGTGGGCGATGGCGAACATCCCGGTGATGCTGGTGCAGGCGGTCGTACCACGATTCGACCTGTTCCACGACCTGATGAGCGCCTTCTGGACGCGCCGATTCTCGGGAGGCGCCGAGCGTCGGGTCATCGAAGCGATCGAGAAGGACCTGCCCGCGAACTTCGTCGTCAACACGGGTGATCTGGTCGAGAACGGCCGGAGGGGCCTGCAATGGGAGGATTTCGTCCGCAAGCACGAACATCTGCGCAGGCGGGTTCCGTTTCTGGCGGCACCGGGAAACCACGAGCGCCTGTGGTCGAAGGAGGGCCAAGCGAACTGGGATGCGGTGATGGGCCCTCCCGCCCAGCCCGATCGTTACTGGTTCGCAGTCGACCTGCAGGAGTCGATCGCCCGCTTCGTGTTCCTCGATTCCGAGCTGCTGGCGGACCCGCGCGACCACTATCCGGACTCGCTGCAATCGGCGCTGTCGAACGAGCAGTTGCGCTGGGCGGATTCGGCGCTCGCCGTGCCGGCGCGCTGGCGATTCGTCATCCTGCACCATCCGCTGGTCACGAGCGGGCACTACTTGTCCGACTGGGCGTCCGACGAGTCGAGTCCGGTCGAAACCAGGCGCCGTGGGCGCCTGCTCGAGATTTGCCGGCGGAGGGGCGTGACGGCGGTGCTCGCCGGCCACGAGCACCTCTACCAACGCACCTTCGTGCGCGGCCGGGACGGACGTGGCTTCTGGCATATCGCGACCGGCGGCGGCGGATCCCCGCTCTATCGCATCTCCGAGTACGAGCGCAAGGCGGCACTCGCCTTGACGCTGCCGGATAGCTCGGTCGTGACGTGGAACCGCGCGCGCTCGATGTACCACTATTGCCGCCTCATCATCGTGCGACGCCCCAAACCGGGCGAGGATGCGGTGGTACTGGAGGTCAACCGTGTGCGGGACAACGGACAGATCACCCGCATCGACTTCGTGCACCTGAACGAGCTGCCTCCGGAGGAGAAACGTGAACGCATCCCCGGGCAACCGCCCCCCGGCTTCTAGCCGGCGCGGACTTCTGGATCGACTGCTCTCTCTGTTCGCCGACGTCCGGGGCGGCGAGGGCGCCCCCGCGCTGCTGATGATGCTCAACGTGTTCCTGCTGTTGAGCTGCTACTACATCATAAAACCGGTGCGGGAAGCGTTCATCCTGAGCGGCTCCGGCGCCGAGGTGAAGAGCTACGCCTCGGCCGCGATGGTCGTCGTGCTGGTGTTCCTGATTCCCGCCTATTCCGCCTTCGCGAGCCGCGTCAACCGGACGACGCTCCTGACGTGGGTCACGGGCTTCTTCGTCGTCAATCTGATTGCGTTCTACTTCCTGGCCCAGGCGCGGATGCCCTATCTCGACATCGTGTTCTTCGTCTGGGTCGGCATCTTCAACGTCATGATCATCGCCCAGTTCTGGTCGCTGGCGAACGACGTCTACACGCCCGACGAGGGAAAGCGGTTGTTCGCGATCATCGCTTTCGGCTCCACGATCGGCGCGATCGTCGGGGCCACGTTGGTCGAGAATCTGGTGGACCCCGAGAAGGCCGATCCCAACGCGGTCAATCGGATGCTGCTGGTCGCCGCGGGAGTCCTGGCCGTTTGCGGTGCCCTCACGCTGCTGATCAGCCGCCGCTCGAAAGTGGCGGTGTCCGAGGAGGCGAAGACATCGGCCGCCGAGCAGCCGCTCGCCTCCAAGGGAGCGTTCCGGCTCGTGCTCAGCGAGCGTTACCTGCTGCTGATCGGCCTATTGATGCTGATCGTCAACTTCGTGAACACGACCGGGGAATACATCCTCGGCGAGACGCTCGAGAGGACCGCTAAGAGCCTGGCCGCAGCCGGGCAGACCGCGGGCCTCGCCGCCGAGGAGTTCGAGAAACAGTTCATCGGCAACTACTACGCGGGCTTCTTCAAGTGGGTGAACTGGGTCACCGCCCTGGTGCAGTTGTTCATCGTGTCGCGGTTCCTGAAATGGTTCGGCGTGAGAGCGGCGCTGTTCGTGCTGCCGCTGATCGCGCTCGGAGGCTATGCGATGCTGGCGCTCGCGCCGGTGCTGTCGGTGATTCGCGGCGTCAAGATCGCGGAAAACTCCGTGGACTACTCGCTCCAGAACACGACGCGCCAGGCGTTGTTCTTGCCGACCTCGCGCGAGGCGAAGTACAAGGCGAAGCAGGCTACCGACACGTTCTTCTGGCGCGCCGGCGACGTGCTGTCTGCGGCGTTGGTGTTCGTCGGCAGCCAGCTCGCGCTCCCGCCGCGGGGCTTCGCGCTCGTGAACATCGTGCTCGTGCTGGCGTGGATCGTGATCGTGATCGGTCTCGCGCGCCTCCACAAGCAGCGCACCGCGGACTCCGAGGCGGTTCCAGCGACCGCCCCGGCGCGCGCCTGATTCTCGCCCTTTTCGCGCTTCTCGCCCTTATGCTACGGTGCGTCGTCTCGAACCCATCCTGGGACGCTCGGCGACGGGCGCTTGTGCCGTCTGGGGTCGTGTAGTTTCTTCCGCGCTCTTGTAGGTGCGTCGTCGTGGATCGGATGCCCTCCGCGCGTGAAAGCGCCGGAAGCTGTAGAAATCATTGTCGTTGCGTGCTCACGTGCGTGGCATGCTTGATGCTCGAAGGCGCTTGCGAACCGCGCCGCGACTCGGGCTTCCGTCGCAGTGGAGACCGCAGTAGCTTACGGCGTGTCCACGGGGTTCCGTCCGAACTCCCCTCTCGATAGACGGGCAGCGGAGGGTCAATGTACAAGAGCAAGAGGCTATGGGTCGTGCTGGCCGGGGTTGCGGCGGTGCTCTACGCAATCGCGCCTCGAACGGCGCTCGCTCAGGTGAACGGCGTGCACTTCACGCTCTTCCCCTGGGCCGGGTTCGGCAACTATGCGAAGAACGTGAACATCGAGGACGAGCCGATCTACGGCGGATCCCTCGGGTTGATCTTCCACCGTTACGTCGGCATCGAGGGTCACTTCGGCCGTAGCTCCACCGAGTCCACCAACGGTTTCACACTGTATGCGGTGCCGGCGCCACCCGTCGCCAGGCCCGAGAAGCTCGACCTCTATCATTACGGCGGCAATCTGGTCGTGAACCTTCGCCCCTCGGCGTGGTTCAGCCCCTATCTCATGGCCGGTTGGCAGGAAGCCAAGTTCCAATTTGCGAACGAGGATTCGGTTCCCGATTCGAGATTCTTGAACGGCTGGCAGTTCGGCGGCGGGCTCAAGCTCCGCTTCGCGCCCCGATTCGCGGTCCGCGCCGAGTTCCGCAACGCGCTGTGGAAGTTCCCGGAAGGCACGCCTGCGCCCGCGGGTGAGGATGCTACCGACAATCAGTATTACACCGCCGGTCTCGAGATCGCGCTCGGTGGCTCGACCGGAACCTCCGACGCCGACAACGACGGCGTCCGGGATGGCAAGGACAAGTGCCCCGACACTCCGATGGGCGCGCGAGTGGATGCCAACGGATGTCCGATCGACAGTGACAGCGACCGTGTCGCCGACGGCATCGATCAGTGCCCCGACACGCCCACCGGTGCCAGCGTGGACGCGCGCGGTTGCCCGACCGACTCCGACAACGACGGTGTTCCCGACGGAATCGATCAGTGCTCGGGGACGCCGAGCGGCGCGGTCGTGGACGCCCGTGGCTGCCCGAAGGACACCGATAACGACGGCGTTCCGGACGGTGTCGACCAGTGCGCCGACACGCCGAGCGGGACGCAGGTCGACGCGCGCGGTTGCCCGGTCGTCACGGATGCCGACAACGACGGCGTCTCGGACGACAAGGATCTGTGCCCGTTCACGCCGGCGAACGCCCGGGTGGACAAGGACGGCTGTCCGATCGAGCTGAGCGAGCGCGAAACCGAGCTGCTCGACAAGGGTCGGATCACCGAGCGCAACATCAACTTCGAGACCGCCAAGTGGGACATCCTGCCGGAGTCCCTCCCGGTTCTCGACGAGATCGCCAGCATCCTGATCCAGTGGCCGCGACTGCGGATCGAGATTGGCGGGCATGCGGATCATCGCGGCTCGAATGCGTACAATCTCGACCTCTCGAACAAGCGCGCCAGCGCGGTGCTCGAATACCTGGTCGGCAAGTTCCCGCAGATCACGCGCGAGCAGTACACAGCGAAGGGTTACGGAGAGGGCGTTCCGGTGGCGAGCAACCAGACGGTCGAAGGCATGGCGAAGAACCGGCGCGTCGAGTTCAAGGTCCTGAACACCGAAGAGCTCAAGAAGGAGCGCGAACGGCGGCGGTTGCTGGAGAAGAACTAGTAACGTACGCGGATACGAGCCGGGGCGATGAGCCCCGGCTCGATTCGCATGCTCGGCGCCATCCCCGCGGCTAGTCCTGGCCGCGGGACTGGGCCGCTTCGACGGGGTGTGACATGAACACATGGCGATCGAGGTTTACGGTGGGGCGCGGCGGGTGGCGGATCGGTCTCCTCGCCGCCGTGATTTTCTTCGGACCGCTGGCGTCGTCCGCCGCCGCGCTCTGCACGATCGACGGCCCGACGACCGCCTCGGTGAACAGCGCGTTCACGCTCTGCGGGCCGGCCGGCGACGGTTACACGTACGAATGGTTCGGCCCCGGCATCCAGACGGCGCGCAGTCGTTGCGTCACGATCACGGGCCGCCCGGCCGGCACCTACGAGTACGAGCTCGTCACCCGCATCGACGGCGACCAGCACGAACGCTGCGTCCATACGGTGCGCGTCGGCGGCGCATCCGGCGGTTCCCTGGTGTGCCAGGTCAGCGGCCCGCAGGCGATCTCCGCGGGGCAAACCGTCCAGCTCTGCGGCCCGCAATCGAGCCTCCACGAATACGAGTGGACCGGGCCGGCCGGGTTCACGGCCACGACGCGGTGCGTGACCGTGTCACGCGCCGGGATCTACGGCCTCACCATCCGCAACAGCCTCACCGGTTACGTTCGCGAATGCAGCCATCGGCTCGAGGCCGCGGGCGCCGTCGGCTTCGAATGCGACATCACCGGTCCGGCGTCGGCGGAAGCGGGCGCGGGCGTCGAGTTGTGCGGGCCGCGCAACGCGAACTTCAGCTATCGCTGGCAGGGGCCGGGCGGTTTCACGGCCGGGAGCCGATGCGTGGTCGTCACCGATGAAGGCGACTACTCCCTGACCATCCGTAACGTGTCCGGTGGCGCAACCTACCAGTGCAGTCACCGGCTGGACCTCACCAGCGCCGGTGGCGCCGCCTCGTGCTCCATCACCGGCCCGCAATGGCTCACCGCCGGCCGCCGTGCCCGGCTGTGCGGCCAATCCATCGCGAATCACTCGTACCGCTGGACCGGACCGAACGGGTATCAGGCCACGACTCGCTGCATCGACGTGGACGAAGGCGGCGCGTATGACCTCACGATGCGCGATCTCTCGCAAGGCACGGTGCGCCGTTGCAGTTTTACGTTGCAGACGCAAGCCGATCCCGGCGATCCGGATGCCGAACTGAGCGAGAACTGCCCGAAAGCGCTCGGCTACTGGCGCGGGCAATGCGGCAGCGATGCGACCGCGGGCACGCGCGAGCTCTCGACCCAGGATGTGCGCGCGATCGCACGATGCATCGACGAGCGCTCGAAGTATTTCAACTGGAGCAACGACTACGACGGCCTCTGCCAAGTGCTGCGGCCGGCGGCTCCCCTCACCAATCGGAAGCAGGTCGCGCGACATTTCGCGGCACTGCTCGCCAACGTGTGCGCCCGCGACCTGGACCTGGTCTCACCGGGCACCGGCGATATCGGCCTCGACCCGACCACGCGCATCGCCTTCCGCAACATCCGGACGATCGAGCAACTGATCACGCTGGTCGACAACCTGCTGCTCACGCGGACCGGCAACTACGTGCGGGTGGCGCAGACGCTGAATGCCGTCAACCAGGGCCGCGGCATCGGCCCGGTATGCGATTAGTGTCGCGTCTCCCATCGGCGCCGTGCGCGCGGGCGCGTCGAGCGCGTCCGTGCCGGCCGTCTCGTCTTATTTGGACCTCGACGGCGCCGGTCGCACCGGCGCCTTGCGCCGCCGATTCAGCTCGCGATGGCGGAAGCAGCCGACGAGGTGATCGTTCACCATCCCGGTCGCCTGCATGAACGCGTAGCAGATCGTCGAGCCGACGAACGAGAAGCCGCGCCGGCGCAGCTCGCGGCTCATCGCGTCCGACTCGGCGGTCCGGGCCGGGACCTCGGAGAGCTCGCGCCAGCGGTTGAGGATCGGGCGGCTTGCGACGAAACTCCAGATGAACGCGTCGAAGCTGCCGACTTCCCGCTGCACCTCGAGGAATGCTCGGGCGTTATGAACCGCGGCGGCGACCTTCAGCCGATTGCGAACGATGCCCGGATCTCTGAGCAATGCTCGTTGCCTGCGGGCGTCGAAGCGGGCGACCTTGCGCGGGTCGAAGCCATCGAACGCGCGGCGGTATCCCGCGCGCTTCTCGAGGATCGTGCGCCAGCTCAGCCCGGCTTGCGCCCCCTCCAGCACCAGCAGCTCGAACAGCGCCCGCTCCTCGTGCAGCGGCGTTCCCCACTCGTGGTCGTGGTAGACGAGATAGAGCGGCGTTTGCCGGGCCCAGCCACAGCGCTGTTTGCGGTCCATGTCGGGTGGATTGTAGCGAGGTCCGGTCGTTTTAGCGCTGCATTCCGATTCGAGACGCGCGCCGCACCGGCCGATAACCAGTGCGGCCTCCTCTCCCCCGCACCCAGCGCTCGGTTGGGATCCGGGGCGGTTCGGGTCCTCGTCGAGCGAATGCATGAGCGCGGTTCCCCAGCAGGCCATCGACGTCCTTCCGGCTTCGCCGGTACTGCGCCCGCGACCCGTCCGGTTAAGAGGACCAGGGCGGCTGCTGGGTGTCGATGCATGGCGCGGCCTGGCGCTGGTGCTGATGTCGCTCGACCACGCCGCGTACTACGCGGGATCCCACATCCAAGCGGAGCACTTCGCGGACTTCCCGAGCGAGCTTCCGGTCTGGGGCTTCCGGCTGGTCGGCCTGATCACCAACCTCGCGGCGCCGACGTTCTGGCTCGTGAGCGGGGTCAGCATCGCCCTGCTGATCCCCAGCCTGCGCATCAGGGGTGGCGGCGAATGGGCGGTGACGCGGTACCTGTGGATTCGCGCCGGTTGCCTGGCGCTGCTCGACGTCGCGGTCGTGCCGTGGCTCTGGAGCAAGCCACCGGTGCCGACCTACGAGTACTCGTTCGGCTTGTTGTCGAGCTTCGCGGTCAGCTTGATCCTGATCAGCGGCTTGCGTTTTCTGCGCCTGCGCTACTTCATGGCCGTGAGCATCGCGCTCGTGATCGGCTATCAGTGGCTCGCGGGAATCATCACGCCGGCGATGCTGAAGGATTGGGGCCTGGCGTCGAGCCTCTGGACCCGCTACGGCACGCCGGGTCACACGCCGCATACACTGGGCGTGCCGTTTCCCGTGCTCGGCTGGTTCGGGCTGATGGGCTGCGGCTACGTGTTCGGCAAACGGTTGTATGCCGATCGCGGCCGGCATCCGCGTCATTGGGCCGCCCTGGGCCTCGGCTTGCTCGCGACCTGGCTGGTGGTGCGCGTGCTCCGCTCCTATGGGAACACCGTGCCGATTTCCTACCATGGCGATTGGAGCGAGCTGATCACGATGTACAAGGGACCGGTGAGCCTGGCGTTCCTGTGCTTCAACGCTGGCTGGGGCTGTCTCGGCTTTGCGCTGCTGCTGCGCCTGTCGCGGCAGCTCTCGGACCGCCCACTCCGCTGGCTGGTGGCGCTCGGGCAGGCGTCGCTATTCACGTTCATCGCCCACCTGCTGGTCTACCGCACGCTGGGACGGATCGAGCTGAAGTTCATGCCGCACGCCGAGGTGTTTCGCTACGCGACGACCTTCATCGCCGGACTCGCGCTGCTCGTGCCGATGGCTCGCTGGTACGCGGGGCTCAAGCGACGCCACCCGCGGAGCGTGCTCCAGTACCTGTAGCCGAGCGTCCGGGCTAGAGACGCGCGCGCAGGCGCGTCTCGTAGGCCGCCAGATCCTCGACGGTTTCGGGGCGTGCGAGCCCGGCCAAACGATTCGGGTCGGCGGCGAGAGCGCGTTCGATCGTCCGGACCAGCCCACGTTGGCGGGGGCTCAACCACCGCTGCGGATCGGTTCCGAGAGCCAGCGCGGCGTTCACGCGCGTCGCTTGCATGGGTGTGAGCGGCAGCAGCCGGAGCGGCGAGCGCTCGAGACTATGCTTCTGGTCCGACCCCGACGCCGAACGGCCGGATCCCGCACCGCGCACGGCCCGTTCACCGACCAAGGCACGGGCGGTGCGGTGCTGGTCGTCGTCGCGGGTGAACACGCGTGCGGCGCAACCTGCCGCCGACGCTTTGCGCACCAGCTCACGATAGGAGAGCGCGTCACGGTCGAACATCACCTCGACCGCCTCGCCGCCCTCGCGCCAAACGGCCCGCGTCGCCACGACCCCCGCGATCGCGCCCAGCTTCGCCTCACCCTGCCAGTAGCAATGCATTCCGAAGGCCGCCGGCTCGAACGCGGCGAGATGGGTCTCGTCCCGCGCCAGCTCGAGATAGTCGGGTATCGGGCGCCCCGCGGCCGCCAGCGCCTCGATCAGGCGCTTCGCGACCTGGTGCGGGCTGTAGAGCCCATCCCGACGCGGCACCACGTCACGGCCACCGCCATCCACGAAGCGCAACACCGGATTGTTCCAGGCGGGCTCGCTGAAACGCGCGAGCACCTCGCGATCGCGCCCACCGCGGTTGTTGTGAATGGCGATCGGCACGAACTCGGTTTCGATCGCCTCCACCAGCAACGGATGAGACAGCACCTGCCGGCCGAAGCCCACGCAAGTTCCGCAGCCCGGAATCTCTTGAAAGAGGATCAGCGCCGGCTTGCGGTCTTGGCGTGACTCGGCCAAACCCCGATCGAGATCGCGTTCCCAGCGGACCACACCGAGCTCGGGGGGATTCGAGCCAAGGTTCGGCTCGCGCGCTCCGGCAAGAAGCTCCACAGGGCGGGAACCGGCCAGCGGCCAGAAGGCGGTCAGCGCGAGCAAAGTCCAGGCGCGGGTTCTCGACATGCTTGACCTCGGTGCGCGGCCGGCTTGGTGTTGGGGCTTACGGCTCGGGTGCCCGAGGGTCGGGTACCCCCGTCAAGGTACTGACGGTCCGCGGCGGATGTGACACGCCGCGCGGAGCGGGCCGATCTATTCGCCCACCATCTGGACCTGGGGCGGCGGGACCACCCCCTGCTCCTGCGCGGCTTTGGCGACCTTGATGGGGACCAGCTTCGTGAACGCCTCGTCGAAGCGCCACCGGCGCCACTCGCCTTCCAGGCGCACCAGAATGTGCTCGCCCTCGATCCGGATCGGCGCTCCCCGCCGCTTCGCCTCGCGCGCGATGAACGGCGCCACGTCGCGCATCCATTCCTCGGCGGTGATCGCCGATGGCACGTTGCCGTGGTGCTGTGCCCGGTCGAGCTTGACCTCGGGGTCGAACAGGTACACGCGGCCAGCCGCCGCTCCCGACATCAGGAACTTGCCGGCGTAGGGCTTCGGCCGCAGCGCCAGCTCGCCTCGCGCGCCGGGTTTCCGCAGCCCCATCACGACGTGCAGCGAGTTGTCGCCGCCCGACATCAGGTACTCGAACGCGTACTCGTTGGGCGAGCCGAAGTGGATGCTCTTGAAGCCGGGGGCGCGCGTCTTGCCGTCAGGGAGATTCACCTTGTTCTGTCCCGCGGCGGCGTAGCGCGAGCCGGTGTCCCAGAAGCTCATCGTGCCGCCGTGCGCGGCGTACGCGCAGGTGTTGAGCGCATCCTGGAGCACGAACAGATAGCCCGAGTCGGCCTTCATCGCCCAGTGGCTCTGGCCCTGCCCGTAGGTCCACAGCTCCGCGCCTTCCAGCAGCGCGCCGAAGAAATCTCCGAACTCCCGGCCGTAGAGCTCGATCACGACGCCCGCGGCGGCGCGGCCCTCGCGGTCCGCGAGGTTGGTGGCGACGTAGCGGGGCCCACCCGTGAATCCGTAGCCGACCAGGTTTCGCCAACCGAGGCGCACCGCCTCGGAAGTGAAACGCGACGCGGAGCGCAAATCGAACGACTCGCCGACAAAGCCGGCGAAGTCGACGACCAGGACGTCGCGCGCCGCATCGTGCGGCGGCGCGAGATCGTCGCGTGTCTCGAGCGTGATGCGGCCGTAACGACCGGCGCCGCGGCCCGCCTCGGCGAGCGCCTCGTGCAAAGGTGGCACGTCGTCGAGCAAGCGGAAGATGCCGCCTTCCGATCGGCCGTCCGCCATGCGCCCACCATCGGTGAGGTACTCCATGCTCGACAGCGCCTTGCCTCCGAGGTCGCAGTAGGTGAGCCGCTTGCGAAGCTCGGTCAGCATGCGCAGCGCGGCCGGGCGCTGCGGCTTGCCGATCCTCGCGAACCGAGGCAGCGCGTGCTCGACCAGGTAGCGATAGTCCTCGAAACTCAGCGCTCCGGCGCGCTCGAGCGTCGCGTCCACCAGCTCGTTGGCCGGCGCCGGCAGATCGTCGTCGGGGCCGAACAGCCGCCCGGCGCTCATCCCGCCCGCGCCCTCGAGCAGGCAACGCAACTGCTCGAGCCGGTCGTCGACGTGACGCTTCCACGCCTCGTCGGCGAGTCCTTCGACCTGCTCGAGCGTCACGGCCATCCCGACCTTGCGTCCCGCGCGCTCGACCAGGATGCGCTCGCCGAAACGGTTGCGCAGCTCGAGCCCGTCGCGCTCGGGAGCGGTGAACACCTCGACCACGCCGCCATAATCGCGACGCTCGGGATTGCCGCCCGGACGCATGCTGAACCGCAAATCGGCGCCGCCGTCTCCGAGCACGCCTTGCTGGTGCAGGACGCGCAGAATGCTGTCGGCGATCTTGGCTTCGCTGCCGTTGGCGACGGCGTGCACGCCGCCTTGACCGGTCTCGATCGAGGCGATGATCTCGTGCGGCCGCAGGAACTTGATGTCCATGTTCTCGCGGAATCCCACCACCCGCGCCTCGCCCCGGCGCCGGGACTCGACGATCGTGAACTTGTACGGTCCGGTCGGCGTGAGCTGCACGTAGTTGGTCATCAGCAGCCGGAACTTCGCGCGCCGCGCCTCGTCCATGGCTTCGAGATCGACGCCGGTGATGGGCGAGATGATCTGCGAGGCTTCCTCGGTCGTGAGCCCGAGCACCCGCCGCGTGAAGTCGACGAGATAGGCGGCGTATTCCGTGTCGGTGAGCGCCTTGCGCTCGTAGACCGAATCACCGTGATACGACTCGGCGCCCGGGCCCATCGAGGGGTCGGCGTGCACGAACCCGAACTCGTTCAGGAACGGTGAGGTCGAATCGACGCCGACCTGCTCGCCGTTGTGCATCAGCAGCAGGTTGTAGGCCTTGAATGGATGCGCGCCGGCGGGATTGCCGCGGCCCTCGGCGTCGATCGCGGGCGAGTTGGTCGGGTAGCGGTGGTGCATCCCCCAGACGTGCGCGTGCAGCACCGCGGTCCGGAAGGTGCGGCCTTTGACCGTCACCTCCACTCCGCCGTGCTCGCGCGCGCCGGGATATCCCGCCCAGAAGCGATCGAAGTCGAAGAACTCGGGAATCATGTGCGTCCACCCGGAGATCTTGATGGCGGCGAGATCCTCGCCGAGCGAGACCACGTAGCCGCGGCGCTTGAGCGCGTACTTCCCGGGCGGCGCATCGTCACGCCCGTGCGTCCGGTAGAAGCGCGAGTCCAAGAGATGCGCGAGAGCCGTGAAATACTCTTCGCGCACGTCGGCGATGAAGTCCGCCAGCCGTTCGCTCAACTGCGCTCCGCCCGGGAGCGACGTCGCGGCCATCGCACCCGCTTCCAGTGCGGGCTCGACGCTCTCCAAAGCCAGTCCCAGCACGTCGTCGTCGAGGTCGCCGTACTTGGTGCGCCGCTGCAGCCAGCGCGGACTCTTGATCAACTGGCGCCCGTACCGCTCGAGCACGTCGGGCTTGAGCTCGACGAACAGCAGGTAGAAGTCGCCGGGATTCTCGCGCAGGTCGGCTTTGCGCCAGCCGTCCTCGCCCGCGTACTGCTCGCGCACCGGCAGCTTGAACTCACGCAATTGCAGCCGCACGCCGTCGAGCGTCAGCTCGACGCCGGCCGCGTCGAAGAATCGGCAGCCGGTGAGATGATCCAGCATCTCGCGCACGGACTCGGCGCGGTCGGGGCCGATCGTGTTCAGGATCAGGCAGGTCTTCTCGCGCACTTCGCGGGGCGCGAAGCCAGCAAAGTCGATGCCGCCGCCGCGATTGTTGCCGCCGTTGAACGAGCGGCACGCGGACTCCCAGATTGCTTGAACCGTCACGGGCTCCGAGACCGCCAGCGAGCCGACGCGGCAGGAGTCGTGCTCGACCGCCTCTGCCGGCCGTTCCTCGGCCTCCGCCGGCACGGGCCCGGTCGCCGCCGGGCGCCGCGGGTGCGTGGGCATGACGAGCAGGTCGGTGCGGCCGCGGAGCTTGCGCAGATCGTCGATCAGACGGTCCTGCGCGACCACGTTGCCCGCGGCATCGAGCGCGCCCGATTGGCGGTTGAGCGCATCCACCAGCACCGCGAGCTTCACCATGTTGAGCACCGTCCAGTTGCGGAAGCGATGGCGCATCAGGTGCCGGTCGTTCTGTACCGTCAGCTCGGGCTTGGTGGTAATCCCTCCGCGCGGACAATCGAGGTGGCAGTTGCCGCACTGATTGCAGCCGAATGCCGCGGCCTTGCCGATGCTGGCTTCGACCAACCCGTCGGCGCCCGCAATCAACACCTTGAGCATGTCGAGCTCGCCGCGGAGCCCGCCGGAAGCGAACAGCCGCGTTCCCCCTCCCGCGCCGAACGGCACGCCGTTGAGATCGCGAATCGTACGCAGCGTGCCCGAGCCGTCGAGGTCCACCTTCTCGTGCACCAGGGCATGATGGGTATGGAGGATGGTGCGAAAGATGTCCGGCCAGCCGACGTGCGACGAGTCGGCGTGGTAGTTCCCCGAGCCGCCGAGGCCCGAGTCGACCAGCAGGTAGTCGACGATGAAGTTGGACCACATCCCGGCGGCGACGTACTTCGTGTAGTTCGATCCCGTGATCTTGATGCCGCAGTGGTTGTGATAGAGGACCCACAGCCACACCTCGGCCGGCATGTCCTCGATCGAATAGATGTCGTGCTTGGGATCGGGCGAGAGCGCGTCGGTGCCGACCGGAATGTTGCGCGCCTTGCTGACCGTGGTCGTCACTTTGGCGCCCGCCAGGCGGCCGCCTTTGCCGGGCTTCGCACCCTGGTTGATCTTGATCTCCACGTCGCGCACACGGCGGAGATCGGCGGCGTGCATACCGAAATGACCGCTGGCCGCCTGCAGGCTCTGCCACGCCCAGTCCTCGTCGCGCTCGAGGCGGATCGGGCCGCCCTCACCGGACGAGGTCATCGCGAGCCCCGCGTTGCCTTCGATCCGCGCCACCAGAAAATCCTCGGAGGCCGCGCCGAGCGAGATGCTGGCGTGGCTCACCGGTCCCTGCCAGATCGGCTCCCGGAATCCGAAACCCGAGAGCACGAGCGCGCCGGCGGCCCCGGACGGCGCCGGCGCCGATCGCAATGTGACGGTACCGTCGCGGGAGGCGCGCCGGATCGTGTGCCCGTGACCGCCGTGATCCCGCGCGAGCAGCTCGATCCGCGTCTCTGTGCCGCCCCCGTCGCGCGCGACCATCCACAGCGAGCCGTCGCCTTCGAGCGCATGCTCGAGCACGTGACCGGACTCGAGCTGCACTTCGAACCCTCCGCGGCCGTCGGCGGTGAAGCCGAGCAGCGCGGGGCTCTTCGCCGCCACATGCACGGTGACGTTCGCTCCCGGCGGCACCGCTCCCGGCCGCGTGAACCCGCGCGACACCGCGAGCGAGACGTAGTCGAGCGACGTGGGGTCGCGGCGCAGGCGCTCGAGCGACCAGGCGAGCGCGTCGCGCGTCACCTTGACGCCGATGCCGTCGAGCGAGAGCGGCCCCATGTCGCCGCCGATCAGGAAGTCGTCCTCGGTCGGGAAGGCGCCGGCCGCCATCTTGTAGATCACTTCGAGAAAGTCACCGTTCAGGTTGCGATTCGTGTTCATCAGGTGATAGTTCGCGGTCTCGTGCGCGAGGATGCGAGCCGCGTGCACCAGCGGCAGCTCCGGGCGGAGTTGCCGGAGCAGCGCCGACACCTGGTAGGTTTCCCTCACGTGCGGGGGTGTCGGCTCGGCGGCCACCCGGCGCTCGTTCAGCTCCCGGTTCAGCGCCCCGAACTCGCCGGTCGCCAGCGTATCCACCTCGCGGATCCAATCCTCGGTCATCGTGATCGCCATGGTGTTGCCCGAGGTTTTCTGGATGTCGTCGATGCCCATGCACGACAGAAAGTCGAGGATGCTGTGCTGCCAGCACGTGAGCGTGTTGAGCGCTTGCTTCTCGAGCTCGGCTGGATCCCGCGCGGCGAGATGCGCGAGCGCCGGCCCCAACGGCGCGCCGTGGTAGACGTCCACCAGCTCGGGCATCAACGCGAGGGCGGCGAGATGCGTCATAGCGCCGCCGTTGGCGCCGAGCAGCACCGACTCGTACACGGTCGCCGCCGAGGCCTGCGTATCGGTGTCGCCGCCCGCGCTCACGAGTTGGACACGGGCGCGGATCAGTCGCGCTTTGAGGAACGCGTCCACTTTTGGTGTCAGCCGGTAGGACTTCTCGACGCCCGACTGATAGTGAATCATCGCCACCCCGTCGAGCCGCACCGCGCCGTCCAGCGCTTCCCAGAATCCCGTTTCATAGCGCAGGTACACGGACAGCAGCAGCTCGGGATTGATCGCCAGCACCGCTGCCGCCTGCTCGGCGAGGCGCGGGCTCCAGGACAGCTCGACGATCGCCGCAGCGCCGAGCACCGCGCGCAAGCCTTTGGCGCCATCCGCTCCCGAGAGACTCGCGACGTGGCGCTCTTCGAGGCGCACCATGAGGTGGCGGGCGTGCCGCTCGAGCACCGCCCGATGTGCCAGGTAGGCGTCCGCTTCGACCACCAGCAACGAGCGCGTGTGGAGATCCGCCTTGGGATCCGCCGCCGCCATCGCTGCGAGGTAGGCGCGCTCCATCGACTCGCCGTCGCCGT
The DNA here is from genome assembly GCA_035632955.1 of Candidatus Limnocylindria bacterium. Lineage (GTDB taxonomy): Bacteria > Eisenbacteria > RBG-16-71-46 > RBG-16-71-46 > RBG-16-71-46 > DASQFU01. Next base: position 68,953 of record DASQFU010000211.1, read on the forward strand.
ACGGCAATGGCCCGACGATCATCGGCAGGTCGAGCCGTAGCGAGCGGACCGGCTGCTGCCTCTGCCCCTCGCCGGTGCGGAACAGCACCGCGGGATGCTTGCGGGCGATGTCCCAGGCGGTCGAAAACTCTTCGCGCAGCCCGTCGTTGGCGGGGTGCGTGATGGCCGCATGCGAGAAGTACGAGCGCCAGAATCCGTAGTGCCACGCGGCGCCGATCGTCAACGGCTCCTGCCGGAATCGCTCCTTGAGGACTTTATCGACGTCGAACGACGTGATCTCGAGCTGGGGGATCTCGCGCGACACGCGCGAATAACGGCTCAGGAATACGCGGCCTCGCTGCGCGCGACCAAGATTCCAGAACGCATCCTCGTCGAGCCCGGCGCGCTCGATCAGGAACGAGAGCATGCGCCGCTTGCGCGGCCGATCCGTGACGCGGGCGCTGTCGGGATCGACGAGCAATGTGAGCAGGTCTTCCCAGTCGGCGAGCCGTTCGCGGAACACGCTCTCGAGCGCAGGGGTCGCGACCTCGCCGTTGCCGAGCTCGCCCGCGAGCTGATCGATGCCGATGCTCATGAACGCTCCGTCCGTTCGAAGTCCTCGAGCGCCACGAACCAGTCCGGAGTCGGGGTTTCCATCACCCGCAGCGTCTGTCCTCCGTTCAGATGATTCGCCGGGCACACCTCGACGCAGGTGCCGCAGCCGATGCAGCGATTCTGCTCGGTCGTGATCCAGCGTGGATCCGCACCTTCGTACTCGTGGTTCGCGTGCGTCGGGCACACCTGAACGCACGCGCCGCAATGAATGCAGGTCGCGGCCGGACCCGCGTCGTTCTCGGCCCGCAACAGCAGGTAGCGGTTGAGACCGGGCAGGGAAGCCGGTGTGCGCTTCAGGTAGCCGCCCGGACGCACGTGCAGGAAGTCACGCTGATACCGCGGCGATCCGCGCACCGCCGAGAGGATCGCAACGTGACGCTCGCGGTCGCGCGGGCGCTCGCGATCGGACGCCTGCTGCATCACCTCATAGAGCGGCAGGTGCGGAATGCCGGCCTGACACACCTCCTCGCACTTGCCGCATCGCATGCACAGATCGAGCAACACGCTGCCCGCGCGCGGCATGGTTGCGCCTGCGAACGTCTCTTCCCCGAGATGCGTCAGCATCTGCGGGAGCCGGATCTTCGATTCGTGGAAGATCGGGCACACCGAGTTGCACTCGCCGCAGTTGACGCAGTTGAGCGCGCGCGCCGCGGCCACCTGCGACGTCGGAGCGGCCCCGTTGCCATCGGCGGCGAGCGGAGGCGCGCCGCCGTCCGCCGTGAGCTCGACCGGCCGCACGGCGAAGCGCGCACCGATGCGCGCCGGCTCGCCGCGTCCGGACGCCGGCCCCGCGAGCGACGCGAGCATGCCGCGTGCGAGCCGCACGAGGCCGGACAGCGGTGACTCGCAGGCCGCGCGCATCGCCGCGATGCCGGGCACGAACCCGGCCTGAGCGAACGCGCCAAGCAGGCCGTGAAAGCGGAAACCGGTGAGGATGCCGCGATTCACGAGCTCCAGCGGATCGAGTGCCCGCCGCGTGGCGCGCATCCGATCGCCTTCCTCTCGTCCGAACTTGCGCCCGAAGTAGCCCGCTTGCCAGCGCCCGAGCACGTAGGGCTTGCCGTGGTGCCCGCTCGTCGCCAGATCGAGCAGCGCCGGCGCCAGCAACAGGTCGATGGCGAACGACCCTTTCCTGTGATCGGTCAGATAGGCGCCGATCACGAGCGCGCTGCCATCGCTCAGGTAGTAGATCTCGACGTCGAGCTCGCTGCCGGCGCCGCGCACTAACCGCTCGGCGCGCGGCAGATAGTGGGACACTTCGTCAGCCGGCATCACGATCTCCGCGGCCAGCAGGCCCGGGCCGAGGCGTTTGGTCTGCTGCGGCTTGAAACGCTCGCGGGCGAAGCGAACGCTCTCTTCGCCGAGCACAGCCGGGTTTCCGGGACATTGAACGAGCAAGGTGGCGAACCCACGCGCTGCGGCGATGCTCAGGAAATCGACGAACAAATACGACTGCAGGTCGTGGTTCACTGCCGGCGCACCGAACTCGGAGACCAGGACGCCGAGCTCCGCGGGACCTGCGATACGCGTCCAGGGCAGGTTCGCACCTGCCGAGATCGTGCTCGGACGCTCGTGCCATGTCCGTGCGTCCTCGTCCTGCCACACGCGGTGGGTGTGGTGCAGATGCGAGGCCGACAACAGCTTCAGGTTGCCGGGACATGGGAAACTGCGGCTGGCTTCGTGGCCGATCCAGGCCGCCGCGGCGAGCGCGTCCGCCTGTGTTCCGAAGCCGAGCAGAAAGGCGCCAATCTCCGGGCGACGCTCGACCTCGACCGTGAGCTGCAGCACCAATCCCAGCACGCCTTCGCTCCCGGCGAGATCCGAAAGCCCGATCGGCTGCTGGCCGCGGGAGCGGAACCACTCTGCGCTCTGCTCGCCCGTGAGCGTATGGCGCTTCGCGCCGTCCGGCACGTCCACCCGCCCGTCGTCGTGGAGACGAACGTGCTCTCCAGTCGGCAGCAGGAGATCGGCGGCGCGCACGCTGTCGAGTGATCGGCCATGCGCGAACGCGTTGAGGCCGATGCCGCCGGTCACGAACCACCCCACGAGCGTGCCGCCGAGGTTCGAGGGATAGACCTTGAGCGCGAGCCCGCGTTCCGCCAATCGCTCGTGGATGGTGCGGAGCCGCGCGCCGGCGCCAATCACTGCGACGCCGTCGGTCGTGTCGATGTCGACGGTGTCGAGACGCGAGAGGTCGAGCGTGAGGCCGGCGTCGTTCGGCACCGAGCCGCCCATGGCGGTCGACGCGGCGCCGCGCAACGTCACGGGAACACGATGCGCCCGCGCCCAGCGCAAGGCGGAAGCCGCCTCGGCCAGGTTGATCGGCAGGAAGATCAGATCCGGCACGGCGTGAGTGAGCGTGCGTGTGAAGAGTCTGCCGAGATAGACGTTCTGGTCGCGGTCGGCCTCGGAGCGCAGGAACGCATCGGTGACGATCCGCTCGCGCAAGGCCGGGCCCGGGACGGCTCCGCGAGCGGCTGCGGCGGGATCGGGAGCCTCGGTCGTCAGGGCCGAATGCAACGACGCCGCCAGAACGCGCGTCCGCGACGGCGCATCTCGCTCACCCGGCGCACGGTCTTCGTCGAAGAAGTAGTGGAGGTCCGGAAACGCCGTCTTGACGGTGTTTGCGCGCTGCTCGGGATTGAGTTGTATGAACTCGCTCAGCGGGTGTCGGACGGTCTTTTCAAGAAAGGAGGGTTCGGTCATTCCGCCGGGTTCGAGGAAGGCCGATCCGCCGGCGGTCTCTCGCCGGACCACCGCGTGCGGAACTCGCGGCGAAGCGTCGCGGGCTCCTGCTGGAGCCCGGATCATCCATGTGCCGCGAACCGAAGCACTATAGCAGAGGGTGCCGGGGCGAACCACGCGACGCCGGTCCAGACGCTGGTGGAAGAACTGGTCCAGCCTGCACGCTCGGTCTGATTCAGACGTTTCGGAGAGCATTCACGACCGTGGCATCCAGCACGAGAACGATCGAGGTATCGCTTTTCGATCAGCGACACGATCGCTTCACGCGGCCCTTGCAGCCAGTCCGGACTGCCGTAGAAAGCCTCCTGGCTGAATCGCCGATGCTCCAAGCTGTCGTAGCTCCTGATCAGAAAGTAGGACACGTCGTCGTGAGGCGATGGCCCGTAGGCAACGACGTCGACGTACCATCGCTCAAGCAAAGGAAGGGATGCCTGAGTGACGAGACGGTGGAACTCGTCACGACTTCCCGGCTTCAAATTGTAGGAACGGATTTCCACGAATCTCTGCATCACGCTCAGGGTCCATTTCCCAAAGTCCAGGATAGCTGCGGACGAAGCCCTCCGGCGTCACCTCGAGCAGCGCCGCGTAGCTGAAACGCGGCGCTGCCGGCAGCCGGGCGGTCACGGTGGCGCATCTCGACGCCGCTAGCCGCACGCGGCTTGGTACGACGCGCGTGCCGGGGTCAGAGGATGGCCTCTATCCGCAGCTCGCGACAGATGCGACGAACACGTGTGGGTGGCATGGTCCCAAGGCCGGGATGGCGCTCGGGCGATCGGTCTCGCACGGTTGGCGCTCGACTGAAGACCCAACGGGCGTCGGTGATTCGTTAATCGCTCGACTTCGACGGCTAACGGCGGCGCCATGTGGCGTCGCCTCGGACGTTTCGGCTCTGCCAAGAGGGTGAGTCCACCGGCCCTGGATCTTCCGACGCAGCCATCTGTCGACGGACCCCCCGGAACTGGGGAACTTGATGGCGTCGCGGCGGGAGCGATAGAGTGTGGGTCCGATCACCACGACCTAAGCGGGCTGTCGCCTCATCTCATCCGTTCCACGGTCCGTAGTAGATCGGGCGAGGGCCGTTCGTCCCGGTAGCGTTCTTGCAACCTCGCGCGCCCAAAAGCCGCTGTATCGAATGGTCCCAGGAGGTTTTCCATGCCAAGAAGAACACTCTTCATCGCCGGCGCAGCATCGCTGCTGCTCGCCTCTGCGGCGTTCCTCGCTCTCAAGAGCCAGGCCGCCGACCACAACGACGCGCCAGGCGTGGCGACGGATGCGAAGCTCGACATCAACGACATCTATGCGTTCCGCAGTCCGGCCAACTCGGCCAACCTGGTCATCGCCGCGACCGTGAATCCGTTCCTGACCAGCTCGCCGTCCGGGTCCCTGTTCTCGACGATCGGCCGCTATCAATTCCATGTCGACGACGACGACGCGGACCTTCTCGACGACGTGACCGTGACCTTCACGTTCAGCGATTCAGCGGGGACGCAACAGTGGCGAGCCGAGGGGCTCGGTGTCACCGCGATTACTGGCCAAGTCACTCGCGTGGGTTCGGCTCCGATCATCTACGACGCTGGCGGTATCAAGATTTTCTGCGGTTTGCGCGATGACCCCTTCTTCTTCGACCTCGCCGGATTCCAGATGTTCGTCGCCGCCCCGCACAACCTCATCCCGGGCAACGGACTACGCACCGTTGCAGAAGGGACGCCCGTCGATCGCTTCGTCGGCTTGAACATCGCGGCAATTGTGATCGAGCTACCTATTACCGCCTTGGGCGTGCCGAGTCCTACCAGCGGCACCATCAAGGCATGGTTCTCGACCGCGAGGCAGAACTGATCCGTAGGTGTTCGCCGCCATCTCGACGCCCCTCGAGCGCCATCGCTCACCGGGCACGGAGGAATTCAAGTGATGAGATCCACCAAGACTCTGACTGCATTGTTCGCTGTCGCGGCGATGCTGGGCGGATGCAGCAGCGACAATCCGACCGTTCCGCCGGTCACGTTCACGCAGTTCGATCGGATGGCGATCCCGGCCATCAACACGGCGCTGATCCCGTCCGCTCAGAAGAACGCTTTCAACGCCGGCAGCCCCGCAACCGACCAGGCTTCGTACTCGGCCACGGCGCTCGCTTCCATCAATGCGTTGCGGGCGGCGATGTCGACCTTCCAGCCACCGGAAGACTCTCCCGGTATCGCCGCGAGCGCGGTGGTCGCGATCGTCATTCCGGACATCGTGACGGTCAACTTCGCGAACACCCTTCAGTTCCCGAACGGACGGCAGCTCACGGACGATGTTATCGACGTGGAGTTGGGATTGATCTTGAACCGTGCCGCCGCGTCGGACGACATCGACGCGAACGATAGGACGTTTCTCTCGACGTTCCCCTATCTCGCGGCGCCAAACTGATCGGCGCTTAACGCCGACCGGCAAGACGAGTATCAAGCACGCAGGCGGCGCCCATGGCGCCGCCTCCTTTTTTTCCTGTCCTCTCGCGAAATCGGGACTCGACTCACCCTTGAATCAGGATCCGCGTCACGTTCACGAATGACAGCACGACGCCGGCCGCCGTCAACGCGAGCAGTGCGAGCGCCAGCACCATCATCGAGCGGCTCTCTCGCTTCTCGCCGAAGCCCATGGCATGGGCGGCCAGCCAGCCGCCCGCGAATCCGCCTGCGTGCGCCCAGTTGTTCACCGAGGGCATGACAAAACCCATGACGAACAGGATGATCGCCCATTGCCAGAGCTGGCCGCTCATCATCGAGATCTTGCGGCGCCGCGCATAAGTGATCAGTGCCGCGAGCAATCCGAAAATGCTCCCCGACGCGCCGACGGTGGGCGTCCCGCTCGCCAGGTTCGAGACCAGGAATCCGGCGGCCCCGGACAAGTTGAAGATGATGAACGCTCGCGCGGGACCGAACGCGTCGGTGACCGCGGGGCCGAGGCTGCGGATCCACATCACGTTGAAGAAGATGTGGAGCAACCCGCCGTGCAGGTAGATGGCGGTGAACAGCGTCCACCACCAGCCTTGCGACCATGCGACGCCGCCCGTCATGCCGAGCTGGTAGAGCGCCCGGTTGCCGGGCGAGAGGATCGAGAACAAACCGAGCGGCCGCAGGATCGCGCTCGGTTGCAGAACCAGGGCCGCGACGTAGAGCCCGACGCAGCTCATCACGATCAGCGCGATCAGATCGAGCTGCCGGCCGAACAGCCGCTGCATCACCGGCGTGTAGCCGTAGAGGCCGGGCCGCCAGGCGCCGCAGAACGGGCACTTCTCCTCGCCGACTCCAATCAGCTTGCCGCAGCTCGGACAGATCATGGAGCCGGCGGTCTGGCGCATGGCCGCGGAGAATAAGCCAGCGCGTGCACGCGCGCGAGCGCGTGAGGTGCGTCGCTACCCGCTCACCTTACCGAGCATCACGACCGGGCCGCTCGGGGCGGCTGGATTCGGCGAGCCACCCGCGGGCTCGAGCGAGACTGCGAACGCTCCGAGCGTCGCCGGGTCGCCAACGTTCTCGAGCCGCAGCACCGCGTGGCCGGTATCGTCCGCCTTGACGAGTCCGAGGCTCGCAGGCGCCGGCGTGGCGCCGCGGATTGCCCACAGCTCGTAATCGTGCCCGGTCGGCGCACGGAAGTTCTCGAACACGACCACCGCGCGCTGAGTGGCGGGATCGTAGGTGACGCGCGCCTTGAGATCGGGCGTTCCCTGCGGGGTCGTCGCCAGCTCCACGACCCGCGCCTGCGGTGCGCTCAGCACCGCCGCCCAGCGTTGCTCGTCGGCCAGCCGTTGCTCGAGCTCGGTCATCTGGCTGCGTTTCGCTTCGAGCTCGGTCCTGAGTCGCGACGCGGTATTCCACGAGATGGCCGTGGCGATGACGAGCGCAGCCGCGACGGCCGCCCAGGCCCAGCTCAGCATCGCCCGCCGAGGGCGCTCGAGCACCAAGCGACGCCCTTCGGGTGCGGGTGCAGCCTCGGGGCCATCCGACCGCACGGCCGCCATGACGCGTCTCTTCAGCTCGGCGCTCGGTCGAGCGGCGGGCGCGGAGGCGGCGAGCAACACCGTGGCAGCGCTGAAGTCGGCGAGCGCCGCTTCGCACTGCGCGCAGCCTTGCTCGAGGTGAGCCTCGAGCAGGCGCCGGTCCGCCTCGTCGAGGCTGCCGAGCGCGTATGCTGCGCACAGGTCCAGGTGTTCCTCCCGATGCTGGCTCACGTCCACTCCTCTTGCGGCATCTGCTCTCGCAGGCGCATCAGCGCCTGGCGAGTCCACGACTTCACGGTCCCGAGCGGAGCGCCGAGGCGCGTCGCGACCTCGCTCTGCGACAAGCCTTCGAAGAAGGCGATCTCGAGCACCTGGCGCTGCTGGGGCGGCAGCGACCCGAGCGCATTCTGGACTCGCTCGCCGAGCTCGCTCTGCTGCGCCAACCTGGAGGGCTCCGCAGGAGGGCTGGGCGGCTCGGGATTCACCTGGTTCTCGGCTTTCTTGCGCGATGCGACGCTGCGATAGAGGTCGAGGGCCCTGGTGCGGGTGACCGTGAGCAACCACGCTGCCACGGTGCCTCGCCGCGGGTCGTAGCTCCCGGCGCTCTTCCAGACCTGCACCCACGCCTGCTGCACGGCGTCCTCGGCGTCCGGAGCGCGGCGCAGGATGCGCAGAGCCACCGGATAGAGGAGCGGCGTGTAGCGGTCGTAGAGCTCCTCGAGTGCACTCGATTCGCCACCCTTGAGCCTAAGGATGCATAGCGAATCGCGCTCCTGCAGGCTCATCGGACGACCCCGACCTGACCGACGACTTTCATGCTCTCTACGGTCCCCAGGACAGATCGGACTTGGGAGCGGATCGGCTCGCTTGGAACGGCCTGGGATGTGATCCTCTATCCCGGTGGCGGCCGGTACCTTAAACCGGCGGTTCCACCGGAACAAGGCACGACCCGGCACCTTGTCGTTCATGCGCCGTCACGCCGCCGGCTGTTAAGGTGAGAGCCGCATGGCGCGCCCCCGCAAGCAGGCTTCTCCACCGCCACGTCCCGAGCCTGAAACGAGGGCGCGGTGGGACGGCGTCACGCTCGCCGCGTTGATTGCAACTTGCATCGCCGGCGCGTTCGTCTTTCGTTCCGCGCTCGGCTATTTTTTCGCGCAGGACGATTTCGCCGGGCTCGCTCGCGCCGCTGGAGTGCTTCCTCGCCTCACCGGACCGTGGCGCTTTCTCTCGGGACAAACTTACTTCGATCTGATGCGGGCGCTCGCCGGCCTCGACCCACGGCCCTATCACGCGGCCAGCCTGCTCGCGCACGTGGGGTGCGGCGCGCTCTTGTTCGTTCTCCTCTCCGCACGGCTTCCGACCGCGGCCGCGTTCGTCGGCGCTGTGTTCTTCGCTGTCCACCCGGCATTGTTCACGGCGCTCTATTCGGTTTCCGGAATCGGTGAGATCCTGGCGCTCCTGTTCGGGCTTGGCGCTCTGCTCGCCGCCACGGCGCGGGGGCGCCGCCGCTGGCTCGCCGTGCCGCTGTTCGCTTCGTCACTGCTCGCCAAGGAATCCACGCTGCTCCTGCCGCTGGCAGTGCCGCTCCTGCCGAGCCGCAAGCAATCCGCGCGACCGTTTCTCGATCCGGTGTTCGGGTCGCTCGCCGCGCTGTCCATCATGTATCTCGCTTACTTCCTGGTGAGCGATGCGTTCGGCGTGCGCAGCACGCTGCCGGAGAGCGCGCCCTACGCGCTCGGCGTTGGCGATCATGTGCTCTGGAACTTCCTGAGCTACCTCGGATGGACGTGCAACATCACGATTCTGACGGTGCGCAGCTTCACCGATGCCGTCGATCCTTCGGTCCATCCTTACGCGTTCGGTGCTCTCGTGATTTGGATCGCAGCGGCCTTCTCGGCCAGGCTGCGCGCACGTGGCTGGCTCTACGGAGGAGCGCTCTACGCGATCTTGCTGCTGCCGGTGCTACCGCTCCGCAACCACACTTATCACTACTACCTCTATGCGCCGCTCGCGGGGGCCGCGTGGTGCGTGGCTGCGCTGTTCTCGACCGCCGTTTCGGCGGCCAAGCCGGCGGATGGGTCTCGACCGGCTCGCACGGCGTGGATGGGCGCGGTGCTCGTCGCGACGCTGCTGACCGTGAATGGGGCGCTGCTGGTCCGAAAGATCGAGACGCAGCCGTTCGTGCATCCGGAGATGCGCGCCGATCCCACCATCGACCGGGCACGCATCGCGCAGCGCGTGACCGGTGCGCTCCGAGACAGCCCGGTGCCGGGAGGCACGGCGCTGTGGTTCTGGTCGCCGCAGATGCCGGGCGATCGTCGCGCGGGCTACTGGAAGCAAAACGTGCGTGACGCGCTCATGGATGGGCTCGCCGTGCGCGTGCTGTTTCCGAACGTGCGAGCGGTGGAGTTCGTGGACGAGTTCCGGCCCGTGCCGCCCGGTGATCGCTACGCGGTCTACGCACGTGACGGACACTTGCGCCTGGCGACCTCCGCCGAGCTCGAATCGCTCGTGCGCGTTCATCCGATTCAACCCTGAACCCCAACATGGAACGTTCTCGAATCTCCGACTCGGGTGCAGCGAACGCGACGACCAGCCGCCGGTATTTTGTCGTGACGGCCGTCGCGATCGTGGCGCTCGCCGTAGCCGTTCGCGTCCGCGAGGCCGGTCTCACCCGGCTCTGGTTCGACGAGATCTACACCCTATGGGTCGCGCGCCTGCCACTCGACCGCCTGCTTGCCACCGTCGCTGCCGACGTTCATCCGCCGCTTCACTTCCTGCTGGTTGCGGCGTGGCGGGCGATCGGCGGCGAAAGCGATGTCTGGATCCGGTCGCTCTCGGTGGTCGCCGGGGTCGCCACGGTGGCGGCGTTGATCCAACTGGGACGGACGATGGCCGGTCCCACCGCGGGGCTGCTCGCGGCAGCCTTGCTCACACTCCACCGCACACACGTCTTCTTCTCGACCGAGTCGCGCGCGTACGCGCTGCTCTGGCTCTGGCTCACCCTCGCGGTCTGGTTTGCATGGCGATGGCTCGAGACACGCCGCCCGCGAGATGGAGCGGTGTACGTCGTGTGCGCGGTGGCGGCGCTCTACACCCACTATCTGGCCGGCATCGTGCTGGCGTTCCTGGCGCTCTGGGTGCTCGTCGATCTGCGCGGCGAGCGGCGGCACGTTCCCGCGTGGCTGGCCCTGAACGCCGCCGTCGTGGTCGGGTTCGCGCCGCAGCTTCCGACCCTGCTCGCGCAGGTGGCGCGCAACACCGCCGAGCATTGGCTGCAACCCCCCGGGCTCGGCAGCCTCGTGAATCTCGCACGCCATTCGGCGTTCGGCATGACCGCGCTGATCGTTCCCCTCGGCCTGCTCGCGGCCCTGCCGCTGCTGCGCCCGAGTCAGCGACGCGCCGCTTCGCTGCTATGGACCATCACGCTGCTTCCGGTGCTGCTGTGCTGGTTACTGTCGCGCGCCGGCCTTCATCTCTACAGCGAGCGCTACATGTTCTTCGTCCTTCCCGGCGCGAGCGTGCTGGTCGCAGCAGGGATCGCCGGGCTGCGGCGCCGGTGGGTCGGTGTGACGGCCGCGCTCGTGGTGCTCGTGGCGGGAGCACGGTCGTTGGCTCTATCTCGACCGCTGCCGGAAGCCGTGGAACAGGCCGCCGCTCTCGAGCGATTGCAACGCCGAGTCGCCGGCGCCCAGACCATTCTCGCCGCGGATACGCACAGCCTGCTGTTCATGCGCCATCACTGGCCTCAGCACGAGCGTACCCGACTCCTATGGCTCGGGGCCGAGGTTCCCTATTACGACGCCGCGCTCGTCATCCCGCACTCGTGGATCGTGGGCCCGGCCACGCTCGATTCCCTCGCCCGCATGGGCGCTCCGTGGTTCGCGATCCACACGCACAACTCCGGCAGCGACGTGAGCGCCGCGATCATTCGGATCCAGTCGCTGGCGGGCCCGCCGGAGCTGACACTCGAGCTGGTGAAGGTGTGGCTTGCACGATCCGAGCCCGGGCCTCGCTCCCATCGCTGAGTTCGTGGCGGCAAGAAGGGGAGGGATCTCGTCCCTCCCCCATTGGTGCTCTGGTTCCGCAACCGACAATGGTGAATCGAATTCTTGAATGTCCGATACCTGATCGCGCCGATCTATCGATACAAGATCTTGATCCGACTCCAGGTCACCGGCGTCGTTGCGGTCACCGCAGGCATGCCGTAGAACCGTGCCATCCAGAAAAACGCTGGGACTGGCCCGGTCCAAGTGGAGCAGTCCCCGAAGGAATGAGGGATCACCGTTCCGGAACCTGCTGTGGTGGCATCGGCGCCGTTAACAGGTACGTACTTGATGTAGTACGTCGTGCCCGCAGTGAGGGCCACAGCGGGAACCAGATTCGCCCCTTGCCAGCCCAGCGTCGCCGATTCCCCATAGCTCACGGACCCAAGCGACGCTCCGGTCGGATATCCACTTCCATCGTCCGCATGTACGGATACGGTCACCGCTCCGGCGAGTCCACCGGCATAGAATTCGATGCGTTCGAGCGTATATTGCTGAGGTGGGACATAGGCAAATCCGAAGCACGTAGCAGCGTAAGTTCCAACCGAAGCGTATGGCTGCGTATCGTTCCATGCATCGATGAGGCTCGTGGCTGCTGGTTCTGTGACGGTCCCTGGTCCCACGCTCTGGTAGAGATTGAGGCCCGCCACATCGCCGTCGACTCCACGAGTCGAGGCGAGGCTTGCGATGAGAATGAACCCGCCGATGATCATTGAACGCTTCATGACCCCCTCCACTTGCGGCCGCCCGCGTATGCGAAGCGGAGACACCTTCCGTCCATCGCGGGTCGCGACAACTCCAACGGAGAACTCTACCGAAGGGAGATTAGGGGGCGACCGGCGGGACCTGTTGGCGCACGGCGTCCAAGTCGTGCGGTCCGAGCGTGACAAACGCATTGTATGACACCAGCGTCAGAAACCAACGAATAGTTCCATGCGCGTCGCAGCGAATTCGCCGCGTGGCATGGGTTGACCTCACTTGAGCCGTCCCGAA
>DASQFU010000212.1:0-3423 GCA_035632955.1 Candidatus Limnocylindria bacterium
CCGACGGTTCCAGTCGCTCCCAAGACGACGAACTTCATGCTCCACCTCCGCTGTGTTCAAGACGCATTTCGTTGTACACGTCATGCATGAGCTGTCGGATGGCGCCCAAGTGATATGCCAGATGCGCGACGGCGCCCAGCCCCGCTCCCTCTTTCGCGAACGTCTCGGAATCGCGAGACTTCATGACTCGGATGAACTCCGAACGAGAGTCCTCCAATTCCTGTTTCAAGCTCGACCACTCCGCCTCCGTCACCGTTCGAGGCTCGAAGCTGGATTTCCAGTCCCTCCGGCGATGATCGCCCGCGATCCACTCGCCGACCATCCGGAGATGGAAGTTCATGTGCCGGACGTGCGAAGCGATGCTCGGATGTCCCGTCGGGCGGGACGCCTGTGCTGCCGTGAGTTGATCGAGCGTGCTGCGGATCCCCGAGGCGTGATCGAGATACTGCGTGCCTTCCCCGGGCAGGGCGCCTTCGAAGGTTTCTCGCAACAACTCCTCAAGAGCCTCGAGCATGGCCTCTCTCATGAGTCCCTCCTACCCAGGGATCCTGGTCTGCACCTCACGTTCCCGACCGGTGGATGGTGCGGTGTTTCGTCGAGCGCCGCAAGCGATCGCGATCGTCGGGCAAGCGCCGGCGACCTCGGCAGGATCGCGTGTGCAGAACGGGGACTACCGTAGAAGAGTGAGCTTGCCGATGCCGCTCTCGGCGCCGAGCTCGTAACGATAGAGATAAACGCCCGTGGGCAAGGCACGACCCTCGCCGTCGCGGCCATTCCACTCGCAGCGTCCGCTACCGGCCGTGGCGATCTCGGTACTCAGACTCCACACCCGCCGCCCGCGAACGTCGAAGACCGAGAGTCGCAGGGTCCCGGGCCGCGGTGCGGCGTACGCGAAGCTCGTCGGACCGCGAGAAGGACTGGGATAGGCGCGCAGCGCCAGGCGCGTGGGTGCGGGATCCACGACCGGAACCTGCTCGAGCGCCGTGCTGGTGCGGTCGGTCGGGTCGAGCATGGCCAAGCTCGATGCGAGCGTTAGGACGAGAGCCGGCGGTTGCGCGCCCTCCGTGGAGCTGTAGTAGGTGCTGTTCGTGCTGGCGCTGCGGATGCCGAAGCTGTAGGTGCCGTTGCCGGTGATCGCGACGGTGACGTCGTACTCCACCCACACGTTGAGGCCGGCGGCCTGCGAGGGTGTGATGGGTGTGGCGCCGAACGCAGGCGAGTTGGACCAGGTGAGGCCGCTCTCGAGCCAGGGAGTCGCGCCGCCGGCGTAGTTGTTGGAGACCAGATAGATGGCGCCGCCGTCAGGACTGTCGTCGGTGCAGAACAGCCGGAGCTTGGCGCTTTGGACCGTCTGGGTGATGCCGGTGAGATCGAACTTGAGATACGAGTTGTAGCTGCCGCTCCGCACTCGGAGATGGTCGAGGGCCCCATAGTTCCCCGAGGTGCTGCCGGAGTTGACGTGAGCGTCGTGGCTCGGACTGAAGCTGAGGGTGGACGGCGGACCCGCGACGATGAAGTCGGTGCCGCTCTGCCCGCTGCCATGTGGATTGGTGACGGCGATCCGGCCGGTGGTGGCGCCGGCGGGCACGGTGGCGCGCAGCCGGCTCGGTGTCTCGACGGTGAAGCTCGTGGCCGCAACGCCGTTGAACGTGACGCCGGTCACACCGACGAACTCGGCGCCGTCGATCGTGACCTCGGCGCCCACCGGGCCGCTGGCCGGCGTGAAGCTAGTGATGGTCGGAGCCACCGGCGGTCCCGACGCGGTCTGAATGACGAGCGCCGGCTGGTTCACGCCTTCTTTCGACGTGTAGTACGCGCTGTTGGTGGCGTTGCTGCGGATCGCCAGGCTGTAGATGCCGCTGCCGGTGATCGCCGAGGTGACGTCGTATTCCACCCAGGCGTTGAGGCCAACCGCTTGCGAGGGCGCGATCGAGGTGGCGCCGAACGCAGGAGAGTTCGTCCAGTTGAGGCCGGTCTCGAGCCACGGCGTCGAAGTGCTGGCGTAGTTGTTCGAAACCAGATAGACGGTGCCGCCATCGGGACTATCGTCGGTGCAGAACAGCCGTAGCTTGGCGCTCTGCACCGGCTGCGTGACGCCGCTGAGATCGAACTTGAGATACGAGTTGTAACTGCCGCTGCCGCTTCGTACGCGCAGGTGATCGAGCCCGCCGTAGTTGGTCGAAGGGCTGCCGAGATTGACGTGGGCGTCGTGGATTGGCTGGAAGCTCGTCGGCCCAGAAGGCGTGACCACGAAATCAGTGGCGCTCTGCGTCGTCCCTCCAGGCGTGGCGACGGCGATCCGGCCGGTCGTGGCGCTGAAGGGTACGGTCGCGTCGATCAGGGTGCTCGATTGCACGGCGAAGGTCGTCGCGGCGACGCCGTTGAAGGTGACGCCGGTGACACCCGCGAAGTTGCCGCCATTGATCGTGACAATGGCCCCGACCGGGCCGCTCGCCGGGGCAAACGACGCGATGCTCGGTGGTAGCAGGACCGTGAAGTCGGTTGCACTCAGGCCGGTTCCGTCGGTGTTGGTGGCGGCGATGCGACCGGTCGTGGCGCCGCTCGGCACCGTGGCGCGAACGCGAATCGGCGAATCGACGATGAATGTCGCGGCGGAGCCGTTGAATGTGACGCCAAGGATCCCGCCGAGCTCGCTGCCATCGATCGTGACCTCGGCGCCTGCCGGGCCGCTGGTCGGCGAGAAGGACGTTATCACCGGTGGCAGGAGCAAGTAGAAGCTGTCGGCGGTGGTCGCGGTGCCGGCCGGGTTGGTGACGGCGATCGTCCCAGAGCCGGCACCCGCTGGCGCGGTCGCGTGCAGCAACGTGTCGCTCGCGGCAGTGAAGCTCGCGGCTTTGCCGTTGAACGTGACGCCGGTGGCGGTAGCCAAGCCGGTGCCGGTGACGATGACATCCGTCCCCGCCGGGCCGCTTACCGGAGCAAACGAGGCGATGGTTGGCGGCTGGATCACGGTGAAGTCGGTGTTCGTCCGCGCCACGCCATCCGGGTTGGTGACGGCAATCCGGCCGGTGCTGGCACCGCTCGGCACCGTGGCGCGAACGCGAATCGGCGAATCGACGATGAACGTCGCGGCGGAGCCGTTGAAGGTCACGCTCAGGATCCCGCCGAACTCGCTGCCGTTGATCGTGACCTCGGTGCCTGCCGGTCCGCTGGTGGGCGCGAAGGACGTGATGACCGGCGGCAGGAGCACGGTGAAGCTCTGAGTGCTGGTGGCGGTGCCGCCCGGGTTGGTGACGGCGATCGTCCCCGAGCCGGCACTCGCCGGCGCGGTCGCGTGCAGCAGCGTGTCGCTGGCGGCGGTGAAGCTCGCGGCCTGGCCGTTGAACGTGACGCCGGTGGCGGCGGCGAAGCCGGTGCCGGTGACGATGACATCCGTCCCCGCCGGGCCGCTTGCAGGCGCGA
>DASQFU010000213.1:0-21805 GCA_035632955.1 Candidatus Limnocylindria bacterium
CTCGATCTCGCGACCCCCGATCGGCACGCTCGACGAGTCCGGGGCGCGCGTCACGACTTTCTGCGGATTGAGCACGACGGTGCGTCGCATGTCGCGGTACGGCGGGTAGGCAAGGTCGGTCAGTGACCGCCGCAAGTCACCGCAGCCGTCCCCGAGCCTGCCCGCCGCCATCAGCGTGGCGAGCAGGCCGACGAGGCCGAACGCCGGCTTAACCATGAGTCTGAACCTCTTCGGCGCCGTGGCCGCGCAGCATCTCCTTCACGCGCGCGGCAGCCTCGCCCGCGCACGGCACCCAGATGCCGATCCGGTCTTCGCTGAAACGAGCGTCGTACGGCGCCTTCGACTTGACCTGCGGGAGTCGCGCCAGCGCCAGCATGGCGAGCAGATTCGCGAGCGCGCCGAGCAGGATCATGGATTCGTAGCCGATGATGACGAATGGCGGCAGCGAGGTCAGCTCCTTGCCGCCGACCACCAGCGGATACGACAGCACGGAATAGATGCACAGTGCGAAGCCGCCGGTGAGGCCGAGAACGGCGCCGCCGAACGTGACCCAGCGAACCAGCGACGGCCCGTGATCGAGCGCGGCTTCGATCGTGTGATGGGGCACCGGCGAGAACACGCTCAGATCCTTGTGCCCCACCTGGCGCAGGCTGCGCACCGCGTCCGTCGCGTCGTCCACGTAATAAAAGATCCCCATCACCCCTCGATAATTCTGCGGGGGACCGGTCAGCAGCTTGTCGATCAGACCGCCGAGACGCTTGATCATGAGGGCTGGCGCCGCATCGGCGGCGGCAAGGTTTCCTTGATCTCCGCGACCGAGAACGCCGGCAGCAGTCGCACGAAGATCAGGAAGTACATGAAGAACCAGGCGAACGAGCCGGCCAGGATCGCCCCCTCGGTCCACGACATCCGGTAGTTCACGCCCCACGACATCGGCTCGAACGGCCGCGCCAGCGAGGTGACGATGATCACGAAGCGCTCGAACCACATACCGACGTTGACCAGCAGGCAGATCACGAACAGCACCGTCATGTTGCGGCGGACCGACTTGAACCACAGCGACAGCGGGATGATCACGTTGCACGTGAACATGATCCAGAACGCCCAGGCGAAGTGTCCCGTAGCCCGCCACCAGAACAGGTCGCGCTCGTAGGGGCTCGGGCCGTACCACGCGCTGAAGAACTCGACCAGGTAGGAATAGCCGACGATCGTCGAGGTCAGCAGCACCAGCTTCGAGAGCTTCTCGATGTGATCCACGGTCACGATGTGCTGGAGCTTGAATCCCCACCGGATCGGGATCAGCAGATTGATCACCATCGCGACGCCCGAGAAGATCGCTCCGGCGACGAAGTACGGCGCGAAGATCGTGCTGTGCCACCCCGGCACCTGCGCCATTGCGAAGTCCCAGGACACGACGCTGTGCACCGAGAGCACGAGCGGCGTGGCGAACGCCGCGAAGTACAGATACGCGCTGTAGAAGTGCTTCCACTGGTTGTTCGAGCCGCGCCAGCCGAACGAGAAGATGGTCTGGATCAGCCGCATGAACGGATTGCGGGCCCGGTCACGCATCGCGGCGGCGTCGGGGATGATCCCGACGATGAAGAAGATGCTCGAGACCGTGAGGTAGGTCGTGACCGCGAACACGTCCCATTCGAGCGGCGAGCGGAAGTTCGGCCAGATCTGCCGCTGGCTCGGATACGGGAACAGCCAGTAGGGAAACCACGGCCGTCCGAGATGGAGGATCGGGAACAGACCTGCCGTCAGCACGCCGAACACCGTCATCGCCTCGGCGACCCGATAGACGGCGCGCCGGAAGTGCGAGCGGAACAGGAACAGGATCGCCGAGACCAGCGTGCCGCAATGGGCGATGCCGACCCAGAACACGAAGTTCGCGACGTAGCTCGCCCACATCACCGGGCGCGTGTGCCCCGCGACGCCGACGCCGTGCACGATCTGGTTCCGCTCGGCGATCATGGCGACCAGCAGGATCGCAAGGTCGAGGAGGAAAATCGTCCACCACACCGGCCCGGGTACGGAGATCAGCTTGAGAACGTCGTCGTTGAGCGACTTCTGAGTCATGGTCGGGGGCACGTGCTCGCCCTTGCCCACGTCGCTCGCGGTCGCCGCGAACTCGTATTCCGACACGCCCCGCTCCTAGACCGGTTCGACCGGGCGCTGGACCTTCTTCAGATAGGTCACGCCGGGCTTGGTGTTGAGGTCTCCGAGCACCCAGTAGCGGCGCTCGCCGTGCGAGGCCTTGGACACCGCGCTCTCGGGATCCACGAGGTCTCCGAACACGATCGCCTGCGTCGGACAGGTTTGCGCGCAGGCGGTCTGGATCTCGCCGTCGCGCAGCGCCCGCTGCTCGTCCTTCGCGTTGCCCTTGCCCTCGAGGATGCGCTGCACGCACATCGTGCACTTCTCCATCACGCCCTTGGAGCGCACGGTGACGTCCGGGTTGAGCTGCCAGTTCAGCGGCTCGGGGAAGGCGAAGGTCGGTTTCTCCGGCGCCGCGTAGTCGAAGAAGTTGAACGCGCGCACCTTGTAGGGGCAGTTGTTGGAGCAGTAGCGGGTGCCCACGCACCGGTTATAGACCTGCGCGTTGAGGCCTTCCGGATTGTGATAGGTCGCATAGACCGGACACACCGTCTCGCATGGCGCGTCTCCGCAGTGCTGGCACATCATCGGCATGAAGCGCACGTCGTTCTCGCCGCCGTCGAGCTTCCGCTCGTAGCGCTCGATCCGGATCCAATGCATCTCGCGCCCGCGTTTGATCGGCTCGGGTCCGACCATGGGTACGTTGTTCTCGGCGTGGCACGCGACCAGGCACGCGCTGCACCCGGTGCACGAGTTGAGATCGATCGCCATCGCCCAGCGATGCTTGGCGTGCTTGTAGTGCCCCTCGGTCACCGGGTTCTGCCGACCCGAGCGCGCGGGATGCTCCGACTCGAAAGCGGTGACGGCATGGGCGGGTGGTCGGTAGTCGGGCGGGCGCGCCATCGGCTCGGTGTACTTGCCGGGCCGGGTTTGTGACGGATGCACCGGGTGATGCGCGGCGCCCGACGCCGGAGCGTGTCCCGAAGCGGCGTGCGCTGCCCTGTGCGCCGGGGCGCGATGCGACGTGTCGGCGTTCCCGCCGTGCATGGAATCCGCGACCGCGCTCGCGGCCAACGAATCGTCGTGAGAACCCGCATGCGAAACGCCGGGAACGGCGGCGCTCGCGGCGAGCGCCGCCAGCGGAATCACCTCCGCGACGACCCGTTCGGATTGGATCTTTTCACGCTGCGTCACGACCAGATCCATCGCCTGCGCGCCCACCGTCACCGTGGCCTTGGCGCTCAGGTACGCGACCGCTCCCGAAGCCGCGTCGGTGGCGGCCGACAGCAAGGACAGGGGATTGACGCCGCATCCTTTGGCATAGCGGCCGTACGCCGTGTGCCCTTGCCCGAGCGGGATCGCGACCGTGTCGGGCCGGATGCCGCCGTAGACGTAGGCCGGCAGCTCCACCGAGCCGGCTTCGGTCGCGATCTTGATTGGTTGACCGTTCCGGACGCCGAGCTTGGCCGCGGTATCGGGATGGATCTCCGCCCACGAGCCCCAGACGGCTTTCGTCGTCGGATCCGGCAGCTCCTGCAGCCACGGCTTGTTGGCGCCGCGGCCGTCGTAGAGCGCCGGCGACGGATAGAGCACGAGCGCGAGCTCTCCGGTTCCCTTGAGCTCCGGCGAGGCGAACACCGGCGCACCGGTCCAGCGGGCGGGCGTCGCGGCGCTCTCTTCCTCCCACACGCCGCCCTTCTGCAACGTCTCACGCCAGAAGGTTTCGAAATCCCGGCCACCGCCGAAGCGTCCATGGAGCGGCCGCCAGCGAGCTTCGAGGTACGGTCGCCAGCCGTCCGGGAACGATTGCCCGAAACCGGCGCCGCGCGCGAGCGCGATCAACATATCGCCGGCGGGCTTGGCATCGAAGAGCGGCACCGGCTGCATCGCGGGCTGGAGAATGGCGTAGACGCCGCGCAGGGGCTCGGCGTCGCCGAGCGACTCGAGCGCGTGGGTGCTCGGCAGCAGGAGGTCACAATGCTCGGCGGTCTCGTCGAGGACGCTCGAGAGCGAGATCTTGAACGGCACCTTGTCCATCGCCGGGACGAAACCGGCCCACGCCGGCACTGCATAGGCCGGGTTCGCGCCGTGCACGACCAGCGCGTCGACCCGCCCCTCGCCCATGGCCGCGATCAGGTTCTGCACTTCGCCGAACGGCGCGACCGCGTCGAGATTCAACGTGCGATCGAAATGCACCGTCTCGCCGAGATTGCCGGCGACGTGGTTCAGCAGATTGACCGCGGCATGCAAGGCGACCGATTGCTCGCTCTGGGCCGCGATCCCGCCGGCGACCGCGAGGCTCGGACGCCGGGCCGCGAACGCGCGCGCCAGCCTTTGAACCGTGGCGCCAGGCACGCCGGTCTGCTGCTCGACTGCCTCCGGCGTATACGCCGAGAGGGCATCCATGGCGGCGCCGGAGCCGCCGGCGGCTCCGAGCCCTTCCGTCACGATGGTGCGGGCCATGCCGAGCGCCAGCGCCATCTCGCCGCCGGGCCGGATCGCGATCCACTCGTCGGCGTTGGCGCCGGTCAGCGACAGGCGCGGCTCGACCGCGACGAACGCGCCGCCATCACGCCGGGCGCGCATCGTGGCGAAGCCTCGCGCGTGGCCGACCGGAGACAGCCAGGTCTCGAGGAAATCGGCGCCGAACGCGATCAGGAACGTCGCACGCTCGAAGTCGAGTCGCGGCACCGATGCCTGCCCGAACGTGCGGCGGTTCGCCTCACGCATGCTCTCGTGTGCGAACGCCTCGTAGACGAGGTGCGTTCCGCCGGCCGCGGTCGCCCACTCTCCGCACAGGGCATGAAACGAACCCGTGGCATGGCTCGTCACCAGCGCCACCTTGCCGCGCGCCGGCGCGAGCTTCTCGGTAGCGAGACGCAGCGCCTGATCCCACGCGACCGGCTTCCACGCCCCACCCTCGCGCACCATCGGGCCCTTGAGCCGGTCGGGGTCGTAGAGACCCTGAAGCCCGGCCTGGCCGCGCGCGCACAGTCCACCGCGATTCACGGGGTGCGCGGGGTTGCCCTCGATCTTGATCGCACGCCCCTCGCGCTGCTTGACCAGGATCCCGCAACCCGCCGGGCACTCGGTGCACGTGCTCGCGTACCAATACGGAATGCCGGGCAGGACGTCGTTCGGCGCGACCAGGTAGGGAATCAGCTTCTCGGCCTGCGGCGGAGCGCAGCCGGAAGCCGCCCCGGCGGCGCCGATGCCGACCAGCTTCAGGAAATCGCGACGGGTGTAGACCACCGAATCGGACACGCGCGCCTTGCTAGTGGTGACAGACCAGACAGTCCATCGGCGCCGGATACTCCGGATGATCGATGTTCTGCCGATGGCAACTGACGCACCATCCCATCTTCAGCGACGAATACTGGTAGACGACCGGCATCTTCTCCACCGGACCATGGCAGGTCTGGCAGGCGACGCCGGCTTTGACGTGGCGCTTGTGGTTGAACTTCACATGATCGGGCAGCCGGTAAACCTCGACCCATGGCACCTGCTCACCGCGTTCGTAATATCCGGCGAGCTTCTGCACCTCGGGGCGATCCGTGGCGGCGAGCTTGTGGCAGCCCATGCACGTGCCGACCGCGGGGATGTTGGCGATCGGGGATTTCTCGGCGCCGGTGTGGCAATAGAGGCAGTCCATGCCGAGCTTCCCGGCGTGCAGCTCGTGGCTGTAGAAAATCGGCTGCTTCGGTCCCTGGTTCTTCCCGAGCTGGACCGAGAAAGATTGCGACAGGGCGTGAGTGGCGGCCGCCAGGGTCGCAGCGACGATGACGAGAGCGAGGGCTCGTTTCATGGCTCGGACGGGCGGAAGCTATCGTCCTGTCTAGAGCCTGTCAACCCGTTTGTGAAACCGGGCACATACTCTCGCGAACTTCAGAGCGCCGAATCAACTAGGCGCTCGCGAACGCCCTCAAACAGAAACCCCTCGCGTTGACGAGGGGGTTTCGGAGCCGCCGCAGACTCCGGCGGTCAGGCCGCGTCGCGCGCTTCGTCGGTGTGCGCCGGCAGGCCGGCGCGGCGCTGGCTGTAGCGGCGGTAGCTCTCGAGCGCGACCAGCAGCGGCAACACGACCAGCAGCGTGCCACCCGGTCCCACCAACGCATAGTGGCTCGCCAGCAATGCTCCGAGCGAGATCAGCGCACCCGCCGATACCAGCTCGAAGCGGGTGCCGAAGTTGCGCTTCCAAGCATTCCAGGTCGAGAGACCCTCGCTGAGCGCGACCGCCCACGAGACCGAACCGGTGTTGACGACGAAGTAGACGATCGCCGCCCCGACGAACGGCAGCAGCTGGAATCCATAGAGCAGCGAGGGCAGATCCTTCGCTCCGCCGCCGAGCGCGCCGTAGGCGAGCGACGCGCCGCCGACGGCCAGGGCCGCCTGCGCTGCGTTGAACAGCACGCGCAGCGGCGGTTTGCGCATGAACACGGTCTCGGCGAACGCGCCGGTCAGCGCCGTGATCGCCATCGCGTGGCCGCGCGGCAGCAGCAGCACGACCGCGAAGTGGAAGCACGAGGCCATGCTGCCCGTCGCCTGGCCGAGCGGCAAGCGGATCCACAACACCTCGCCCACCAGGCAGGCACCGCACCAGAACCAGAAGTCGGCGCTGACCGGGCCGGGCCACGATACCATCGTCGCGGCCGCGGCCATCCCCAGGTACCCGAACACGAGCCCGAGGATGCGGTGGGCCATCAGGAGCTTCATGCCCGGATACCTACCAACCCGCCCTGGAGTCGACGACGCCCCACTGCGAGAAGTGAGGCAGCTCGGCCGTGTGCTTCATGGCTTTGTCGGCGACGGCGGCGTCTTTGTGCTTCTTCCACTTGATCTCCTTCGCGTCGAAGTGCTGGATATGCCTTCGAGGTGTCGAGATGTCATCCCTGCGGTAAACCGCATGGCTCGTGCCGGAGATTTGAAACACCGGTGCAGGAGCGACCCCTTGCCGCGCAATGGTTTCCGCCCGCCTCCCATGCTGGAAGCGCGGCTTCGTTCGCGCTGCAATGCATGCAATGGCAGCCTGCATCGCGGGTTTGGGAAATGCCGCTCCGTGGATGCGGAACTTCACCCGCGTCGCCAAGCGCGAGGGCCGATCCTGGAGGACCGGCCCGTTACGCTCGGGAGCGAGGGGGGACGCTAGCGCGCTCTACCGGGGACCACGATCTTCAGCGACTGCCCGCGGCGCGCGTCCTCGTCGGGATCGGCGTTATTGAGGATCGCCGTCTCCTCGAGGCTCAACGCCTGGGCGCCGGCCGCGCGCACAACCGATTCGAAACTCCCGGTCGTCGTCACCGAGATCACGCGTATGCGATCCGGCCGAACGTTGAGCCGCGCGGCTTCGGTCAGAGCCCGCAACGAACGTGCGCTCTGGATCACCCGCTCTTCGTACGCGTCGCCCGGCGTCGCGCTGCGGCCGAGGATCTGAAACATCTGGTCCCCGGCCTTGCGGATGAACGCCGCCGCCAGGACCGTCTGCGCGTTGTTCTGATCCGTGACTGTCAAACGCCCCACCCACGCCGGGTATCCGCCGATCGTCTCCGAGCGACCATTCGCGTCGGAGATCTTCCCGGTGCGCAGTAGCTCGTCGACGAATCCCGACGGCGACCGGTCGCCGGCACTGGCGAGCGTGAGCTGCATGCTCGCTCGCTGGTTGGGCTCGGCGGCGAGCACGGCGCTGCGCGTGTCCTGCGTCTTCCACCCGGACGGGAAGCTGATCTGGAACTGAAGTTGCGGATGATAGTAGCGCTCACCCTCGAAGTAGCCCTGCCGCGGATCGCGGCCGAACACCAGGCCCTCGAGACGCTGGAGATAGGCGCGCTCACCGATCTGGAGTCCGGTCTTGCCGGCGGCGGCAGTGCGCGCCAGAGCGGCGGTGCGGGTTTCGCGATCGCCCGGATCGGGATGGGTCGACAGGAAGGTCGGCAGCCGCTCACCTCCCTTCTCGCCGATGCGTTTCAGCAGCGAGTAGGTGGACGGGACTTCCCGCGGGTCGAAGCCGGCCTTCGACATGTAGTCGATGCCGAGCTGGTCGGACTGATGCTCGTCCTCGCGCCCGTACTTCAGGAACATCAGGCCGAGCGCGGTCTCCGCGGCGCCGCTGTAGCGGCGAAACCCTTCCGAGAACGCGGACGCCAGACCGAGGCCGAGCCCCGCGAGCTGCTGCTGGGTGATGCGTTGCGCGCTGTGGCGCGCGGTCACGTGGCCGATCTCGTGCCCGAGCACCCCGGCAAGCTGCGCTTCGGAGTTGAGGTGCGCAAGGATGCCGCGCGTGATGTAGATGTAGCCGCCGGGCATCGCGAACGCGTTCACGGCCGCGTCGTCCACGACCGTGAAATGCCAGTCCAGATTGGGCAGATGGGAGGCGCTCGCCAGCTTCTGGCCGACGCTGTTCACGTAAGCCGTGAGCGCCGCATCTTCGTAGAGCCCGAACTCACTGACGACCGCCTGGTAGCCATCGCGCCCGATCTGCTCTTCCTGGGCCCCGCTCACCAACGAGAACTCGCGTTTGCCGCTGACCGGATTGGTGGCGCATCCGACCGCCGCCGCGAGCGGCAGCACCAGGATCAGCCCGAGAACGAGGAATCGCCGTCGAAACATCCGTGCCTCCTTCCGAACGGAGCGCTTGGGATTCGCTCCGACCTGTTCCTCAGTAGCGCGGCACCTCAGGGTCGACTTCCTTCGACCATGCGTCGATGCCGCCCCGCAGATTCTTGAGCTTGCGAAAGCCCGAGCGATGCAGCAACTCGAGCGCCCGCATGCTGCGCTGGCCGTGATGGCAGTGGAGCACGATCTCGCGGCTGCTGTCGAGCTCGCTGAGGCGAGCCGGAAGCGTATTAAGGGGCATCAGCACCGCGCCCGGAATGCGCGCGATCTCGTACTCGTGCGGCTCGCGCACGTCGATCAGCATCGGCGCGTCCGTTCCCTGGCGCCGCGACGCCAGATCGCGCGCGCCGATCTCCCACGCCTCGGCGTCGGCGGCCGCCTGCTCGGTCGAGGAGAGGCCGCAGAACTGCTCGTAGTCGATCAGCTCGCGAATCGTCGGATGCGTGCCGCACAGCGGACAATCCGGATCCTTGCGCAGCTTGAGCTCGCGAAAACTCATCGCCAGCGCGTCGAACAGCAGCAGCCGGCCGATCAAGCTCTCTCCGATCCCGAGGATGATCTTCAGGGTCTCGATTCCCTGGATCACGCCGATCACACCCGGCAGGACGCCGAGGACGCCACCCTCCGCGCACGACGGCACGAGCCCGGGCGGCGGCGGATCCGGATACAGACAGCGGTAGCAGGGGCCGGTGCGCGCGTCGAACACGCTCGCCTGTCCCTCGAAGCGGAAGATGCTGCCGTACACGTTCGGCTTGCCCAGCAGCGCGCACGCATCGTTGACCAGGTAGCGGGTCGGGAAGTTGTCGGTGCCGTCGACGACCACGTCGTAGGGCTTCATCAGCTCGAGCGCGTTCTCGCTCGAGATACGTGTCTCGTAGCCGTCGACCACGACGCCGGGATTCATGTCGTGCAGGCGCGCGCGGGCCGATTCGAGCTTCGGGGTGCCGACACTGGACGTGCCGTGAAGAATCTGGCGCTGCAGGTTGCTCTCGTCGACGCGATCGAAGTCCACGATGCCGAGCCGTCCGACGCCGGCCGCGGCGAGATAGAGAGCGAGCGGCGAGCCGAGCCCGCCGGCGCCGACGATCAGCACGCTCGCGGCCTTGAGCTTGCGCTGACCTTGGAGCCCGACCTCGGGCAGGATCAAATGCCGGCTGTAGCGCATCAGCTCGGCCTGCGACAGCGGCGGCAATCCGTCCGCGCCCGTCGACCACGCCGGAGGCGCCGGGCGCTGCGGGCGCGGGATCACTCCGGCCGTCGCTTGAGCGCTCGAGTCCTGCGAGCGCTCGTCCGCGCCGCCGGCGATGCTCGGAACGATCGAGACGGTGTCCTGGTCGCGCAGCGGAGTTGCTTCGCGCTGCAGGTGACGAATGTCCTCGTCGTTGCGATACACGTTCACGAACCGCCGGAGCTGGCCCTGTTCGTCGTAGAGGTGGCGCTTCAGCTCCGCGTGGCGCCCCACCAGAGCAGCCAGGGCCTCGCCGATGGTCGCGCCAGGCACTTCGACCACGGCCTGCTGATCCGCGTACGGCCGGAGCGGCGTCGGGATGTGGATTCGCGTGCTCACGCTCATCGTCATTCTCCCTGCCCGTTCGGCGCGCGCGGCGGCCGGACGCCGCCGCCGGTTTCGACCTTGGTATGCTCACCCGCAGGCTCGGGCGACCATTCCAGATGCTCGGGCTCGAATCGCGCGCGATCCTCCCGCAGACGCCACGACCGGGCGTCGGCGATCCGTCCCTTCTCGACGCTCACGATCAGGTACGAATAGTACGGCCAGGCATGCTCGAGGTCGAACGCGGATGGTTGCGCCGGATGGTCGGGATGCGAGTGAAAGAAACCGACCACATCGAGGCCCGCAGCTCGCGCCTGCTGCTCGGCTCCGAGGAACTGCTCGGGCGCGATCAGGTAGCGGTTGTGGCGCGAGTCTGCGCGCTGGTTCTCGAAGCCGACCACCCGCTCCACCCGCCGTTCGCTCGCCTGATCGCGGCCGAGCAGCACCCCGCAACCCTCTTCGGGGTAGGCGCGCGCCAGATGCGTCCGGATTTGCTCGCTCTCGGTCGGGCCGATTCGCAGCCGATCGGCTTCTGTCTCGGGGCTCATCGCTCCTCCTGCCACAGCGGCTCGCTCAAGTAACGCTCGGCGCCATCCGGAAGGATGGCCACAACGACCCCGTGGTCCAGACCCTGCGCGATCCGTTCGGCCGCAACCAGGGCTGCGCCCGACGACCAGCCGAGCAGCAGACCGTGTCGGGCCTGACGCTTGACCATCGCGACGGCCGCTTCGCTCTCGACCTCGACCGTGCGCTGATGCACCGACGGATCGTAGATCGCGGGCGCCTGCGCGGTCGGCAGATGCTTGAGTCCTTCGAGCGCATGCATCGGGCTGTCGGGCTGCACCGCCACCACCTCGATTCCGGGCGCAAGCTCGCGCAGGCGCCGCGCGCTGCCGACCAGCGTGCCCGAGGTGCCGATGCCCGCGACCAGATGCGTCACCAGCCCTTCGCTCTGCGCCCACAGCTCTTCGGCCGTGCCGTGGTAGTGGGCCTGCCAGTTGGCGGGGTTCGAGTACTGATCGGCATAGAAGTAGCGGTCCGGTTGCTCGCTCACCATCCTGCGCGCGACCTGCATCGCACCATCCGTGCCCTCGAGCGCATCGGTCAGCACCAGCTCGGCGCCAAGCGCCTCGAGCAGCCGCCGGCGCTCGGCGTTCGCGTTCGCGGGCAGGCACAGCGTGACGGTGAAACCGAGCGCGCCGCCGAGCCAGGCGTAGGCGATCCCGGTGTTGCCCGAGGTGGCGTCGAGCAGAGTCCCTCCCGGCGCAAGCGTTCCGCGCTCGAGTGCCGCGCGGACGATCCCCCAAGCGGCGCGGTCCTTGACCGACCCGCCGGGGTTGAACCACTCCGCCTTGCCGAGGACTTCGATCCCTTCGCGGATGCCGTCGAGGCCCGCGATCGGCAGCAGCGGCGTGTGGCCGATCAGATCGGTCAAACCGGGGTGCCCGGGCGTTAGTATCGGAAGTCGATGGTCCATGGCCCAGTTTGCATTCGATGCACCTTGCCCCGCAAGCGGCGCCGTTTTCGCGCCTCACGATCCGCTGATAGGATGCAAACGTGATCCTCGCCGCTGACGTCGGTGGGACCAAAACCCACCTGGCCCTCTACGAGGGCGGTTGACGCCGCTCGTGACCCGCATACCGGTGTCGATCGTTCTGCGTCCCGAAACCGCGCTCCGGGGCGCGGCTGCGATCGCGTTGTCGCGCACCCAACCCGAGGGCTTCCGATGAACGGTCCTACGTCGGTCGGCGAGCGAGTCGCGCTCGAGCGGCTCGCGATCAACACCATTCGCTTCCTCGCGGCCGACGCGGTCGAGAAGGCGAAGAGCGGTCACCCCGGCATGCCGATGGGAATGGCGGACGCGGCGTTCATCCTGTGGACGCGCTTCCTCCGTTACCAGCCCAAGGATCCCGCGTGGCCCGATCGCGACCGGTTCGTGCTGTCGGCCGGCCACGGCTCCATGTTGCTCTACGCGATGCTGCATCTCACCGGCTACGCCCTGCCGGTGGAGGAGCTGATGCGCTTTCGCCAGCTTGGCAGCAAGACGCCGGGACATCCCGAGCACGACGTCACTCCCGGCGTCGAGACCACGACCGGACCGCTCGGGCAGGGGTTCGGCAACGGCGTCGGCATGGCGGTCGCGGCCAGGATGATGGCCCGGCGATTCAACACCCGCGAGTTCCCGGTGGTCACCCACCGCGTGTTCGGGATCGTCAGCGACGGGGACATGATGGAAGGCGTGGCGTCCGAGTCGGCGTCGCTCGCCGGTCATTGGGGACTCGGCAACCTGATCTACCTCTACGACGACAACCACGTCACGATCGAAGGTGATACGTCGCTCGCGTTCTCCGAAGACGTCGGCAAGCGTTTCGAGGCCTATGGCTGGCACGTGCAGCACGCGGATCCGTACGATCATGCTGCGCTGACGGCCGCTCTCGATCGCGCCGTGGACGAGCACGATCGGCCGAGCCTGATCGTCACGCGCAGCCACATCGGCTATGGGGCGCCGAAGAAGCAAGACACACGCGAGGCGCACGGCGAGCCGCTCGGCGCCGAGGAAGTCGCCGCCGCCAAGCGGGCTCTGGGCTGGCCGCAGTCCCCGCCGTTTTACGTGCCGGACGACGTGCGACCGCTGTTCGCGGAGCGGGCGGTTGCCCTGCGGCCGGAATACGATGCATGGCATCGGAAATTCGCATCGTGGTCCAAGGCCGATCCGGATCGCGCGCGACTCTGGGACGCGCATGCGGAGAAGCAGGTTCCGGACGACCTGATGGAGCGTCTGCTCGCGAAGGCTCCATCCGGCGCCGCGGCGACACGTGCACACGGGAACGCCGTGTTGCAGGAGGCCGCCCGGCTGGTGCCGGCAGTGGTCGGCGGCAGCGCCGACCTCGAACCTTCGACCAAGACCCGCATCAAGGATTCGACGTCGATCGCACGCGGCGAGTTCGAAGGCCGCAACTTCCATTTCGGCATTCGCGAGCACGGCATGGCCTCGATTGTGAACGGCCTCGCGGCCCATGGCGGGTTCATTCCCTACGGCGCGTCGTTCCTCGTGTTCACCGACTACGCGCGGCCCGCGATCCGGCTCTCGGCGCTGATGAAGCAACAGGTGATCTGGGTGTTCACGCATGACAGCGTCTTTCTCGGCGAGGACGGCCCGACCCACGAGCCGATCGAGCACCTGACCGCGCTGCGAGCGATTCCCAACCTGCTGGTGATCCGTCCCGCCGACGGCCCCGAGACCGCGGGCGCGTGGGCTCTGGCGCTGGAACGGCGCGAAGGTCCGACGTTGATGGCGCTCACGCGCCAGAACCTGCCCGTCATCGAACGACCGGCAGCGCTCGATTCGACCGGAGTGCGCCGCGGCGCGAGCGTCGTGCGGGAAACGGACGACGCGGGTGCGCCGACGCTGATCGCGACCGGATCGGAAGTCTGGCTCGCGGTCGAGGCCGCGAAACGTCTCGAGCCAATCGGCCTTCACGTGCGGGTGGTGAGCATGCCGGCGCCGCAGCTGTTCCTGCAGCAGAGCGAGAGCTGGCGAAACACCATCCTGCCGCCGCAATCGAAGCGCGTTTCGATCGAGGCCGGGGCGACCGACTACTGGCATCGCCTGGTCGGGCCGGAAGGATTGACGATCGGAATCGATCGCTACGGAGAGTCGGCGCCCCTCGCACAGCTTCAGGAGCATTTTGGCTTCACGCCCGAGAAGGTCGCTCAACGCGTGCTCGATTGGGCGCGCGGCTAGCCGAGCGGGCGCGGAAGGAAAGCCGCTACCAGAAGTCCTGCCGAACTTTCTTCAGCTCCTCGAGGAGCGATTTGGGTTTCCCGTTAGCGGCCACCGCCTGCTCGACCGCCCGACAATAGTCGACGTTCAGCTTCTCGGTCGGATTGAGATAGCGGCTGCGCCCCTCGGAGATCAGTTGACGGATCCTGCGCGCTTCACGGGCCACCTCCTCGAGGCGAGCCCGGATCACCTCGAGGCGGACGGGATCGTTTGCGTCGATCGCCTGCTGGAGTGCCGCACCGCCGACGGCGGCGTCGAGCGAGACCAGGCGCCAGTCCCACGGATAGTGCCGATTGGTGACGGACGCCGGTTCCAAAAAGCGACCGTCGTACTTGCGGGCGATGCGGGGGGCGAACGCGATCGCCACGCTCTCCGGACGCGCCGCGCCGGCGAACCGCCAGGTCAGCGAGTCGCGCGCGTAGCGAAACGGCACGGTCGCGTTCAACGCGGGGAGCGGAGTCGGCTTCGCGGAGCGAAACGTAATCTCGGTTTCATCCACGGCCGACCGCCGAGGTAGACCGTCCTTCAGTCGATAACGAATCTGCAAAGAATAGACCGTGGAGTCCCGGCTCGCCGGGCTCCAGCCGAACCGGTATTCGATTTCGACCTTATGCGCCTGTCCAGAGTCGAAGGCGATCGGCAGGTAGCACAACGGCGGATCGCCGGAGCCGGCGACTGGCCTCAGAGGCTGTTTCGCACCGTCGACCCGCACGACATCATCCAGCGGGGTACGCTTCTCGTCGATCGGGAGGATCAGGTCGAACGTGGTCGAGTCGCCGAGATTGATCATCTCGAGGGTGACGCGGAGGCGAAGCGGGAGCTCGGCCGCACCGGTTTCCTCGATCACGACCGTTTCGCGACGGACGGTGAGGGAATCCCCAATCTCGACGAGATCGATCGCTTCCGCAGGTTGCGGGTCGGCGGCGTAAGCAGGCGCCATGGTCAGGAGGCTCGCCCCCAGCGCCATCATCGGCTCGCGCCGAAGCCTGAAACCGCTCGTACTGCCCAACCTCAACCTGGATAGCGCCCGACGATGTAGTCGGTCAGGTAGCGGATGTGCACCTCCTGCTCGTCGCTGAGGTGCTTGACCAGGTCACCGATCGAGACGACGCCTGCCAGCCGGGTGCGATCCATGACCGGAAGGTGCCGGATGCGGGCCTGGGTCATGATCGCCATGCACTCCTCGACCGACTTGTCCGGCTCGACGACTATCAACCGCTCGGTCATCACGTCGCGAACCTGCGTGGACGCCGGCGGCATTCCATTCAGCGCGACGCGCCGCAGGAAATCCCGCTCGGTGAAGATGCCGATGATCTCTTCTTCCTCCATCACGACCAGGGACCCGACGTTGTGCTCCACCATCTGCTCGAGCGCCTCCTGAACGGTCGCGCCAGGAGCGACGCCAAACACGTCGCCGCCCTTGGCGGCGAGGATGTCGGAGACTCGACTCATGATGCCTCCCCGTGGCTTCGGAGTCCGTCCGCAGGCGACACGTCCGGGGCCGCAGACGGTTTCACGAGATCCAGGACCGGGCGATTGTGGCACTTCCAGGGGGCGGCGGATAGCCCCCGAGGCCGGAGTTGAAGAGTGTTCGGGGCGGGCGAACCACGCGCGCCTACACCCTCGCCGTCTGCCCCAGCCGCTGCTCGAGCGCGGCCAGCTCGTCCGACAACCCCTGCGGCAGGCGAGCGCCGAACTTCTCGTAGTGCTTGCGAATCAGCCCCAGCTCCCCGAGCCACGCATTGACGTCGACGCGCAGCAGCTCAACCATCCCCGACTCGGGCAACGAGAGGCCGGAGAGATCGAGCGCTCCCGGCGCGGGCACGCGCCCGATCGCCGTGTCCACCGCCTTCGTGGTCCCGGCAACGCGCTCGAACACCCACTTCAGCACGCGGGCGTTCTCGCCGTAGCCCGGCCACAGGAACTTGCCGTCCTGGCCTTTGCGGAACCAGTTGACGTTGAAGATGTGCGGCAGCTTGGCGGCATCGGCGGAGGCGCCGATCTTCAGCCAATGGGCGAAGTAGTCTCCCATGTGGTAGCCGCAGAACGGCAGCATCGCGAACGGATCGAAGCGCAGCGCGCCGACCTGCCCCGCGGCCGCCGCCGTCGTTTCGCTGCCCATGATCGAGCCGAGAAACGTCCCGTGCTGCCACGAGAACGCCTCGTTGACGAGCGGCACGACGCTCGCGCGCCGGCCGCCGAACAGAATGGCCGAGATCGGCACCCCCCCCGGACTCTCCCAGTCCGGCGAGATCACCGGGCATTGCCGGGCAGGCGCGGTGAAGCGCGCGTTCGGGTGCGCCGCCTTGCGACGACCGCCGGGATGCCACGAGCGGCGGAGCCAGTCGCTCAGCTCGGCAGGCGGCGTGTCGGTCATCTCCTCCCACCACACGTCCCCTTCCGGCGTGATCGCGCAGTTGGTGAAGATGGCGTTGGCGGCGGCGGTGCGCATCGCGTTCGGGTTGCTCTTCATGCTGGTCCCGGGCGCGACGCCGAAGAAGCCCGCCTCGGGATTGATCGCATGCAGGCGCCCGTCGGGACCGAACTTCATCCACGCGATGTCGTCGCCCACCGTCTCGACCTTCCACCCGGGCAGCGTCGGCTCCATCATCGCCAGGTTGGTCTTGCCGCAGGCGGACGGGAACGCGGCGGCGACGAAGATCTTCCTTCCCTCGGGGCTCGAGATGCCGAGGATCAGCATGTGCTCGGCAAGCCAACCCTCGTCGCGCGCCTGCACGGAAGCGATGCGCAGCGCGTGGCATTTCTTGCCGAGCAATGCATTGCCGCCGTAGCCGGATCCGTACGACCAGATCTCGCGGGTCTCGGGAAAGTGCGTGATGTACTTGGTCGAGGCGTTGCAGGGCCACGGGGAGTCGGGCGTCTGATCGGTCAGCGGAGCGCCGAGCGTGTGGTGTCCACGCACGAAAGCGCCATCGGCGCCCAGGATTTCCAGAACGCGCGACCCGACTCGAGCCATGATGTGCATGCTCGCCACCACATAGGGCGAGTCCGTGATCTCGACGCCGATCTTCGCGATCGGCGAGCCGATCGGTCCCATGCTGTAGGGGATCACGTACATGGTCCGCCCGCTCATCGAGCCCTGGAACAGGCCGGCCAGCACGCGCCGCATCTCTTCGGGGTCGCGCCAGTTGTTGGTCGGCCCGGCATCGTCCTGGCGGCGCGAGCAGATGAACGTGAACTCCTCGACACGCGCCACGTCGGCCGCGTCGGAACGCACGTAGATGCTGTTCGGGCGCCGGGCCTCGTCGAGACGGATGGCCGTGCCGGCCTGCGTCATCAGGCGCAGCATGGTCCGATATTCTTCCGGCGAGCCGTCGCACCAGACGACCTTTTCCGGGGTGCACAGGTTCGCGGTTTCCTGGACCCACGCCTCGAGTTGTGAGTGTTTGACCATGGGCTCCGTCTCGATTGCGAAATGCCACTCGGCCCGAGTGTGCGTTTCGGGCGGCCGCAGATTAGCCGCCGCGCCGTCCGCGACGCAAACCAGGCCGCGGTCCGAATCGGACGACTGAATCCTGTGCGTCGGAGGCTCCCGCGAGCGCGCTCGCAGACTTTGACAGAGATCAAACGATCGCGGCCCGAGAAGCCTTGCCTTGGCGCGCGCCACGGCGCATCTTTGAATGGCTCACGTTTGCCCGACGACCGTCCAGGTTGCGGAGGTGGCCACATGGCAGCTCGGAAGCTCCGCCGTACCGCCCGGAAGAAACCCGCGGCCCGCAAAGTCACGCGCAAGGCGTCGCAGGCCCGTGCGCGCGCCGCCGCGCCGCGGCGAGCCGCGCGTCCAAGGACCTCAGCGCGCCCGGCCGCACGTCCCAAGGCAAAGCCGCGGGTCGCGGCCACGCAGCGGAGTCCTCAACGATCCGCTGGGGCACCTTCCGCCAAAACGGCGGTCGCGAACGCGATCGGGCTCGTCGTGCAGCACATGGACTACACGAGCCACGCGCTGGACGAGATCAAGCGCTTCTATACCGAGCACCTCGGCTTCGCCCAGTTCGAGCACGATTCCGAGGCGAACTACCTCAGCGTCAAGACCGGGCCGAGCTCGAGCCTAGGCTTCATGCCGCCGATGCCAGGCCCACCTGAGCAATGGCGTCCGCCGCGCGAGCCCGGCATCTACCTCATCGTTCAGGACGTAGACCGCGTGTACCGCGATCTCCGCGCCAAGGGTCTCCAGTTCGAGCAGGAGCCCACCGACATGTTCTACGGCCACCGGGTGGCGTCGCTGCGCGACCCCGAAGGCCGCGCCGTGTTTCTCGCGCAGATCGTCAGGCGCTGAGGACCCACCGAGGAGCTCCGACCATGGCCAGCCGTGCCGAACAACTCTTCGCGCTTGGACAGAGCGTATGGCTCGATTTCATTCGTCGCGGCCACCTGCTCTCGGGCGAGTTCGACCGCCTGGTCGCCGAGCGCGGTATCGTCGGCGTCACGTCCAATCCGACGATCTTCCAGCTCGCGATCGCGGATAGCGACGACTACGACGCCGCGATCCAAGCCGGAGCCGCGCGCGGTCTCAAGGACGGCGAATTGTTCGAAGCGCTCGCCGTCGAAGACATCCAGATGGCATGCGACCGCTTGCGGCCGGTCTATGACGCGACGCGCGGCATCGATGGGCGGGTGAGCATCGAAGTCAGCCCACGGCTCGCCGCCGACACGGACGGCAGCGTCGAAGAAGCTCGACGGTTGCACCGGTCGGTCGCCCGCGACAACCTTTACGTCAAAGTGCCGGCCACCGAGGCGGGGATCCCGGCGATCCGCACGCTGATCGCCGATGGGATCTCCATCAACGTGACGCTGATCTTCTCCCTCGCGCGTTACGAGCAGGTGATTGACGCCTACCTGCGCGGCCTCGAGCAGCGCGCGGAGCGCGGCCTGCCGCTCGCGCCGATGTTCTCGGTCGCCTCGTTCTTCGTCTCGCGCGTGGACTCCAAGGTGGATCAGGCGATCGAGCGCCGCCTCGCCGAGCGATTGTCGGCGGCAGATCACGACGAGCTGAAGTCGTTCACGGGCCACGCGGCGATCGCGAACGCGCGTCTCGCCTATCGGAAGTTCAAACAGGTGTTCGGCTCCGCGCGGTTCGCCGCCCTGCAGGCCCGCGGCGCCAACCTTCAGCGGCCGCTGTGGGCATCGACCAGCACCAAGAACAAGGCGTACCGCGACGTGCGCTACGTGGAAGAGTTGATCGGCCCGAACACCGTAAACACGATGCCGCCCCAGACGCTCGAAGCGTTCAACGACCATGGCGTCGTCGAGGTGCGCATCGAGCGCGATCTCGACCGCGCGCGCACGTTGTTCGAACGGCTGCCGGCACTCGGCATCCCGGTCGACGCGCTGATCGCCGAGCTCGAGTTGGAAGGCGTGGCTGCGTTCACGAAGTCCTACGATGCGTTGCTGGCATCGCTCGAAACCAAGCGACGCGATCTGGTCGCGAGCGGCGGATCGTCGCGGTGAGCGAAGCGGCGATCCGACCATCCCGAGCCATGCACCCCGACGCCGAACGACCCTGGAGAACGCTCATGCCGGCACGCTGCGCGCGGCTCGTCATCTTGCTGCTGCTGTCCGCCGCCGCTCCGGCCGGGGCCAATCCCGGCCAGGAGATCCTCGATCGCGTGGTTCGGACCTACCAGAACCTGTCGAGCTGCGACTTCGCCGGGCGGATTGCGGTCGCGGTCAGGACCGGCGGCGACAAGACCGAGAACGAATTGCGATTCCTGGTGGCCGCAGACAGCACCGGCCGGATTCGCGAGGAGCTGCGGGAACCGAGCCACGGAGTGCTCGGGGTCGCCGACGGCACGCATCACTGGCAATACCGCTCTCAGACCAATGAGTACGTGAAGGGACCGCCTCCCCTGCGGCGCACCGACGCCGGCGCACCCAAGGTGTCCGGTATCCCTGGGGGACTCTCGGCCAACATGCTCCATCAGTTCCGCGGCTTGAGCGCCGGCGCCTCGGAAGTGAAATACGTGCGCGACGAAGCGGTCGACGTGGCGGGCGTCTCGCGAAAATGCTTCGTGCTCGACGTCACGTCCAAGAGCGCGAGCCCGGGCGGCGTTCAGATGGAACCGAAGCGCCTGTGGATCGATTCGCAGCAGTTGATCGTGCTCCGCCAGCAGATCGAGGTGCGCGGCGACTCGGCGGCAGGTCGACCCGCATGGCGCCGGACGGAAACGATCACGTTCGACCGGGCGACGGTCGATCGCGCGCTCGACGACTCCCTGTTCGTGTTCCGGGCGCCGGCCGGCGCCACCGAGGTCGCGAGCTTCTCGCAGGGCCCGCAGCCAGGTGATCTCAGCGGCAAGGTGGCGGCGGACTTCACGCTAAAGGGGCTGGACGGCAAAACGACCACGCTCTCCAAGCTCCGCGGCAAGGTCGTGCTGCTCGACTTCTGGGCGACCTGGTGCGGCCCGTGCCGGATCGAGATGCCGCGACTCCAGACGCTCCATCGCGAGTTCAAGACCAAAGGCCTGGTCGTCCTGGGGATCAATCAGCGTGAGACGCCGAAGCGCGCCCAGGATTTCATGAAGAAGTACGGCTACACGTTCCCCACTCTGCTCGACACGCAGTCCGCGGTCGCGGAGAAGTATCAGGTGCAGGGCATCCCGACCCTCGTGGTCGTGGACCCGAAGGGCACGATCGCGGCGCACTTCATCGGCGTGCGCGAGGAAGCGGTGTTGCGCGAGGCGCTGAAGAAGGCCGGCCTCAAGTAGAGCAACGCCGCACCGCCCACGCTTCCGATCGCGGCGCGAGGCGCCGGCCGCGCGCGGGTCACGCCTCGGTTCGGAACCACTCCACCGCCTGGGCGAGATCCACGTTGCCGCCCGAGACCACGACGCCGACCCGCTGGCCCGCCACGTCGGCCGGGTTTTCCATCACGCCCGCGAGACCGAGCACGCCGGTCGGCTCGACGACCAGCTTCACGCGCTCCCATACCAAGCGCATCGCCCGGATCAGGGCGGCGTCGGGTACCGAGCGCATCTCGCTCACGTAGCGGCGCATCAGCGCGAACGTGAGCTGGCCGAGCGACGGCGTGCGCGCGCCATCGGCGATCGTGCTTGGGCTCGCGACCCGCTCGAGCCGGCCGCTGCGAAACGAGCGCACGCCATCGTCGCCTCCGTCCGGCTCGATCCCGACCACGCGACACGGTGGACAGAGCCAGCGCGCCGCCAGCGCCGAGCCCGCGATCAGGCCGCCCCCTCCGACCGGCACGAACAGGAGGTCCAGCGGCCCCACGTCCTCGAACAGCTCGACCGCGGCGGTGCCCTGCCCCGCCACGATGTCCGGGTGATCGAAGGGCGGGATCAGCGCGAGCCCGCGCTCGGTCGCGAGCCGCGCGGCGAGCGTGTCGCGCTCCTCGCCCACCGTGTCGTGGAACACGATCTCCGCGCCGTACCCGCGCGTGGCCTCGAGCTTGGCTGCCGGCGCGAAGCTCGGCATGACGATCGTCGCGGGCGCGCCGAGCAGGCGCGCCACCAGCGCCACCGCCTGGGCGTGATTGCCCGACGAATACGCGATCACGCCGCGGCGGAGCTGATCGGCGTCGAGACGCGAGATGACGTTGTAGGCGCCGCGGAACTTGAAGGCGCCCATCCGTTGCAGGTTCTCGCACTTGAGGAACACGTGCGCGCCCGTGCGCTCGTCGAGCGTCCGCGAGGTGACGACCGGGGTCCGGTGAGCCACTCCGGCGACGCGCGCACGCGCGTCGACCAGCCGCTCGAGCATCGCCTCGTGCGAGGGCGCGGTTGACT
>DASQFU010000214.1:0-15250 GCA_035632955.1 Candidatus Limnocylindria bacterium
CCGCTCCCAGGTGACGACATCCTCGCCGGTGTGGTCGAAGAACAGCTCCGGATGGAGCACGTCGCGATTGACGAGCGTCCCGACCATTTCCCAGTACGAGATCGTCATTCGGAACCAGCGATCCTCGTCGGTGTGGGACAGGTAGCGAGACTTGATCGCGGCCCAGGGGCCGGGACGAAACTCGGTCAAGAACCACGCTCGCGCCTTGCGTAGCTCGGGGTCGCGGCGAATCTCGTAGAGACGCAGCAGGAGCTCGGCGTCGGCGTGCATCGGCTTGCGCATGGGATCCTCTCGAGGGAGGGATGCGGGTCAGCGGCGCACTGTATCACGCGACCCGGCGATCGCGCCGCCAGTGGCGCGGCGGGAACGGTCCCGCGAACCGCCGCCCCCGAGAGCCGATTTGCCGCGCTCGGGTGCTGGCGCTTGCGTTGTGCCGAGGCCGTGGGCAAGCTCGCTGCCTTCGTCACGACTCATTGCTGGACGTTCGACCCGGAGGCGCCATGCTCCCGTTGCGTTTCACCTCGCGGCTCGCGTTGGCCGCCTTGCTTTCGACCGCGGTCCCCTTTTCCACGTCGTCGGCGGAGGTCCGCCTCGGCCAGGACGTCGTTCCCACCTCGCAATCCGTCCACCTGCGCCTGGATGCGGACGAGGTCGGCTACCGGGGATCGGTCCAGTTCGAGCTTCAGGTTCGCAAACCGACGCAAACCATTCAGCTCCATGCCGAAAGCATGACGTTCACCAGCGCGGCGCTGACTCAGAAGGGCCGGGAGATTCCGGTCGATTCCAAGCAAGGCGAGCACGGATTGCTGACGCTCACCCTGGCGAAACCAGTGAGCGTTGGGCCGGCGAAGCTCGAGATCGCCTTCAACCAGGAGTTCAACACGCAGGCCGTAAGTCTTTACCGCGTCGAGGTCGGTGGCAAGGGGTACGCATTCGCCCAGTTCGAGCCGGACGACGCGCGCGAAGCGTTCCCCTGTTGGGACGAGCCGATCTTCAAGATCCCGTTTCGAATCACGCTCGAGGTGCCCGAGCGCCATCGCGCGGTCTCGAACTCACCGGTCGCGAGCGATGCGGTCAAAGACGGCTGGCGGACGGTCGTGTTCAAGAAGACGCCGCCGACCTCGACGTATCTGCTGACGGTCGCGACCGGCCCATTCGAGTTCACGCCGATTCCCGGACTCTCGGCCC
This sequence comes from Candidatus Limnocylindria bacterium, assembly GCA_035632955.1. GTDB lineage: Bacteria > Eisenbacteria > RBG-16-71-46 > RBG-16-71-46 > RBG-16-71-46 > DASQFU01. The sequence continues at coordinate 1,189 of DASQFU010000214.1, forward strand.
CCGGCCGAATCGTCACGGTCGAAGGCCAGAGCGCTCTGGCCGGACCCGCGGCGACGATGGCGGCGCCGCTGCTCGCGGGTTGCGAGAAATACTTCGGCCGCCCCTACCCGTACGAGAAGCTCGACCTGATCGCGGTCCCCGAGTACTGGGCCGGAGCCATGGAGAATCCGGGCGCGATCACGTACCGGGACAACATTCTGCTCATCGATCCCAAGGCCGCGAGCCCCGCACAGAAGCGCAATCTCGCCCGTATTCACGCACACGAGTTCGCGCACATGTGGTTCGGCGATCTCGTGACGATGGTGTGGTGGGACGACCTGTGGCTGAACGAGTCGTTCGCGGACTGGATGGGCGACAAGATCACCGATCAGGTCTATCCCGAGTTCCAGCTGCGCCTGGCCGAGCTCCAGAACGTGCAGAACATCATGGAGCAGGACGCGCTGCTCTCGACAGCCGCGATCCAGAGGCCGGTGGAATCGGCAGAGACCGCGCTCGATGACGTGCAGATCGCCTACAACAAGGGCAAGGCCGTGCTGTCGATGTTCGAGAGCTGGATCGGGCCCGAGACGTTCCGTAAGGGCGTGAACGCCTACCTGAAGGCGCACGAATGGCGGAACGCAGTGTCGGCCGACCTGTGGCGCGCACTCGGGCAGGCGTCGGGGCAAGACGTCGCGTCCGCGCTCGAAGGGTTCATCGCGCAGCCGGGGCTGCCGCTGGTCAAAGTGGAGCCGCTCGACGGCGGCGAAGTGCGACTCAGCCAGCAGCGCTTCGCCGGCCACGGCATCACGGCGCCGCCGCTGACCTGGAAGATTCCGGTCGGCATCAAGTACTGGGATGGCGCGAAGGTGCGAACGACCCGCGTGTTGCTCGGCGAGAACAGCATGACCGTGAAACTTGAAGGCTCCGCGCCCTCCACCTGGGTGATGCCCAACTCGGGAGCAATCGGCTACTACCGTTGGAGCGTTCCCCACGAGATGTTGCTCGAGGTCGCGAAGCAGTCGTCCTCGGTCCTCGATCCCGACGAGCGCATCGCGCTGCTCGGCAATCTCGGGGCGCTGCTCGATGCCGGTCAGGTTTCGGGCGACCACTACCTGCGCCTGCTCGCCGAGTTCGCGAACGATCCCGAGCCGCAGGTGGTGAGCTCCCTCATCGCCGGGCTCGGCAAAGTGCGCGGAGCGTTCGTGCCCGACGCGCAGCTCGAGACGTTCGCACCCTACGTGCGCCGCGTGCTCGGGCCCGCGGCGCAACGGTTCGGTCTCGAGCCCAAGCCCGGAGAGTCGGAAGCGATCGGGATCGTACGTCCACTGCTGATGACCTGGCTCGGCTACTACGGGCGCGACCAGTCGACCTTGCGCGCCGCGGAGCGCTTGGCCAAGGCCTACCTGGCGGATCCCTCCTCCGTGGAGCCGGGCGTCGCGGGCGCGGCGCTCCAGCTCTCCGCGATCCGTGGCGACCGCGCTCTGTTCGACGAGTATCGACGGCGCTTCGAAGCGTCGAAGGTGCCCGCCGAGCGGCTGCGCTACCTGCTCGCGCTCGGTAAGTTCGACGACCCGGCGCTCGAGCGTCAGGCGTTGACCTACGCGCTCGAGGGCCCGGTGCGCGCACAGGAGGTGTTCCAGATCGTGACCTCGGTGAGCGCCAAGTCCGAGCGCAGCCAAAATCTGGCGTTCGCGTTCCAGCGCGAGAACTTCGACAGGGTCAAGGGCAAGTTGCCGCCCGCGTATTGGCCTTTCCTCGTGAACGCCGCAGGTGGATGCTCGCTCGAGCGGCTCGAGCTGGGCCGGACCTTCTATCTCGCTCCCGAGCACAAGGTCGAAGGGACTCAGCGACAGTACGATCAGCTTCGCGACGCGGTGCAGAGCTGTGCGAGTCTGCGCGAGCGCGAGGGCGCGAAGGTGACCGCTTATCTCGGATCGCTGGTTGGCGCCAGATAACGAAGCATCGTCTCGCGGTCATGCTTCCCTGACGCAGGCCCGAGGAGGTCGATGGAACGGCAGGCCGGGCGGGTGCGCATCGCCCGCGCGTTGGCGGTGGCGGCCGATCTGATTCAGATCGTGGCGCTGCCGCTGTTTTTCCACGGTGTGCTGTCACCCTGGAACAACGCGCTCGACGTCGGGATCGGCGCGATCATGGTCGCGATGCTTGGCTGGCACGTCGCCTTCCTCCCAACCTTCGTCACCGAACTAATTCCGTTCGTCGATCTGTTTCCGACCTGGACTTTGGCGGTGCTGTTCGTGACGCGGAAGCAACCCGCCGGCCAATGACCGCAACGCGCGCAGCCGTGCGGCCTCCCGATGCACGAGAGAATCGCGGCTGGCGGCGGGTGTGGTCGGCGCTCTTCGGCGAGCCGGTGCGACTCCCCGAGGCCGTGCTCGAGCGTTGGCCGGAGCTGAGAGCCGGTCGTTTTTGGCGCGGGGGCCTGCCGCCGACAATCGGTGGCTGGCTGCTCGGCGCGCCGAGCGTGGCCGGGATCGCGCTCGGACGCCGCATCTGGCTCGCGCGCGACACCGTTCTCGAGCCCGAGCTGTTGCTGCACGAGGTCCGGCATCTCCAGCAGTTCGCGCTGCACCGCGGCTTCGCGCTCCGTTACCTGTGGGAGACGCTGCGCCGCGGTTATCAGGCCAACCGCTTCGAGATCGACGCGCGCCGCTACGCCTCGGAACGGATGCGCTGCGTCGCTTGGGCGCGGCCCTTAGAGGAGACCGCGCAAGGCGGCCGCGACCACCCGGTCGTAGAACAGAGCTAGCGTCGTTCCGGTGAGAGCGCCGATGACGACGTCGCTCGGGTAGTGAACGCCGAGATAGACGCGCGAGAAGGCGACGGTCGACGCGTACGCGTAGAGCAGAGGCGCGAGCTCCGGGAAGCGAATCGCGAGCAGGATCGCGCCGGCGAACGCCGCGGCGCTGTGCCCGGAGGGGAACGACGAGTCGGCAGGCTTGCCGCCGACGACGCGCGCCTTGACGTAGGCGACGAACGGGCGCCGGCGCTGGAACAACGCCTTGATCGGAAAGTTGACCGTGAGCATCGTGAGCCATAGCGGCGCCACGATGGAGATCGGCAGCGCCGCATGAGCGGCCGGGTCGCGGAGCGCCGCCGCCACCGCGACGACGATCCAGATCTCGCCGAGGTCCATCAGCCGCGAGGCGCCGGACATCAGGAGATCGAACGGACGCCCGCCGGGCATGCCGTTGACCTTGAGAAACAAGCCGGCGTCGATCGCTCCGAAGGTGGCGACGCCGTGGAGCAGAACGTGCTGGCCGATCCGCAGCCGCGCTAGCCGTCGCGCCTGCTCGGCGTTCCGGCCGGTCGCCTGCGCCGGGGTATCGGCCGGTGGCGCAGGCGTCCGCTCCACCGATGCCGTGGCGTCTTTCGTCTCGGTTGTTGCCGGCGCACGCGGCTCCGGCGGCGGCGGCTCGGGTAGGACGACACGCACCGCGCCCGGGACTACGCGCAGCGTGATTGGCGTGTTGCCGATCAGCTCGCCGTCACCCTGGACCGTCAAGGGACGAAAGCTCGCGATCGTGACCTCGCGGCACACGGGGACATAGCGCACGTTCTCGTCGCTCTGGTGTCGGTTGGCGAGCACCTTCCACGCCAGCTTCATAGTGGCGGAGAACGTGCGGACGTTGTAGATGCAGAGATCGAGCACGCCATCGTCGGTCTCGATGTCCGGGCCCCACGTGAAGGGCGGCGTGGCGAGCGTTCCGGCGTTCGCGAGCACAACCTGCCAGGCGCGCAGTCGAAGCTTGCGCCCATCAACGTCGATCACGAAACGGTGCGAGCGGCGGCCGGGGACCCTGCGCAGGAACGCCACGAAATACGCGAGCCTGCCGTGCTTGATCAGCGCTGCGCGCGTCGTGTCGGCGATCATCCCCGCATCGAGCCCGACACCGACCTGGGTCAGGAACAGGTCGTCGCCGACCCCGATTGCGTCGAGAGCTTCGATCCGCCGGCGCTCGGCAGCGACCGCGACGGCGGTCGGGATGTCCAACGGGATGCCGAGCTCGCGGGCCAGGACGTTGGCGGTGCCGAGTGGAACGATTCCGAACGGCAGATCGGGTTCGCCCTCATGCGACCGCGCGAGTGCGTTGGCGAGCAGCGACACCGTCCCGTCCCCGCCGGCCGCGATCGCGAGGTCGCATCCCTCCGCTCGCGCCTGCGTCAGCTCGCGGACGAGCACCGCGCACAGGTCGGGATCGCTCGAGGTCTCGAACACACGGAAGCGACCGTGCCGCTGGTCGAATGCCTCGACCAGGGCCGCGTGCAACTTCTCGGCATCGTGATTGGGCGCGACGGGATTGACGACCACGAACGCATGAAGCGAGCGGCTCGACGGAACGGATTCGGAGCGGTCCGGCAAATCAGTCGAGCTTGACGACTCGCGTGGTCCTGGCGCCGTCGGGGGCCGCGAGACGAATGAAGTAGATGCCCGCGGGAACCGCATGTCCGCGGTCGTCGTTGCCGTCCCAGTCCACCGCATGGACGCCGAGCGAGATCGGACCGTGGTGCAAGCCCCTCACTTCACGCCCGTCGATGCTGAAGACTCGCACGGTCGAGAACCCCGCGCGCGAGAGCGTGAAGCCGATCTGCGTCGACGAATGGAACGGGTTCGGCCGGCCCGACCCGATCGTCAGGGCCGACGTCGAGGTCACTGCCGGATGCGGGGCCGAAACGACACCCTGCCCAATCTCCGACGTGAACCAAGCCGCGTTCTCCGGCGTGACCGTCACGTGCTCCTGATTACCGGCCGGATGATAGACGGCGTCGAACGGACTGAGTGCGAGGAGATTGGGATCGCCGGCGACATCGTAGAAGAGATCCGTGGTCGCCAGGGCGAGAGCGCTCGTCGTCGGGACAAAGCAATGATTCGGATGGAGCGCGACGATGTCGCCAAACGGCGCCGGGGTCGCGTCCATCTGCGCCATCGACGAACGCCAGCCGCCCGGGGCGCCGTCGTAGGGCTGGGTCCCCGAGACCGTCACGTTCTGCGTCGTCGTCGAGAACAGAATCCGCAGCCGGCCCTCGAAGATCGTCCGGCTCGCCTGATCGGGGACCGCCCAGACGTTGCCGGTGACGTCCGCGAGGAACGAGCTGTACTCGTAGTCGATGATCTGATCGCCGGCCAGGAAACCCTGGTTGATCCGGGTGCCGCTGCCGTTGGCGACCGCGACGAGTCGCGGCAAGGACGGATAGTCGCCAACCGCCGCCAGGTCCGCGAGGAGCGTGGCGCGCAGCGGGTCGGCGGTGCCGGTCGTGCTCGGAGGATCGGTCAGGTGGTAGACCAGCATCTGGCGCGCGGCCGGAGTGTTCAGCCGCTCGAGCAGGAATGCCGCCTCGGCGGATTGGCCGGAGAAGAAGTCGACCCAATACTGGATGCCGAGCGGGATGTCACCGCCGAGGTGCGGGACATCGAACGAGATCAAAGTCCGCACCCGGTGCGGGATGCTCTGCGACTCCAGGTACGCGAGCGCGTAGCGCGAGCACAGCCCACCCATGCTGGCCCCGATGACGGCGAGCGATGCTTGTGGAGGGAACGCAGACTGGACCTGCTCGATCAGAGCCGTCACGACGAACGCGTTCCGTTGGATGTAGTCCGTTGCGTCCTGGAAGTCGAGCACGACGGCGTCGAAGCCCGCGGTGCGCAGGTTCTCGAGCAGGTTTTCCTGGTTGAGCTGCGCGTACAGCTCGTCCCAGTCCATCGAGTTGTCGAGATCGAATCCTTCGACGATGATGATCGGATTCGTGAGCGCGCTATGCCCCGGGGCCAGGTACACGTAGGCGGCGCCCGCGGCCGTTTGGCCCTGGTAGGGAATCGTTGCCGTGACGTGAAGTGTGTCGTCCGGAACCGGCGTCCCCATCGCCGCGACTTCGAACGACGACGACGCGTGCAGTGCGGTGCCGTCCGCGAGCGTCACGCGGACGCGGATCGTCTTTCGCCCCTCCCCTGCGTAGCGGGCTCGGATCCGCTCGTCGAGGCTCACCCGCCGATAATCGAGCCCGTCGCCGAGGTCGACCTCCACGCGTACCGCCCGGGTGGCATCGTTGCTGAGATAGCGGCTGCGATCGAGATGGAACGTCACGTCCCCGCCCTGAAAGGTCCGGCTCTGGAGCGGCGAGATCGCGAACACGCGGCGCTCCTCGAACGGCTCGCCGAGTCCGCGCGTCAGGCGTCCGTCGCGGACGACCAGCGTTCCGCGCGCGATCGCGTCGGGGCGGATGCGCTCGTAGCGGTAATTGATGACAGCCAGGGGAACCGTGCCGGGCTGGGAGGCCGCATCCTTCAGGAAGCGATCCAGCTCGGGAAGGTTCGTGGTTTCGGCCGCGGCGCGCCGCAGCTCATGGTAGATCTGCCGCCAGGTGGCAAGGTCGGCTGCCGGCGAGGATTCACCGCCAGCGAAGCGCTCGAGTTTCGACAGAGGGAGCACGCGGTCGTAGAGGATCCCGGTGCGTCCGGAGCCGATATCGGACAGCGCATCATCGAGTGCGCGGCCGATCGGATCGGCCTCGACGGTGAGAGCGAGAGAACTGCCGCCGGCCAGCAGGACCGCGGCCAGGAAGATCCAGCGCCTGACGTGTGAGATGGACATTTGCCCCTCGTTTCGATTGTGCTGTCGAGGTGGCGCATGATAGCAGGAACGTGTGAAGGCGTCGCCCATGCCCGAGGGAACGTCAATGCGTCGACTGATCGCCGAAATCAAGCGCCGCGACCGCGTGCTCTTCTATACTGGCTGTTTCAATCTCGCGGTTCTGGTCCTGCTGATGGCCGTCGCGCCGTTCGACTCGCGCATCGTGAACGGTCTCAACCCTGCCATCAAACCGATGAAGTTCGCGATCTCGATCGCGATCTACTGCTGGACGATCGCCTGGCTGCTCGACGACGCTGGCGGGCCGGGTTGGCTCAGGTCTCTGATCCGCTGGGGCGTGTCGGTGGCGATGGTGTTCGAGATTCTGCCGATCACGCTGCAGGCAATGCGCGGCACGACCTCCCACTACAATTCGGCGACGGGCTTCGACGCCGCGATGTTCTACCTGATGGGTGCGATGATCCTCGGAAACACGCTGCTCGTCCTGGTGCTGTTCGGGAGGTATCTGGGCCGGGTTGCGCTTCCCAGCCCCTATGCGTGGGGAGTGCGGATCGGTCTGGCGATCTTCCTGCTCGGGAGCATCGAGGGCCTGGCGATGATCTTCCGCTCCGCGCACACCGTCGGCCTCACCGATCGTTCCCCCGGCTTATGGTTCGTGAACTGGAGCACGCGCGCCGGGGACTTGCGGATCGCGCACGCCGCCGGGCTTCACGCGCTCCAAACGCTTCCGCTGGTCGGGTTCGCGCTGAGCCGATGGCCGTCTGGGCTCGCCGTCTCGGCGAGGACCACCTTGGTCGTGGCGTTCGGACTCGCCTACGGCGCGTTTGGCATGGCGTTGTTCGCGCAGGCGATGCGCGGCGAGCCGCTCGTCCGTTTCTAGAGCGGCGTCACCGCAGGAAGACGACGCGTCGCGTGATTGGCCGGCCGAGGTCAGAACGCGCACCAGATAGACGCCGCTCTTCGGCATTAGGGCACCTGGGAGGGCCCGGCGCGGCGAGTTCGAGGGTCGCAGGTGTATGCGTGGTCTTCCGAACGAGTCGATGGTGTCGCGATCCGACTTCCAGAATGGGGCCGGCCCGAAACCAGGTTCACCCAGATTGCCGCGAGCCGCAATGGATGAGGGTCGAACCGCGCTCACGCAGGCACGGCCCGCCAAGCCCCTGGCTTGGAGGAGCGTCAGCGCTGGGTAGGAACGATCAGCACCGGCCGATCCGCCACCGAGAGGATCTCCGTCACCAGCGGCGCGACCTCGTTGATCTCCTGGGGCCCGTGCCGGATGACCGGCACGGCGATCAGGTCGGCCGTGACCTCCAGTACTCCCGAGCACATCTCATCGAGGTTGCGCGCCGCGATGCGCTGCCGTGACCGGATGCCGACTCCCGCGCTCTCGAGCGGATCCTGCGCCGCGGGGCGGGGGGCTCGAGTGCCGTCCAGAACCGAGGAAGCTGCCGCCTCGACTTCGATCAGCGTGACCGCCATGCCGAGGGGTCGCGCGAGGCGCGCCGCGGCACGCAACAGGCCGGCGGCTCCCGCGTCACCGATCGTGACGACCGCCAGGTGAAGCAGCTCGTGCCACGGCCCGATGACGACCAGCACCGGCACTCTCGATTGCTCGAGCAGCGTGACAATCGTCTTGCCGATGCGCCGTGGCGGAACCGCTCGTGGCCCGCGAAACCACGCAAAACGACCGGCGCGTGGCCCGAGGACGATCATCTGGCTCAGCAGCTCGGCCTGCTCGTTCAGGATTTGAATCGCCGGCGCGCCGAATCGCATGCGCAGCTCTCCCGCGCTAAGCCCGCTGCGACGTTGCCGGCGGGCGATTCGGTGGCCGAGCTGATCCGACTCGCGCGCGTCGGCGGCGACGCCGAGCACCGTGACCTGCGCATCGAGCCCGCGCGCCAGATCGCGCGCGACTTCGAGCGGGGCCGTCGGGCCGCGGCCGAGATCGGCGACCAGAAGCGAGGCCGCAGGCGGTTCGAGAAAGTGCCAGCGCCGGAGTGTCACCCACACGTCGTGCGCCGGCAGCACGTCGCCGGACGGGAGCAGCGCATCCACGGTCAGTCCCTCGGGGCCGGAAGGCGGTGACGAGGCCTGATGGACCTCGGCATGAATCGGCAGCCGGATGCGGACGCGGCGCATCGCACCGGCAAAGCTCTGGTCGATGACGGCGCCGGTTCCCAACGCCGGCTGGCCGGCCGGCGGTGGCGCCGCTGAAACCAGCAGATCCTCGGGCCGGATCAGCAAGTGCGCATTCGCGCCCTCCTCGCGCCCCTCGCCGTGCGGCAGCTTGAACTCGAGCCCCTGGAAACGAGCCTCGCCCCTTTCGTGATGTCCGGTCAGCACCGTGCCGCTGCCAAGGAATGTCGCAGCGAACAACGAGCGCGGCCGTGCGTACAACTCTTCAGCGCGCCCGATCTCGATCAGGCGGCCTCGATCCATCAGTCCCACGCGATCGGCGAGCTCGAACGCTTCTTCCTGATCGTGCGTGACGAGCAATGTCGTGATGCGCAACCGGTCGTGAATCGCGCGCAGGCTGCGGCGCAGCTGGGTGCGGATCTTGACGTCGAGCGCGCCGAACGGCTCGTCGAGCAACAGCACCTTCGGCTCGTACGCGAGTGCCCTCGCGATCGCGACGCGTTGCTGCTGGCCGCCCGAGAGCCGAACCGCTTCACGGCTCGCGAGTCCCGGCAGCCCGACTAGATCGAGCAGCTCGTCGCGACGCCTTGCCCGCTCCGACCCCGAGACATTGCGGAGCTTGAGGCCGAACTCGATGTTCTGGCCGACCGTCATGTGGCGGAACACCGAGTAGTTCTGGAATACGAAACCCGTTCCCCGCTCTTGCGGTGCCAGCGTCGTGACATCGCGATCGGCGAGCGATATCCGGCCGCGATCGGGCATCGTCAGTCCCGCGACGACGCGCAGCATCGTGCTCTTGCCGCTGCCGCTCGCGCCGAGAAGCACGAACAGCTCCCCCGGCGCGACGCCGAGCGACACGCGATCGAGAACCAACTGGGCGCCGAAGCGCTTCGTCACCTGCTCGATCAGGATCGACATGGAGCCGGCGGGTTGGCGGTCGTCATCGACGAGTGGGCGTGCATCAGCTGGGTTTCTCCGCGCGCCGCGAGAGATTCAGCAGGAGGAAGAAGATGACGAACGACAACGTCGCGAGCACCGCGGCGACCGCGTTGGCGCCCGCCAGATTGCCGGCCTCGAACTGGGCGAAGATGTAGAGCGGCGCGGTCTGGGTGCGCAGCCGCAGGTTGCCCGACACCAGAACCGTGGCCCCGAACTCGCCGAGCGAGTGGGCGAACGTGAGCAGCGCGCCCGTGAAGATGCTGCCGCGCAGCGCCGGCAGGGTGACGTGCCAGAACGTCTGCCAGCGCGACGCCCCGATCGTGGCGGCCGCCTCTTCATAAGTGATCTCGAGCTCGTCGAGCAGCGGCTTCACCGAGCCCAGCATGTAGGGGAAGGTCACGAACAGGTGCGCGAGCAGCACGCCAACCGGCGCGAACATCGGCTGCAGTCCGTAAGGCTCGAGCGCACTGCCGAGCAACCCGATCGGCCCCCACAAGAGCAGCAGCGAGGTGCCGACGACGACGGTCGGGATCGCAATCGGCAGATTGACGACGGTGTTGAGCGCGCCGCGGCCGGGAAAGCGGAACTTGCTCAGCACATACGCGGCAAAGGTGCCGAGCGCGGCGTTGAGGATCGCGGTCGCGAACGCGATCAGGACGCTGAAGCGCATGGCGAACTGAGATTCGCGAGTCGCGAGCGCTGCGACGAACGCCTCCGGTCCGCCGCGGAATGCGAACACGAACACCGCCGCCAGCGGCATCAACAGCAGTGGCAGGAGCACGAGGACCAGCACCGTGACCGGACCCAGCGACTCCGGCAGCCGGAACTGTCGGACTCGAGCCGCGGCAGGCGGAGGCGGTGGTCCGGGCGCCGACTCCTGACCGGGCGCGCGAGGAGGCGGCGCGCTCATTGCCCGAGCTCCTTCAACACCCGTGCGCGCCAGACCCCTTCGACGATCTCGCGCTTGGCCCGGGCCCAGCCGCCCCAGTCGCCGATCAGAAACGGATCCTCGATGCGTTTGTAAGTCGTATCGGCCTCGACCAACGCTTCATTCACACTTCGAAAGCCATTGCGAACGAACATTTGCTGCGCCGGTTCCGACCACATGAACGACGCGAGGCTGTCCACCAGCTCGCGCTCGCTCGCGGACACGTTGCGACTCACCTCGACCAGCGTGTGTTCGGTGAGGATCGTGCTGCGCGGATAGACGATCTCGCCGTGGAACTCGCCCTTGGCCAGGTCCCACAGGCCCTCCTGCTCGTAGGTGATCAACGCGTCCCCGAACCCGAGGTCGAACTGCGTGCGCGCGCCGCGCGCCGACGCCGCCTGGGCGACGACATTGCGCCAGATTCCGAGCAGCAGCTTGAAGCCCGCGTCCGGATCGGCCGGATTCGCGCGCTGACCCGCTCCGTATTCGGCCACGATCGCCCAATTGGCGCCGCCCGAGGTGAGCGGATCGGGATGGACGATGCGCATCCCCGGCCGCGCCAGATCCGAGAAATCCCGGATCCCCTTGGGATTTCCCGGGCGCACCACGATCACGATCGGGGTGCGGTTCACGACCCCGTTGAATGGGAGTTGGCGCCATCCTTCGTGACGAACGACCCCGGCCTCCACCAGCCGGTAGGCGTCGGCTTCTAGGGCGAGCAACGTCAGATCCACCGGCACACCCATGATGACCTGGTTGGTGATGGTCCCCGACCCCGCGAACGACGAGATCAAGTCGATGCTCTCGCCCGTCCGCGCGCGCCATTGCTTCTGGAATGCGGGGAAGACGTCGTGGGTGATCGAGTGGTCGAGGATGCTGAAACCATAGAACACCACCGTGCGCGGCACGTCGGCACGTGCATGGAGAGGAAGCCACGGCCAGAGACCATAGAGGAGCAGCCCGCCCATCAGGATCAGGGCGGACGAGGCCTTCAGATAGGCGACGATCCTGTCGAGCCAACTCATGTCGAAGGACGCCCCCTGAAGACGGCCGGACGATCGGTGGCGCGGTTCGCGCGCGCATCCTAGGTTATGGAAACGGTTCCCCCAAGAAGTGAACGCGTGGCGAACGGAGAGGGAATCGGAGCCCTGATGCGCTTCGCGAAGGCTCGGAAACTTCACTTGCTTCAACGGGACCGAGAGGCATAGCATTTCGCACATGCCTCCTGGAGTTCGGGTCCGCACTCTCCTGGCCGCCGGCTTGGTCGCTCTCTTCACCCACCCCCTGAGTGCACGAGCGTCGTGGGAAGAGATGCCGCGCACCTTCGTCATCCTCGAGCCCGAGTCGAAAGTTCAGGACTTCGTATCGGGGCTGCGGGCGGCCGGCGGGCATGCCTCGGTCGTTTACCCGCCGCACGCTGCCGTCATCTATGCCGACGACGATGTACTCGGTCGGGCCAACCTTCGCGTATGGATCGCCGAATCCCACCGATCGCCGATCGATGTCTCGATCTTGGCTCGCCACGGTGATGACGTCCAGCGGGCCGCAAGCGTCTGGAACGCCGCCCTCGAGCTGACGTCGCACGCCGAGGCTCATGGCGATCTGGAAGACCGATCCAACGTGGCTCATGGATTCGTCCCGGATGCAGGCCCGCGACCGATCGCGCTGAACAAGTCCAACGTGCCGGATCGGACCGCGGTCTCCGACAACCTTCCACTCGGGGCCCAGTACTACGACACCAGCGAGTTCATGGCAGGTTCGACGGCGGTGGGCGTGTGGCTGATCGAGACCGCTTCCGGATTCGCGTACGACTGGACGCCCGCCGAGGAGACCCAAACGCTCGCCGGGGTGCAGGCCGCGCTGGACAACTGGGTCAGCAAGGGCGGGATCGCGACGTTCCTGACCTTCTATCTCGACATTCACACTCAGGTGCCGGTCAACGGCGTGCCGATCGAGAATCCGATCTCGTGGGACCAGATCTGGATGGACGAGGTGCTGACCAATGTCGGGTGGCCGGGGGCGAATGCTTTCGAGAAGGCCTTCGCCTACAACACCTCGATCCGCGACGCTTTCGACACGAATTGGTGCGGCTCGATCGTGATCGTCGACAGCGATCCCAGCGTCAATCAGGGCCTCTTCCAGGGAGGCGGTTACGCGTGGGCGTACTATGGCGGCCCGTGGGTCTACATGTCGCGCTACAGCACGTGGGCATTCAACTCTCCACGGTACTGGGACGCCGTCCCGATGCACGAGATGGGGCACATCTTCATGGACAGCGACGAGTACGACGGCTTCCAGCAGTTCCAAGGCTATCTCAACGCCCCCGACACTCAGAGCCCGTCCGTCCAGTGCATCATGAACCAGAACGACCCGAGCCGCGTCTGTCAGCCGACGCGGAACCAGCTCGGCTGGCGGGACCTCAACGGCAATTTCATCATCGAGCCGTTGGACACGGCGCCGGCTGCGACGCTCGCGCCTCACCTGCCCGATCCGACGTCGAACCCAACTCCAACCTGGTCCGGCACTGCAAGCATCGTCACGATTCCGAACCAGAATTTGGTCTCGAACTACCTCCCACCGCACGCGATGAGCATCGCGACCATCGACCTGGTCGAGGGGCGGGTGGATGGCGGAGCGTGGACGACCGCTGTGGCGACGGATGGCGCATTCGACGACTACAACGAAGCGTTCACGTGGACTGCGCCTCCGCTTGCGGACGGTGTCCATGTGGTCGAGGCGCGGGCGCACACGTCCGTTGGCCGTTACACCGCTGCGTTTCCCAGCGACACGATCGTCGTGACCGGAAGTCCGGTCGACGTGCAGGATCTGTCAACGCAGAGCGGGCAGCTCGCGTTGGCGCCGAGCTCACCGAGCCCGATGAGAGACTCCGCGGTGTTGCGCTTCACGCTGCCAGTCGCCGGGCACGCCCGACTTGCGATCTACGGCGCGGACGGTTCGCGTGTGCGGATGCTGATGGACCGAGAGCTTCCGGCGGGCCCGAGCAGCGTCGTGTTCGACGGCCGCGACGACCACGGCCGAGAACTGGCCGCCGGCGTCTACTTCGGCAGGCTGGAGTCGCTGCAAGAAAGCCGCACCCGAAAGCTCGTCGTCATCCGCTGAGACGCTGTTCCTTCTCGAGCGATGGCCAGTCCTGACCTTCGACACTTCAAATAGTGTGCTTGACCCGCCTTCGTGGACATCTTCCGAAAGGCGGATACGATGTCCAACATGCAAGCCATCTGTACTGCGCCCAAATGCTCAGTTCGAGCCTATCATCGCCTTGGGGCCAGATGGGACGACATGGATTGCGAAAAGACCCGGACGCAGTGTCGATCCCCGCTGCGCCAGCCCCTCGAGGGATTACGGCACAAGGCCAGCATCTCGCGGGTTTTCTCGACTTCGGCAACGAGCCACTCGAGGCCCCGTGCGGTCGAGGGATGGCTTACACATGAAATGTGGGGACGTAGGGGTATGG
>DASQFU010000215.1:0-8930 GCA_035632955.1 Candidatus Limnocylindria bacterium
GATCCCGAGCGTCAGCGCGCAGCCCGAGCGCCGCGACGACGTGAGTGCCTGTGCCCGCCACATCGCCGATCACCTCGAGGCGCTCGGCATGAATCGCGTCGAAGTGGTCCCGACCGCAGGTCACCCCGTCGTGTACGGAGAATGGCTGGGAGCGCCCGGTCAGCCCACGGCGCTGATTTACGGACACTACGACGTCCAGCCGCCCGAGCCGCTCGAGCTCTGGACCAGCCAGCCGTTCGAGCCCACCGTGCGCGACGGCAACCTGTATGCGCGCGGCGCGGTCGACGACAAGGGCCAGGTCTACATGCACCTCAAGGCGATCGAGGCCCACCTGCAGGTCTCGGGCAGGCTGCCGATCAACCTCAAGCTCGTGATCGAAGGCGAGGAAGAGGTCGGGAGCGAGCACCTGGGATCGTTCCTGCGCGAACGCCGTTCCGAGCTGGACGCCGACGTCATCGTCGTCAGCGACACGACCATGCTCGGCCCCGATCAGCCCGCGCTGTGCTATGGCCTGCGCGGCATCCTCTATACACAGATCGAGGTGACGGGGCCTTCGCACGACCTGCATTCCGGGCACTTCGGCGGCGCGGTCGCGAATCCCGCGAACGCGCTGTGCGCGATCGTCGCCGCGCTCAAGGACGGCGATGGGCGGATCACCGTGCCTGGTTTCTACGATCGCGTGCGGCCGCTGACTCCGGCCGAACGCGCGACGCTCGCGACGCTGCCGTTCGACGAGGCCGCTTACTTCCGGGCGGCGGGCGTGACGAAGTCCGTGGGCGAAAAATCCTACACGACACTCGAGCGCATGACCGTCCGCCCGACGCTGGACGTGAACGGCATATGGAGCGGTTACACCGGCGAGGGCAGCAAGACGGTCCTGCCCTCGTTCGCGGCCGCCAAGGTCAGCATGCGGCTGGTGCCGGATCAGCAGGCCGCGGAGCTATGCGAGCGCGTCGAAGCGTACGTGAAGAAACTCGCCCCGCCGGGTGTGAGCGTGATCTTGCGGGATCTGCACGCCGCGCAGCCGTTCCTGACCGATCCCGATCATCCGATGTTGCAGGCCGCGCGCCGCGCGCTCGCGCGGGCGTGGAAGAAACCAGCGGCGATGATCCGCGAAGGCGGCTCGATCCCGGTCATGGCGACGTTCCAGGAAACTCACAACCTGCCGTGCATCCTCATGGGGTTCGGGCTCGACGACGACCAGGTCCACGCGCCCAACGAGAAGTTCACGCTCTCCTCGTTCCACGGCGGCACGCGGAGCGTCGCCTACCTCTACGAGGAGTTGGCGCGCCGCCCCTGAACCGCGCCGCCTGGGCACCGCGATCGCGGTGCTACTCGATTCGCACCACCCGGGTCTCGTCGGTCGCGATCCCGTCGAGCGCGAACCGGACGAGGAAGACGCCGTGCGAGACAGGCAGACCGTGGTGGTCGGATCCGTCCCACAGATGGAATCCGACCCCGCCTGGCGTGTGGCCCCAGTCGAGGCGGCGAACCAGACGTCCCGCCACGTCGAAGATCGAAGCCGTGAGGCGACCCTCACGAGCGAGCGCATAACGGAGCGCGGTCTGAGTGCGAAAGGGATTGGGGTGCGACGGCAGGGCGCGCAGCAAGTTCTGCTCCGGCCCCCGCGGAGCCGGGTCCGGTACGCCGACGACGGCGTCGGCCCGCCCGTGGACGGACACGATCACCCGATTGCCGGGGTTTGCATCCAGCCCGGCCGTGGTGACATGCATCCCGAACGGGTACACCTTGGGGCTGTCCATCAGCATCGCGTTGAACGTCGTGAATCCGGGTGGTGAGAGCGTGAGGGTGATGTCGTACCCGAGTTCTTCCACTTCGAGGGCCGGTCGATTCCCTCCCACGTTGCTGATCGTGAGCTGGAAGACGCCTGTCCCGATTCCCGTGAACGCGGGGAGCACCGCATGGTCCCGAGGGAGCAGGAAGTACGAGGCAGAGAAATTCGGATGGGTCATGGAAACCTGAATCGTCGCGGACACGTCACCCGCGTTGGAGATGCGGAACCCACGGTGTCTTGCGGCTGGGTTGAGTCGATAACGCGCGAAGTCACCTGGGTCGAGAATCGCGAGCGAGCCTCGCATCACGCCGAGCTCGAGCGCGGTTGACCCCGATCCCGGCTCGAGACACAGCGTCACGAAAGTCGTATCCGAGCTCGTCTCCAGCTCGGTGGATCCTCCGTAGAGCGAGTCGGTGGTGGTGGAAAGGCCACGGAGCGCCATGTAGACGAGGTCGCCGGGAGTCACGGCGCAAGACGCGGCCGGTCCTGTGGCCGCGGCGGGTCGCACTTCATGCTCGGCGGATTTCAGCAGAGCGTCGAACGGCTCCGGGCCGGCGCGCGTCAAGCCCAGGTTGATGAGGTCCGCCGTCGTTTGCCCGCAACGTCCGTTGTACTCCATCGGCATGGCAAAGAGGGAACCGACGGCGTATCCGGTGCCCCCGTCCGAGGCCGCGAACAGCAGGCATTTCCCGGCACCGCCCGTGGTCCCGGTCTTGGCGAGCACGGTGCCCGGCACCAGATCGCGGAGACCTTCGACGCAGGAGTTGAATAGCGTGTCGAGCTCGATGACGTACTCCGCGTCACGGACCACGTTGCGGGCGATGGGAAACGTCTCGATGGAGGAAACCGCTCGGAACGAAGGATCCGCAACCGCCGCCTGGGCGAGCTTCACCATCGCCTCCGGCGTGGAGTAGTGATCGTCGCAATCGTTGGACGGGTTGTCTCTCCCGGGCGGGTTGCTGAAGTTGGTGCCTGCCATGCCGAGCACACCGGCGCGGGCGTTCATCGCGTCCACGAAGTTGCACACCGCGAGCGGCGCGGCGGTGCCCCCGTACGAGACGACGTCGGCGATCGCGTACGCCGCCCCGTTGTCCGAGACCATGATCATGGGAAAGAGAAGCGTGACCAGGCTGATGATCTCGTCCTCTTCGAGCGCGAAGGGCGTGCTTCCGCCGACGTCGTCCTCGATCCAGGAAGGCACTTCGTAGTCGAAGCCCAGGTTGCCCTCGAGCCCAAGCACCGCGGTCATGACCTTGGTGGTGCTCGCCGGTCGTACGCGATCGAACGGTCGCAGCGCGTAGATGATCGAGTCGCCGGGCGTGACCATGAGTGCGTTGCGGCCGCCGGGATTGATGACCTGCCGCCAGGGCGCCAGGACGAGGACATAGCCCGCGTCGACCGTCTGCGGCGTCTCTTCGAGGGAATCGTCGTCCTCGTCCTGACCCGGGACGCCAATAGCGAGGTTTCCCCGCCCGTAGCCGTCGAAGTTGCCGAACGCGAGGGAGTATCCGCATTGGTCACCGGCGTCGTTCGGGTCGCTGACGAACCCTTGATCCCAGCCGTCGGAGTTGGCGACGCTCAAACCCGCGGAGGAACCGTAGAACAGGAATACCTGCCCCGGGTCGACGCTTCCGGTGATGTCGCGATACGGTGCGCCGACGGCGAGATCGTCCCACGCGTCGACAGCTGGGTTCCACGCTCCGGCCGCCAGGGTCTGGCCGAAATGATCGAACGCCGTGGCGAGCTGCAGCCGTTCGTCGAGCTGCTCGAAGTCTACGAAGTCGAGGTTGTCGGCGCCGCCCCGGACGACGACCACCCGGCCCTCATCCTCCTCACTGACGGTTCGGCCGGGCTCTCCGATGGCGACGCACTCGTAGACCCCGGCCGATCGGAACCGGCCGGCCGCAAGCGAGTACCCGAAACGGCCGTTGGTCTGGGTCCCCCCGGCGCTGCCGGCGGTATAGCTCTCGGCATTGCTGTTCGAGAGCCCCGTCAGGCCGCCCTGGACCAGGTAGATCTCCCCGGCAAAGTCAGTGAACCCCACGGTCCGAAACGGGGCGCCCGCGACCAGGTCGTCGTGCGCCGAGCCATAGAAGTTGCCCGCCGCCAGCGAGTAGCCGAACTCGTCGTTGACGTCGTTGGTGCCGCCGAGGTCCGTCTGCAAGAACCATCCGGTCGTGCCCCACAGGCCCGATGCTCCTTTGGGGTCGGCGATGAAGAAGAAAACCGCTCCCGACCCGTTCTCGCCCGGCGCGCCGACTGCGAGGTCGTCGACCCCGTCGCCGTTGAAGTCTCCGACCGCGAACGAGGATCCGAAACGATCTCCCGGTTCGGGAACCTCGGCCGCGCTCTGCTCGGAGTTGGGGAAGCCGGTGAGAAGACCTGTGGGGGACCCGAGCATGATGTACATGTGCCCGGCATCCGGCGCACCCCCGACATCCTGCAACGGCGCCCCCACGATCAAGTCGTCCCATCCATCGTCATTGAAGTCGCCGGCCGCGAGCGCGTAACCGAACTGCATTCCGGTCTCGCAGAACGACTCCGAATTGCAGCCATAGCGGTACTCGGCGTCGACGTGGGTCAGGCCGTACGGTGATCCGTAGCTCACCACGATCGCCCCCGTGTCCGTCCGGTCCTCTCCCGCGAAGACGAGATCTTCGAGCGGAGCACCCGTGGCCAGGTCGTCGAAGCCGTCGCCGTTGAAGTCGCCGGTCGCAAGCGCTGCTCCATGGCGATCACCCGGCTCGATGAGACCGGCGCTGTCGGATCCCTGTCGGAGGACCGCCATGTAGGCGAGGGCAGGCGGTGTCGCGAGAGCGAGTGCCAGCATCGCGATGAGCAGCAGCGGTGCGCTCCGCGTCGCCGAGCGTGATCCGCTTATTCTTCGGTCCTTGGCCGCAATCGTGCAGGTGCGAGCGCGACCAGCGCCGTTCGGATGGGATCGGGACGCGATATACACGTCATCGAGAGGAACCGGGACCAACACGGAGCGCCTCCAATGCCGCGTGTTCGACTGCACTCTCATCGTGAGCGAGCACGCAAGAGCCTAGTCCTCCGCCGGCTCGTCGGGTACATGAGATTTGCGTGCGCCGAGATTCGCCAAACGGCGCCGACGTGGAGCGCACCCCTGGGACCGGACGCCTTCGCTGCTCTCCACTCGCTCGGAGAGTCACCGGCGATTTGGTCGCGCTGTTATACTCGCTCGCCGGGCTCCCCCCGACCCCTATGGCCTTCCCGAGACTCATCGCGCGAATCGCTCTCGTGGCTGCGAGCGTCGCCGTCGCGGCTCCCGCCGCGGCTGGCGATGGTCCCATGCTCGTCCTGACCGGCCGAATCACCGATCGCATGGGCGCCCCGGTTACGCGCGCGCGCGTGATTCCGAGCGCCGGTGCGCGCGCCGGCGTCACGGCGGATCGCATGGGGCGCTACGTGCTCGCGCTGCCGCTCGGAACGCCGCTCGACCTGGGGCAGGGACCGATCGTGCTCTCCGTGCACGCCGAGGCCAGCGGATGGAAGCTCAGTCTGCCGAGTGGTGACAGATCACTCGGGATCGAGCTGCGCATGGTGACCGGTCTCGACGGCATCACCCGCTGTATGGCCCGTTCGAACGACGTGCGCATCGCCGCGACGGCCGCACGACTCATGGCCGCAAATGGCGATACCTCCGCCTTGGTGCTCGACTTCGTGGCCGAGCCTGGAGACGCAGCAGCACCACCGTCGCCTCCGGTGCTCACGCAGGTGGCTCAGGTCGCGATGCAGGGCATTCCCACTCCCGCGGACCTGCCGCGTCCGCCGAAGGACGCTTCGCGGGCCGCCCCGCTCGAGGCCCCGCGGCCACCCGCGCGCGCGCCCGCAGCCGTCGCCGCGCCGCGCGAGCCGGGCCCGCCACCTGCTGACGTCAAGCGCCTGCCGGACGAGAGCGAGAAGCCATATCGGAGCTGGTGGGAGAACCTGTGGCCCTGGAGCCGGCGCGACCGCGCCGCCGAGGATCGGAAGCCGGAGCCCATGGCGAAGGCGGAGCCTCGGCCGAGCGAGCCGCGCACCGCAGCGCCCGCGCCTCCGTCGACCCAGCCGCGCGTCGCGGCGCGCGAGCCCGTGAAGCCCGTGAAGTCCGTGAGGCCCGAGCCTCGCGTCGCCGCTCCACCGCGCAAGAGCCAAACGGCGGACACGATCGCGCACGCCACTCCCCCAACCGACCGCCGCGTGATCATCCATCCCACGCCCCAGGGGCAGAGCCGCACTCGCACGGCGCCGCTCGTTATTCGCACGCCCGGCGTGCGGCCGAACGCGCCACCGCCTGCCGACTCCTGCCAGTGCCGGGTCGAAGGAACGGTTGAGGTGCGGTCCGAGATTCCGCTCGCGGCACGCGTGCCGGTCGCCGTGTCGCTGGCCTGGTATCCGGCCGCGGCGGACACGGTCGAGCTGTTCATGGGCTCGCCGCGCCCGTTCCGCCTGCCGCCGGCGCCGTGCGGACCGCAGCGACTCAGAGTCGTGACGCTCGCGCGCGGGGGCTTCACCGTCATCTCGCGGGAGGCGATGGCGGGCTTTCGTTGCGAAGCCGGGCCGGTGCGCCAGATGCGGGTCGTGCTCGCACGTCGCTGAGCGCCATGTCCGACCCCTTGGAGCCCGCGCGCGTGCGGGCGCTGGCCGAGGCGTTGATCGCGGTGCCGAGCGTCAGCCCCGATCCCGAAGGGGAACGCGCTTGCGCCGAGAGAATCCGCGCAGCCCTGCCGGCGGACATCGAGCACGGCACGTGGACGACTCCCGACGGCAGGCCGATCATCTGGGCGTTTCTGCGCGGCGATTCCTACCGCACGGTCGTTTTACTCGGCCATGTCGACACGGTGGGCGTCGCCGAGTACGGCGCGCTCGGGGATGAGCATGGCGTCGGCGTGGCGTTTCGGCCTGAAGCGCTGCGCCGCCGTCTGCTCGAGCACGATTGCAGCCTGAATTCCGATGCGGCGCTGCGCGCGCTCTCGGACCTCGAAGAGGAGCGGCGCGCTCCGGGAACGTGGATGTTCGGCCGCGGGGCGCTCGATATGAAGAGCGGGATCGCCGCCGGCCTCGCGGCGCTCGCGGCGCTGGCGCGTGCGCCGGAGCGGCAAGGCTCGGTGCTGTTCGTCGCCTGCCCCGATGAGGAGCACGAATCGGCGGGCATGCGGGTCGCGGTCGGCGAACTGCTGCGGATGCGGGATGAGCGGTCGCTGCGGCTGCTCGGCGTGCTCAACCTCGACTTCGGCAGCCAGCCGGCCGCGTACGCCGGCGTCGTCGGCAAGCTCCTGATCGGGCTCTGGGTGCTGGGTGAGCCGACGCACGTCAGCGAACCATTCCGCGGCGCCGACCCTGCCCGACTCGCGGCGGCGATCGTTACGCGCGCAACGCTCGCCGACGAGCTGGTCGAGCGCTGGGGAGAGCTGGAAGGCGCACCGCCGGTCGTGCTCCGGCTCCGCGACTTGAAGGAGGCCTACAACGTGCAGACGGCACGCGAAGCGGTGATCGAGCTCAACGCGATGACGATGGCGCGCCCGCTCGCGACCACGCTCGAGGCCGTGCGCGGCGTGGTCGTCGAGGCGCTGCGCGATTTCGTGCGTACGAGGCATGCGCGCTCGCCGAGCGGGGAAGGAGACGGACGGCGTTTCGGGTCGCGAGGCGACGACGGAGCGCGCGCGGCCCTCGACACGCAAGTCCTCCTCTATCCCGATCTGCTGCGGCGCGCGGGCCGCGATCCATCCCATGATCCGCTCGCGGATGTCGATGGCGACCCTGCGGCCGCGTCGCTCGGCGCGCGCGAAAAGACGCTCGACCGCGTACGCCGGTTGGCCGCGGAAGCGCGATTGTCGGGGCCGGCCGTCGTGATCTATCTGCTCCCTCCTTACTATCCGCACGCTGCGCCGGGCGAGGGGCCTTTGTGCATCGCCGCGCGGCGCGCGCTGGCGCGCGAGGACATCCCAGTCCTGCCGTTCTATCCGCACATCAGCGACGCCTCATACGTGGCGTGGCGGGGCGAGCCGGCGGCGCAGGTCGCCGAGCATCTGCCCGCGCTGGGCCGTGAATACGAATTGCCGTGGGCGGCGGCCGCGGCGCTGGATCTCGACGTCGTCAATCTCGGCCCCTGGGGCCGCGACGCGCACGGGCTGTTCGAGCGCGTGCACGCACCGTATGCTTTCGCACGGTTGCCGCGATTGATCGTCGAGACGGTGTTGGAGACGTGGCGATGAAAGGAATCTGGGTCGGTGTCCTGCTAATCGCGTCGTTTGCTGCGCCTGCGCTCGCTCAGGAGGCGGACTCGACGGCTCGCCCGAGGCCGCCGCGGCCGAGAGCGACGGCGCCCACCTGAGCCGGCTGACCCGGCGAGGGTGCGCCGCTCCGGGGGAGCGGCCTTCAGACTCAGTGGGTGCTCTCCGGCCGATACATTGACACCGAGCTGTCGCGGCCGCGCTGGCGTGGGACCGTGAACTATCGCGTCGTCCCGAGCCTGCAGGTTGGGATCGAATACAATCCGGCCGCAGGCGAGGTTGCGCCGCTGGCCACGTGGTTCCTGCTCACCGAGACCGACCGGCGGCCCGCCGTATTCATGGGCACGAGCTCCGATCGGATCGGCTCCCCCGAGGGTAGGCAAGCTTACTATTTGACGGCGGCAAAACACGTGATGCCGCTCCGGGCGTCACCCTATTTGAGCGTCAACTACTCCGAATGGGACGAGAAGCTGAACGTTCCATTCGGGGCGCACGTGGAAGTCGGCGGCGGATTCTCCGTCCAGCCGATGTACGACGGAAACCGAACCCACCTGCTCGGCTCCTACGCAAAGGATCGCTTCAGCGTCACTGCCATCTGGGCGTGGCTGGAGCGGGCAGGACTCGCGATGTCGGTGGGCTTCTGATGGAGATCAACTCATGCGTGGATTCGTGACGGCATTGATCGTGGGATCGTTGTGGGCCGCCGGACTGGCGGCGCCGCGCTATACGGCGGCCGCCGAGACGGCCATTTGTCTCGTCTGCCAGGTCATGGAGGGCGAAGTCGCGGCCGAAGAGGTCAAGGCCTCTCGCACGCACGAGGGCAAGACCTACGGATTCTGCTCGGAGAAGTGCGCGCAGGCGTTCGTCGCCGATCCAATCGCCTACCTACCGCCGGCGTT
>DASQFU010000216.1:0-1508 GCA_035632955.1 Candidatus Limnocylindria bacterium
GGTCCCTGCGCAACGCCGCCGCCTGCTCGAGCGTGAGGCCGGCCGGCACGTAGCCGTTGAGCGGATCGTGGGCCGAGGTCTGATCGGTCGCGACGTCCGGAATCTCGCCGCGCTCGAGCATCGTCGCGTGCGTCTCGGCCGCGTTGCCGACCAGACCGATGCTCAACGGCCGGCGCGCGGCAACGGCTTCGCGGCACAGTCCCACCGCCTCGTCGAGCGAGTGGCTCGCACGCTGGCAATATCCGGAGTCGACGCGCCGCCGCACCCGCGCCTCGTCGACGTCGACCGCGAGGCACACGCCGCCGTTCATGGTCACCGCCAGCGGCTGGGCGCCGCCCATGCCGCCGAGGCCGGCGGTCAGCACCAGCCGGCCGGCGAGGCTGCCGCCGAAATGGCGGCTCGCGCATTCGCCAAAGGTTTCGAAGGTGCCCTGAACGATGCCCTGCGAGCCGATGTAGATCCACGAGCCGGCCGTCATCTGCCCGAACATGATGAGGCCCTTGCCCTCGAGCTCCCAGAAATGCTCCCAGGTGGCCCAGCGGGGAACCAGCAGCGAGTTGGCGATCAGCACGCGCGGCGCCCAGTCATGGGTCCGGAAGATGCCGACCGGCTTTCCGGACTGCACCAGCAGGGTTTCGTCGTTCGCGAGACTGCGCAGCGATTCCGTGATGCGCTCGAACGCTTCCCACGAGCGCGCGGCCTTGCCGGTGCCGCCGTAGACGACGAGCTCGTCCGGCCGCTCCGCCACTTCCGGATCGAGATTGTTCATCAGCATCCGGAGTGCCCCCTCCTGCGCCCATCCCGCGCACGAACGGACCGCACCGCGCGGGGCGCGGATCGGTCGCTCGATCGCGGTCGGATTCACGACGCCAGAACCTCGGCGGTGAGTCGCGTGGGCGCACGTGACAGTACCCAACGGGCAACGGTCTCACACGGCTCGGAGAGCGGCCGGTCGCCCTCGGGTGCCGGGACCAGCCGGCGCACCGCGCCGTAGATCCGTTCCGAGCCCTGCCCGGCGGTCAACGGGCGGCGGAACTCGAGTGCGCGACACGCGCACAACAGCTCGAGCGCGATCACGTACGCCGCGTTTTCGACCACCTGGCGCGCGTGTCGCGCGGCGATCGGCGCCATACTGACGTGATCCTCGAGACCCGCGCCGGTCGGGATCGAATCGACGCTCGCCGGATGACACAGCACCTTGTTCTCCGACACCAGCGCCGCCGCCGTGTACTGCGCCATCATGTAGCCGGACTGGAGGCCCGGGCGATCTGCGAGCACCGCCGGCAAGCCCGAATCTTTGGCATCCGTGAGCAGCGCGATGCGCCGCTCCGAGAGCGACGCGATCTCGGCCACGGCGATCTTGAGATAATCGGCCGCGAGCGCGACGGGCTGGGCGTGGAACAAGCCGGCCGAGACGGCCTCGCCGCGCTCGGCAAACAGCAGCGGATTATCGTTGACGCTGTTGATCTCGATCTCGAGCTGGCTCTCGACGTGGCGTAGCGCGTCCC
>DASQFU010000217.1:0-4340 GCA_035632955.1 Candidatus Limnocylindria bacterium
GCGCACGGCGTCCAAGTCGTGCGGTCCGAGCGTGACAAACGCATTGTATGACACCAGCGTCAGAAACCAACGAATAGTTCCATGCGCGTCGCAGCGAATTCGCCGCGTGGCATGGGTTGACCTCACTTGAGCCGTCCCGAACCCACTTGCCTAATCCCCCCTTCGCCGCATTCTTCCCCGTCCGCATCGCGGATGCGTCGTTAGGGGTGGCCGGCGGCGAAAGCGCGCCGGTCTGAGAGCACACCCTTCGAACCTGAACTGGCTAAGACCAGCGTAGGGAAACGGCGAAGACAAGCGAGCTCTCCGGTTGCCTTCACAAGCCGTCCCTCTCGTGGGCGGCTTTTCCGTTTCGGTCGCGAACGGGAAACCGGCCCGCAAGGGATCGCTAAATGTTCAGCCGCAGCCCCCTCGACTGGGGCCTGCTGATTCTGTTCTTCGGATTTCTCGCCGTCGTCTGGGCGCGCGCTCGCTCGCGGCGCTCGAATGCCGCGGAGTATCTGCTCGCGGGCCGGCGCCTGACGCTGCCGGCGTTCGTGGCCTCGCTGGTCGCGACCTGGTACGGCGGCATCCTCGGCGTCGGCGAGTACTCGTATCGCTACGGCGTGTCCAACTGGCTCGTTTTCGGCGTGCCTTACTACCTTGGCGCGCTGCTGTTCGCGCTGCTGTTCGCCAAGCGGGCCCGAGAAGCCGCCGTATACACACTCTCCGACCTGCTGAATCGACACTACGGCCGCGGCCCGGCGGTCATGGGCGCATTGACGGTGTTCGTGACCGCCGCGCCGGCCGCCTACGTGCTCATGCTCGGCACGTTGTTCGCCGCGATGCTGAATCTGCCGCTCGTGCCGTGCGTCGTCGCCGCGACGCTGTTCTCGGTGTTCTACATCCATCGCGGCGGGTTGCGGAACGCGGTGCTCACGGACCGCGTCTATTTCGTGCTCATGTTCTCGGGCTTCGCGCTGCTGGTCGCGTTCCTGGTCGCTCGTCATGGGCTCGCGTTTCTGCCCGACGTTTTGCCGGCGACACATTTCACTTGGCATGGCGGGAACCCGCCACAAGCCGTCCTGGTCTGGTACTTCATCGCGCTCTCGGCGCTCGTCGACCCGGCGTTCTGGCAGTGCGCATCCGCGGCGCGCGACCCGGGCGTCGCGCGTCGCGGCGTGCTGATCGCGATCGGGTTCTGGGTGGTGTTCGACGCCATGACCACGTTCTCGGGCCTGTACGCGCGGGCGCTGCTGCCCGCTCTGGGGAATCCGGTGTTCGCGTTTCCCGAGCTCGGTCGCGCGACGCTGCCCCCGCTGGCGCTCGGGTTCTTCTATATAGGCATGATCGCCACGGTGATGAGCACCATCGACTCCTATGGCTTCATCGCCGCGAGCACCATCGGGCGCGATCTGATCTGGCGGTTGCGCGGCGAGGCCGGCGAGGAGCGCGTACCGTTCTACACGCGGCTCGGGCTCTGGATCGCCGGCGCATTCTCCGTGGCGCTGGCGCTCGCGAATCCGAGCGTGATCGGGCTCTGGCACGACCTCGGCTCGATCACGACGCCGACGCTGCTGCTGCCGACGGCGGCGGCGCTGCTCGGCCGCGGACGTCTCGGGGCACGCGGGACGTTGACGGCCATGATCGCGGCGTTCGTCGTCTCGCTGTTCTGGGTCATCAGCCCGCGCGTCCTTTGGCCCGGACACCCCGGCGTCTACCCCTTTTCGATCGAGCCGATCTACGCGGGACTCGGCACGTCACTTCTGATCTTTGCGGGAGCCTGGTGGCTCCGGCACGTGCAGCGCGGCGTCGCCGTGCGCATCACGAGCGAACCCCGGCAAGGAGAATCCACATGACGAGACGTCTTGTGCGTGCGGCACTTGCGGCCGGGTCGATCGTGACGGCGATCACGTGCGGCGTGGGCGATGGCCATACCCAGCCCGTCGTCGATTCCCTCGCGGCGGCCAGCGACACGCTCGCTCGGATCGTCCCGCTCGCCGGCGTCGAGGTGAGCACGACGCGCGCCGACGCACGGGCGCCGATCGCACGCTCCGTGCTCGGCCGCGATCAGATCCTCGAGCGCAACTGGGGCCAGGACACGCCGATCGCGCTCGCCACCTTGCCCGGCGTCTACGCATACTCCGACGCGGGCAACGGCATCGGCTACTCGTACTTGTCGATCCGGGGATTCCCGCAGCGCCGGATCAGCGTGCTGGTGAACGGCGTACCGCTCAACGACCCCGAGTCGCACGAGGTGTACTGGATCGATCACCCCGATCTGCTGGCGTCGACCGCCGAGCTGCAGGTGCAGCGCGGCGTGGGCTCGGCGCTCTACGGGGCGGCGTCGGTCGGAGGCAGCGTTCACCTCGAGACGTCGCCGTTCGGCGAGCGGCGCCGCACCGCCGCAACCCTCGGCTACGGTTCCTTCGAAACGCGCCGCCTGATGCTGGAGAGCGATTCCGGCCGCTTGCCGGGCGGCTGGAATCTCTATGGCCGCTATTCCCGAATCGAATCGCAGGGCTATCGCGAGCGGTCCGACACCGAGCTGTGGTCCTACGCCTTCTCGGCGCGCAAGCTGCTCGGTGACCACTCGCTGCGCCTGAATCTCTACGGCGGTCCGGAGGAGACGCATCTCGCCTACCTTGGCGTGCCGCGCGCCACTCTCGACGGACTCGTCACGGGTGATCGCGAGCGCGACCGTCGTTTCAATCCGATCCTCTATGAAGAGGAGCGCGATCACTTCTTCGAACCGCACTACGAGTTGATCCACGCGTGGTCGCCCACACCATGGATGGCGCTCACGCATACCGCCTTCTACTTTGATGGCGAAGGCTTTTACGACGAGCAGCGGTTCGGGCGCTCGTTGACCGACTTCCGGCTCGCGCCCTGGGCGACGTCGGACTCGACGTTGTTCCCGCGCACCTACTACCGGGACGCCGACGCGGACGGAGCGCTGGATCGCGACGCCCAGGGCCGCGTGACGGTGGAGCGCTTCGACGTGGTGCGCCGGCGGTTGGTGCGCAACCGGCACTACGGGTGGGTGCCGCGGCTGCGCATGGAGCACGCCGGCGGCGCGCTCACGGTCGGCGGCGAGCTTCGCGCGCACGACGGCCGGCACATCGGCACGGTGATCGCGGGCAGCGGGCTGCCGCCCGGCACCGGGCCCGACCATCGGTTCTACGACTATCACCCGCGCACGCTCTCCGCAGGGCTGTTCCTGCGCGAGGAGTGGGAACTGAATTCGGCGACCAGGCTCACGGCCGATCTCGCGTGGCGGCACCAGGACTACGCGATGCGTGGCGATCGCTTCGACGGCATCCGTTTCGACCAGCCGTACGACTTCGCCTTGCCACGGCTGGGTCTCAGCTACACGCCACGTGCCGATCTCACGCTGTTCGCCGCCTGGGCACAGTCACGGCGCGAGCCCGCGTTCCGTGATCTCTACGATGCGGAAGGCGCCGGCAGCGTGCCGCTGTTCCAAGACGGCGAACCGCTCATTCGGCCCGAGAAGGTCGACGACTACGAGCTCGGCGGAGCGTGGGGAAGCAAGACTCTCGGCGTCACCGCCAATCTGTTCTGGATGGACTTCGAGGACGAGCTGGTGTTCGCGGGCCAGTTCAACACCGATCTCGGCTACTCGATCATCGGCAATGCCGCACGCTCGGTGCATCGCGGCATCGAGCTGGCAGGGCGCAGCGAACATGCCTGGGGCGCAGGCTGGAGCGCGTCGCTGGACGCGAACTCCACGCTGAGCTGGAACGCGTTTCGCGAATACCGGGAGGTGTTCGGCACCAACCCCGGGGACACGCTGGTCTACGATGGCAACACCATCGGCTTCTTCCCGGGCGTGCTCGGCAACCTGAGCGTGCGGCTCGGATGGCGAAACACCACGGTTGGCGTCGAAGCCCGGCACGCCGGCCGGATCTTTCTCGACAACACCGAGACCATGGGCTCGAGCATCGGACCGAACACCGTGCTCAACCTGGTCGGAGGACATCGGTTCGCGCTCGAGCCGGTGGGCGGAGTGGAGCTGAGCGTCCGCGTCCTCAACCTGCTGGACCGGGAGTACGAGACCGGCGGATACATGGACTTCGATGCCGGAGGCAATCTCGTGCCCCACTTCATCCCGGCTGCGAAGCGCCACGTCCTCGGCCAGATCCGCGTCGAGTTTCAATGAGACGCCCTCCGCCGATCTGAATCGCGGCACGCAGGGGCGCCTCGAGGTCTGCAGTCAGGGCCCGAACAGAATCAAGCGCCGGGTTTCAATCGCGCCTGCGCTCGCAAGGCGAATGAAGTAGACGCCAGGCGCAGCGCTGCGACCCGATCGATCACGACCATCCCAGTTCGCGACCGTTGAGGCG
>DASQFU010000218.1:0-21065 GCA_035632955.1 Candidatus Limnocylindria bacterium
GAGTCGGCGCGACTCGGTCGTGAGCGCTTGCGTCGGAGGCACGAGCAGCTCGCCGATGACGACCCCCGAGAGCACGGCCGCCGAGTCGAACGCAGCCGCGGCGCGCGCCGGCTGATCGTCGCCGGTCGGCCAGAACGCCAGCTCGATCGGCGTCGAGGTGCGCGCGTTCGCGTGCTCGAGCCCGACCTCGATTCCGAGACGGACCGCGCGCCCTTCGGCTTCGTAGTTGCCGCTGTCGGGCAGCAGCGCTGCGATCCGAAACACCGAGGCTCGCGGTCGCGAAACCGGAGTGCTCCCGAGCTCGGCCAGCGTACGGCGGCCCGCGCCAGGTGCGACCAGTGCCAGCCGCGAGGCGAGATTCCGGCGCAACGCCACGCGGTCTTTGGGAGCGCGCGCCACGGCGGCGCGCACGAGCGCCGCCTCGCTCCTGCCGAGCTCGACCGGGGGACGGCGCAGGACGTACAGCAGCTCGACCAGCGGCGCGCGCACGGCCCAACGCTCGAGCAGCCGATCGCGCTCCCGGGACGGCGGCTGACCGGCGAGCCCATCGGCGGCGCGAACGTCACCGGGAGTTGTGGGCGTCGCGCCTACCTCGAACGCCCCGAGGGCCAGCGCCGCGATCAGCACGGCGCTCAGGCGGCGAGCGCCCGGCATCAGAGCTGGAACTTTCCGAAATCCTCGGGATTCAGTCGCTCGAGATAGCGGCGCAACTGCTCCGCCTTCTCCTCTTCGGTGAGCTCGCGCGGCTCGCCTTCGCCGCCCTCGGCCTCGGCTTCGTGCGGCGGGGGCTGGAGCAGCTTCTCGTTGACGAAGATCGGCGCCTTTGCCCGCAGCGCGAGCGCGATCGAGTCCGAGGGCCGCGCGTCCACCGAAAGCACTTCGCTCTCGCGCTCGACGATGACGCTCGCGAAGAACGTGTTCTCGCGCAGGTCGGCGATCAGCACCTTGCTGACTTTCGCCTTCAGCCCCTCGATCACGATCGCGAGCAGGTCGTACGTGAGCGGGCGAGGGAACGACTCTTCCGAGAGGATGCGCCGGATCGCCTGGGCCTCGCCCGGACCGATCCAGATCGGCAGGATGCGCTCGCCCTCCACCTCGCGGAGGATGACGATGTTCTGCTGGGTCTTGTGCTCGAGGATGAGCCCGTGGACCCGCACCTCGATCACGTTCACGGCTTCCCGGACCCCGATCGCGCCTCGCTGGCCTGCGCGGCGCCGAGCGAATCCGATTCGAGGTTCATGAACGAGGGTACGTCTTCGGTGCGCATGTGATCGATCATCCATTGCGCCGAGGACGCGAGCTCCGACTTCGGGTACTGGGCGAGCAACGCCCGGAACGCGGTCTCGGCGCCGTCGTAGTCCTTGAGCTCTTCGGAGTGGATGAAGCCGATCATGAACTGCGCCTGCGGACCGACCTCGCTGGTCGGGTAATCGCGCAGCAGGCTGCGATACGCCTCGATCCGCGTGCTCGGCGGCCCGGCGGCCTGCGCTTCGTTGAACATCTCGCGCGCGGTCTTGCGCTGCGACACGAAGCTCTTGATCGCCGCCGAATCCGGGCGGACTCCGAGCTCCTTACGCGCCTTCTGGAGCTGCTCCTGATAGAAGTCCTGCGAGCGCTGGGTGGCGAGTTGGCGGAGAATCGCCGAGCGCATCTGATCGAAGGTGCGCATCCCTGCCTCACGCTTCTGCTCGACCCGGATCACGTGCCAGCCCCGGTCAGTCCTGGTCGGGCCGCCGATCGCGCTCTCCGGCAACGCGAACGCCATATTGGCCAGCTCGGGCTGCGCGCCGAGCGTGGCAAACAGGCCTTCGGCGGTCACCGAGCCGAGCACACCGCCGTTCTTCTTGGTCAGCGTGTCCGCGGAGTACTGCGCGACGAGCTTGCGCCAATCCTGTCCCTTGCGCATCGCGGTTTGCTTCACCCGCTTCGCCTCGGCTTCGCTCTTGAGCTGGATGTGGCTGATCGCCACCGTCGCCGGGACCTTGTACTCCTCGAGATGGGCCTGGTAGTAGATGCGCGCGTCCGAATCCGCCGGCGCGGGCTTGGCCGCCATGACCTCGTTCACGTAGGTGCGGATCAGCAGATCGCGGCGTTGCTGCTCGATCTGCTTCTTGACGTCGGCACGCTGCGACAAGCCGTGCTTGAGCGCCGCGTGCAGCCACACGCGCTCCTCCACCAGGCGCTCGAGCAGGCGCTGGCGACCTTCGGGACTCGTGAAGTTGGAACGCGCGCCTTCGGGTAGCTCGTCGAGCCGCCGTTGAACGACGGAAGGCGTGATGGTCTCGTTGCCGATCCGCACCAGCACCGTGTCGCGCTTCGCGCCGGCCCGTTTACCGCTCCGGTTCGACGCCGGCGCGGCCAGAGCGGTGGCCGTCAGCGCCACGAGCGCGAGCCCGGCCAGCCAGCGAATGCCGTACGCCGCGCGCGCGCTCATGAGCGCACCACCCAGACCTTCACGGTCGCCGACACGTCGCCCAGGATGCGCACCGTGACGTCGTAGCGTCCGAGCTGCTTGATGTGGTCGTCCAGCTCGATGCGCCGCTTGTCGACGATGTGCCCGGCCTTGGCCAGTGCGTCTGCGACGTCCATGTTCGTGACCGAGCCGAACAGCGTGTCCTCTTCGTTGGCCTGGGCCGGGATGTTGACCTCGACGCCTTCGAGACGCGACGCCTCGGCGCGCGCTTCCGCCAGACGCTTGTTGTCCTGGATCTCGCGCTGGCGTTCGAGCTCCTGATAGAGATTGCCGGCCTTCGTGCCCGCGGCGATGGCGAGTTTGTGCGGCAGGAGGTAGTTGCGTGCGTAGCCGGGCTTGACGTTCACCGTCGTGCCCTTCGGGCCCACGCCTTTCAAGTCTTCGAGCAGAATCACTTGCATCATCGATCTCCTGGTATCAGTCCTTTTCCGGGACCGCTTCGAGCCTGCGATAGTCCAGCCACAAGTCGCTCACGCCCACGCAGGTCGCGGCGAACAGGAACACCGGGGTCGCCATGGCGAACACGAACACCATCGTCAAGACGATCATGGAGGGAGGAACGCCGCGCGAAAGCAGCAGCGATTCTACGACCGCAATTCCCTGCGCACAATAACCGAGCCCGGAACCGATCAGCAGGGTCCAACCGGTCGGCGCCCACGCCGGCAGCGGCGCGAGCAGCAACGCCAGGCCGACGATCGCGAGCCAGATCGCGCCGTCCGGCAGCCGCCAATCGACGAACCGCACGCGCGACAGCTCCGGCCACCGCAGCACGCGGCCGAACCGTGCGGCGAGTCCGCGGCCCGCGACCACCAGCAATGTCATCCAGGCGAACAGCACGGTCGGCAACAACAGCGGCAATCCGCGACGCTGCAGCTCCGCGCCCTGAGCCCAGGCCTGGCGCAACGCCTGCGTACGGTCTCCCTGAGCGTCCAGGCGTGCGAGCATCGCCAGCAACCGTTGGTTGCTCTCCCGCAGGTGCTTCTCCACGCCCGAAACCAGCGGCGCATACTCGAGCATCCACGGCAGCAGCGCGGCGAGCAGGAGCAACGGCAGCAGCATCCACGCCAGCTGGCCGACGCCGCCCGCGCCGCCCTCTTCGCGCAGTCCCATCCAGGTGCCGGTCAGCGCCGCGACCGGAATCCACCACACCCACAACTGGAAGGGTCCGACGAACACGATCGCCGCCGTGAACAATCCGAGCGGCACCGCGACGCCCCAGGCGCCGAAGCGCCACGACAGCAGCAGCGCCAGCGCCACCACACTGGGCACGACCAGCCACAGGCTCCCCCACGGCGCCGGCAGCTCCTGCGAGAGGACGCAGAGGACGGCGATTACCAGCAGGATCCGGAACCACGATCCCCCGATCCTTTCCCGCCCCGGCTCAGCGGTAGAGGTCACTGGTGAAGGGCAACAGCGCCAACACCCGAGCGCGCTTCACGGCGGTCGTGATCTGCTTCTGGTGGCGGGCGCAGGTGCCCGACACACGGCGCGGGACGATCTTGCCACGGTCGGTGATGAAGCGCCCGAGCCGCTTCTCGTCCTTGTAGTCCACGAATCCGACCTTCTCGAAGCACAGCTTGCAATACTTCTTCTTGAAGCTCTTGCCTTCGCGTTCTCTGGCCATCGCTCCTCTTCTCCTAAAGCATCTTTGCCTAAACCCGTCCCGAGTCGCCTCAGGACTCGAACAAATCTCCGCCGCTCTGGCGCCGCGCGACTTCGGGCGTCTGATCCGCCGGCCGCCGCTCGAGGAAGTGCACCATTTCGCCCCGGATCTCGAGTCGCGTCCGCTTCTCGCCCTGGGCCGCCAACCACTCGCGCATCTGCAGCCGCCCCTCGACCAGCACCGGGCTGCCGCGTTGCAGGTACTGTCCGCACACCTCGGCCAGCCGTTGATAAGTCATGACCATGACGTATCCCGTCTGCTCCGCCGCGCTGCCGTCGCGCGCCCGGTAGCGGCGCGAGAACGCCATCGCGAAGCTGGTGACCGCGGTGCCATCGGCGGCATAACGCCGATCCGGATCTCCCGTCAGGCGTCCGCTGATCGTGACGCGATTGATTTCGGGCAGTTTGAGCTCGGTCACCCGGTCTCCTCCCAGGGCGCTGCGTTCGCGCGACCGATCGGCGCGTGAAACGCCTAGTCGTCCCCGGCTTCCTCCGCGGCGGCGATCGTTTCGGCGTCCACCTTCGGCTGGGTCAGCTCGGGTGGCACGTGCATCACCGTCAACACGCGCACCACCGACTCGTTGAGCCGCAGACGCCGCTCCAGCTCGCGGACCAAGGGGCTGCCTCCCTGATAGAGCATCAGGGTGTAGATGCCGTCGCGCTTCTTGTGGATCTCGTACGCCAGGCGCCGCTTGCCCCAGCGCTGAACTTCGAGCACTTCGCCGCCCAGGTCCTTGATCCACCCGGCCATGCGGTCGACTTCCTCGTTGACCTTCGCCTCGTCGAGGCCGGGCTCGAGGATGAATGTGGTTTCGTATTTGGTCACGATTCCGGAACCTCCTTGCCAACTTTGCGATTGAAACGATTCATGGCGGCGAGCAATCCCTCGACCAACCAATGCTCCACGGCATCGGCGGCCAGCATGACCGCCGCTTGCAGCTCCTGCTCCTCGACTTCCGTGAGCTCCTCCAGCACGTGCTCGCGCAGCTCGGCGCTGGTGCTCGCGGCGCCGACACCGATCCGCAGTCGCGCATACTCGCGGGTCCCGAGCGCGGCCTCGATGCTCTCGAGGCCACGATGTCCACCGCTCGAGCCTCGCGCCCGAATCCGCAGCAACCCGAACGACAGATAGACGTCGTCCGTCACCACCAGCAGCTTCGGATCGAGTCCGTGCTCGGTTTCGAACGCCGCCAGCGCCGCGCCGCTCGCGTTCATGTAGGTCAGCGGCTGAACCAGCGACACCGCGCGACCCGCTCGCTCCGCCTGCCACCAGCGGTACTCGGGAACCGCTTCCCGGGCGCTCGCTCGCCAGCGCGCGACCAGCGTTTCCAGCACCCGAACCCCGACGTTGTGGCGGGTGCGCGCGTACCGCGCACCCGGATTCCCCAGACCGAGCACCACCGCCACGAACTACTTCTTCCCCTTCTCCTTCTCTTTGTCCTTGTCCTTGTCCTTGTCCTTGTCCTTATCCTTATCCTTGTCCTTGTCCTTCCCCTCGCCCTCGGCGCCTTCCTCGTCCTTCTTGCCCTTGGCGATCACTTCCGGCTCGACCGCCCCTTCGGGGGCCACGATCTCGTCGACCGGCTTCTCCTCCATCACCGTCGGCGGCACCACGGTCGCCACGGTCGCGTCGCCTTCGGTCAGGATCGTCCCGTCCGGCATCGAGAGATCGCGGACATGGATCGAATCGCCAATGTTGAGCGCGGTCACGTCCACGTCGATCGCGGGCGGAATTGCGGTCGGCAGGCAGCGCACTTCGACGTCGCGGAGGATGTGCTCGAGGATGCCGCCGCCGTCCTTGACCCCGACCGGCAAGCCGGTCAAATGCAGGCTCACCCGCACCTCGATCGTCTCCGTCAGCGAGATGTGCTGGAAGTCGAGATGCAGGATGTCGTGCGTGATCGGGTCGTACTGGACGTCGCGGATCAGCGCCGTGAACTCGCCCCCGCCCACGGCCAGGTTGACGATCGCGTT
The DNA here is from genome assembly GCA_035632955.1 of Candidatus Limnocylindria bacterium. Classification (GTDB taxonomy): domain Bacteria; phylum Eisenbacteria; class RBG-16-71-46; order RBG-16-71-46; family RBG-16-71-46; genus DASQFU01. The sequence goes on from DASQFU010000218.1 coordinate 6,110, forward strand.
GCCGCCCTTGTGGGAGCGCAGCGCGACCTGAAACGCGCGCGCCGGGACGCTGACCGCCACCGGCGGCTCGCCGTGCCCGTATAAAACGCCCGGGATGGATCCGGCCGCGCGCGCCTTGCGCGCACCGCCTTTGCCGAGCTTCTCGCGGCGCTCGCCGCTCAATGCAATCACTGCCATGGTTTCTCCTCCTGACCTCGCCGGCTTCCCGCGCCGTTCGGCGGGACGCCGCGTGGCTTCATACGAACAACGAGCTCAGCGACCGCTCTTCGTGAATCCGCTGCACGGCTTCGCCCAGCAATCCAGCCACGGACAGCTCGGTGAAGTTCGGCGGCAGCGTCATCGCCGAATGATCGAGCGTGTCGGTGAACACGACCTCCTTGATCGGCGAGCGCGCGATGCGCTCGAACGCATCCGGGCACAGCACGCCGTGGCTGACGCCGGCATAGATGTCGAGCGCGCCTTGCGCCTTGATGGCTTCCGCCGCCTGGCACATGGTGCGGCCGGTCGTCAGCACGTCGTCGAACAGCACGATGTTCTTGCCCTCGACTTCTCCGATGATGTTCATGATCTCGACGGCGTCGGGCTTCGGCCGCCGCTTGTCCACCAGCGCCAGCTCGGCTCCCAGCCGCTTCGCGTAGGCGCGCGCCATCTTCACGCTACCGATGTCGGGCGCCACGATCATCAGGTTCGGGATTCGCTTGTGCGCGAAGTACTCGATCAGCACCGGCGCCGCGTAGAGATGATCGAACGGGATGTCGAAGAAGCCCTGGATCTGCGCGCTGTGCAGATCCATCGTCAGCGCCCGGTCGGCGCCCGCGACCGTGATCAGGTTCGCCACCAGCTTGGCCGTGATCGGGGCGCGGGGCTGGTCCTTGCGGTCCTGGCGGGCGTAGCCGAAGTATGGGAGCACGGCCGTCACGCGCCGCGCCGAGGCGCGCTTCGCCGCATCCAGCATCACCAGCAGCTCCATGAGATGGTCCGCCGGAGCGCCCGTGGCCTGGACGATGAACACGTCGCTGCCGCGGATGTTCTCGGTGAACTTGACCGAGACCTCTCCGTCTTCGAAGCGGGACACGTCCGCGTCGCCAAGCGGCACTTTCAGTCGCTCGCAGATCGATTGCGCGAGCTGTCGACTGGCGTTGCCCGTGAAGATCCGGCAGGGATCCACTCGCGAAACCTCCCGATCGAGGACCCCGAACGGCGCCGCGCAGCCGCCGCCGGGCGCCGTCAGAAACCCGGAGTCTCCCCCCGGGCCAAGCAAATGGCTGGGGCGGGAGGATTCGAACCTCCGGATGCGAGATCCAAAGTCTCGTGCCTTACCGCTTGGCCACGCCCCACCAACAGAACGGGATTTCCGTCACGGTCCGCTCCCCGCAGCGCGGGGCTCGGGGTGATGGCTATTGGCCCGAAGGGACATCTAGGAGAAAAGCCGCGGGAGACTAGCGGCCGGCCGGCGCGAAGTCAAATGTCGCCGTGACCTGCGCAGCGCCTGGGATGTCGGGTCATGCGCCTACGGCCGGGCCCGGTCGTCGCTCCGGGCCCTGTTCACGAGCCGCGTGCGTCTGGGCGGCTCGGTGATCTAGAAGACCGACTCTCGTGCGTCGCTGCCGTGACTGTGCACGCTCGGGTTTGCCAGCTCCTTCTCGTACTCGACCATGACCTTATCGGTCAGATAGCGACGCGTCGCGTCGTTGATCGGGTGTGCGAGATCCTGATGCTGACCGTCGGCCCGTTTGCGGCTCGGCATCGCGACGAAGAGACCCGAGTTTCCGCGGATGATCTTCAAGCCCCGCACCACGAACGAGTCGTTGAGGGTGATGCTGACGAACGCTTTTAGCTTCTCGTCGTTACGCAGGGAAACACGAACCTCCGTAATCTCGATCATGCGAGATATCCCTCGCGAGCCGTCCCGATGTTTCCGTTGGCTCGGTGATCACTCGTGCGAAGTGATGTGGGATTGTCTTGAGCTGCACGCCTCCTTGCTCCCTGCTCAAGTATGCGGCGACGTCGCGAGACGCACTCCGGCCCGGGCGGAGCGAACGAGGTAGAGCCTTTCACTCCCGGAGAAGCGACGAACGACGGTGCTCGATGGGGTCCCGGGCGGCAGAATTCCGAATACCGCGGATCCGCTCCCGGTCAGGCGCGGCTCACGCGCTCCCGCGTGCACCAATCGCTCGCACAGCGAGAGAAAATCCGACCGCCGGTCCCCCAACACCTCCTCGAAGGTGTTGCCTAAGCGGAGGGCCAACTCGGGCGTTAGTCCCTCGCGCTCAAGGTGTTGGCCGAATCTTAAGTGGGACCTCCACCCTGTCAAGCCATATTTCCTTCGGTCTAACTGATCGTAGGCAGCGCGCGTCGAGATTCCCCAAGATGGCGCGGCAATCAGCGCTCGGAAGGGCCGGCGCAACCGGAGTCTCGTTAGCCGCTCACCGCGGCCGCGCCCGAGCGCCGTCCCACCCAGCGCCGCGAACGGAACGTCGGAACCGATTTCCTCGGCGAGCGCCAAGCGGTCCGTCTGGGAAAGGCGACGACCGTGCACGCGCGCCATTCCGAGCAGCGCCGCAGCGGCGTCGGCGCTGCCGCCGCCGAGTCCCGAGCGCACTGGAATCCGCTTGATCAACGTGAACTGGGCGCCGCCCTGGAGACCGAGCCGCTGCTGCACGAGTCGCGCGGCGCGCAGCACGAGATTGCCGCGACTCGCGGGCACGGCTCGAACCCGACGCGGCCGGCCCCGACGCACCGCGGCGTCTTCGTACCTCACGGCCAGCGACAGCCCGCGCCGGCGGCGACGCACGACCAAGGTGTCGGCAAGCGTGATCGACTGAAAGACGGTCAGCAGCTCGTGGTAGCCGTCCGTCCGCCGCGGCCCGACCGCGAGGCCCAGGTTCAGCTTGGCCCGCGCTTCGATCCGCAGGACTCGGGAAGCGCCGCGCCCGGCCATCTCAAGCGCGGTAGAGGATCAGGACCACGACCGCGACATAGAGGAGCACGCACAACGCCAGCGGCCGATCGGTGAGGAGCACGTGCGCCGGGTCTTCGGTGTGCTCGGTGGCCCGCACCAGGAACAGGTAGCGGAAGATCCCGTAGGCGACGAACGGCACGGTATAGAGGAGCTTCTCGGAGCCGAACTTGGCCACCGTTCCCGGCCAGATCGTGTAGAGCGCGTAGCTCATGAGGCTCGAGGCGGCCGAGACCAGGAGCAGCCCCTCGAGCAGCTCGGGCGTATATCGGTCGAGCACCGCGCGTTGGAGAGACGCCTGCGCGACCCCGGCGTTCGCGATCTCTCGGCGGCGCTTGGCGAGCGCCAGGAACAGCGCGCCGAAGAACGTGCACACGAGGAGCCAGGGGGAGATCTCGGTCTCGGGGGCGACCGGACGCAACAGCTCGACTCCGGCGATCGCGCGCAACACGAACCCGGTCGCGATCACGAACACGTCCAGCAGCACCTGATGCTTGAGCCAGAGCGTGTAGGCCAGCGTGCTGGCCAGGTAGATGGAGGCGACGACGACGAAGCCCGTCCCGAGCCAGATCGAGAGCAGTGCAACGATCGCGAGTAACGGAACGATCGCCGCCGCAGCGACCCAGACCGGCAGGCGTCCCGAGGCCAGCGGCCGGCGTTGCTTGCGCGGGTGCAGGCGGTCGGCCTCGAGGTCCTTCAGATCGTTCAGCAGGTAGACGGTGCCGGCCAGCAGAGAGAACGCGACGAATCCGCACAACGCACGCGTCACGAGCTCGGGCTCGTCCAGGTGCTGGGAGAACAGGACGCCCGCGAACACGAGCAGGTTCTTGGTCCACTGTTCGGGGCGCAGCTCCCGCAGGAGCGCGAGGATCATCTCCGGCCCCGGGGCGGTCGCGAGGCCGCGGCCGGGCGCGGCCGGAACAGCGCGCGCTCGGTCAGCTCGCATACCGTGTGTCCCATGACGATGTGCCCTTCCTGGATTCTCGGCGTCGACGTGCTCGGCGTGATCAGCGCGTGATCGCACAGTGACGCGAAGCGCCGGCCGCCCTGGCCGGTCATGCCGATCACGGTCATGCCCAGCAGGTGAGCGGCTTCGATGGCCCGGAGCACGTTGCGGGAGGTCCCGCTGGTGCTGATCGCAACCAGCACGTCACCCGGCTGGCCGAGTCCTTCGAGCTGGCGCGCGAACACTTCGTCGAAGCCGAAATCGTTGCCGATCGCCGTCAGCGACGAGGAGTTGGTCGTGAGCGCGATCGCGGCGAGCGACGGGCGGTCGATGAAGAAGCGTCCCGCCAGCTCGGTCGCCAGGTGCTGGGCGTCGGCGGCGCTGCCGCCGTTGCCGCAGAAGTAGACGGTCCCGCCACCGGCGAGGCAGGCGACCATCGCTTCCGCCGCCGCGGCGACGGCCCGTCCCGATCCGCGCTCGAGGCGCCCGACGCTGATGCGCGCGTCGCGGAGCGAGCTGCGCGCCTGGCGCTCGAGCGGACCGGCGCCGCGAGTTGCGGCGCGAACCGCGAGCGAGCGTACGCCGCTCGGCCGCGCCGCCCGAATGCGCGCGCCGGCCCGGGACGAGGCACTGGTCCGTCTCGATCGTTTCATCGTCCCTCGCTTCCGGAAGAGCCGGCATGACTCGGCGCCGGCTTGAGGTAGCGGTCCACCGCATCCTGCCAGTGAGGCATGCGCGTGCCCGTGACGTGCTCGAACAGCAGATTGCTCAACACGGAGTAGCTGGGCCGCTGCGCCGGCCGCGCGAGCGAGGCGCTGTCGACCCGGCCGACGGCGGTCGCCAGCCCCGCCCGGCCGACGGCGTAAGTCGCCAGCTCGTGCCACGTGCATTCGCCCGAGTTCGTGCAGTGGTAGGTGCCGTACTGGCCCGTCTCCGCGAGACGGATCAACGCCTGCGACAGATCCCGGGTCGAGGTCGGCGCCCCGCGCTGGTCGTCCACCACTTGCAGCGGCTCACCCGCCCGCGCCTTGCGCAGGATCGTGTCGATGAAGTTCCGGCCGCCGCGACCGTAGAGCCAGGCCGTCCGCACGATCAGATGTCGCGCATGAACCTCGCGCACGGCCCGCTCGCCCGCGAGCTTGCTCGCCCCGTACACCGACAGCGGGCCGGTCATGTCGTACTCGCGGTAGGGACGCGTCGCGCGACCGTCGAACACGTAATCGGAGGAGATCACGAGCACGGCGGCGCCGACCTCGGCCGCCACGAGCGCCGCATTGCGGGCCCCGAGCCCGTTGACGAGATACGCCTGGTCGGCATGGAGCTCGCAATCGTCGACGCGCGTATAGGCGGCGAGGTGGAAGATCCAGTCCGGTCGCAGCGCCTGCGCGGGGTGCCGCAGCGACTCGAGCCGCGTGACGTCGCCGTCCGCGCGCGTCAGTGCGAGCACATGATGTCCGGCCGTCTCGAGCGCGCGCATCAGCGATTGGCCGAGCATCCCGCCCGCACCTGTCACCAGCACCTTCATGCCAGCTCCAGCCGGCTCGAATCGCCGAGCATCAGGCGATGCGCGCGGGGGCGTTGGCCGCTCGACTGCACGACCACCTCCCTGCCGATCAGGCTCGACTCGATCCGGAACGGCACGTTCTCGATCCGGCTGCGCTCGAGCACGATCGAATGCTCGATCTCGGCGTGATCGATGGTGACGCCATCGCCAATCGACGTGAACGGCCCGACGTACGAGTCGGTGATCCGCACCCCGGCACCGATCACCAGCGGGCCGCGTAGCCGCGAGCGCTCGATCACGGAATCAGGCCCGAGACGCACCGCGCCCTCCAGCGTCGTCGCGGCATCGACGCGGCCCAGCAGCTCGGTCTGAAGGTCGGCGAGGACGATGCGATTTGCTTCCAGCAGATCCTCGACCTTGCCGGTGTCCTTCCACCAACCGGAGATCACGTGCGAACGCACGCGCTTGCCGGTGTCGATCAGGTGCTGGATCGCATCGGTGATCTCGAGCTCGCCCCGCTTGCTCGGGCGGATTGCGTTCACCGCCTCGAAGATGGTCGGCCCGAACAGATACACGCCGACCAGGGCGAGATCGCTCTTCGGCTGCCGCGGCTTCTCCTCGAGCCGGACGACGCGGTCACCATCGAGCTCGGCGACGCCGAACTCGGACGGCGTCTTCACGTGCGCGAGCAGGATCTGAGCCTCGGGCTTCTCGATTTCGAACTCGCGCACGAACGGAACGATGCCGTCCTTGATCAGGTTGTCGCCGAGATACATGACGAACGGCTCGTCGCCGATGTAGCTGTGCGAGATCTTGACCGCGTGGGCGAGGCCGAGCGGCGCTTCCTGCTCGATGTAGCGGACCTCGAGCCCGAATGCGGAGCCGTCGCCGACTGCGGCGCGAATCTCCGCCTGACTGTTGACCATCACCGTCGTGTGCTGCCCGGTGCGGTGGTCGGGCTTCAGCATCTCGCGCGGATCGCTGACGACGATCCCGACCTCGGTGATGCCCGCGGCGCGCAGCGACTCCAGCCCGAAGAACAGCACCGGCTTGTTCGCGACCGGCACGAGCTGCTTGGCGCTCGTGTGCGTGATCGGACGCAGCCGGGTGCCGCGGCCGCCGGCCAGGACGAGCGCCTTCACCCGCCGCTCCCGGTGCTCGCGGTGCTCGCGGTGCTCGCGACGCCGATTCGGTTTGCGCGCGGCCGCACGCAGCTCATCCGCCGAGCGCCTCGGTCAGCAACCGCCGCGCCTCCGCCAGCGCCGCTTCGAGCTTGGCCGGGTCCTTGGCGCCGGCCAGAGCCAGATGCGGCTTGCCGCCGCCCGAGCCGCCGGTGACTTGCGCGACGCTCCGGACCAGCTCGTCGGCGCGCAGCTTCTTCTCGGCCACGAGATCGTCGGTCACCGCCGCCACGAACGTGAGCTTGCCACCGCCGCGCACCGCCAGCACCGCCGCGCCTCGCCGCAACGCGCCGCGCAACCGATCCGCAGCGTCGCGGACAGCATTGGCATCCGCCTCCGCTTCGAGCTCGGCGACGACCCAGCGTCCCCCCGCACCTTCGGTCGCGCGCTCGGCGACCCGCGCCATCTCCGCCTCGAGCCCGCCGCGCCGCGCTTCCGTCTGCGCCTTGCGCAACCGCTCCAGCTCGCCTTTCAGCTTCTCGACCTGATCCGGCACCGCCTCCGGACGCACCTGGAACAGCCCGGCGGCGCGCTCGAGCGTCGCCGCGCGGCTCTTCAGATAGCTCAGGGCTTCGTGGCCGCACACCGCCTCGATCCGGCGCACGCCACTCGCGATCGCCGCGTCCGAGACCAGCACGAACGCGCCGATGTCGCCGGTCCGACGCACATGCGTGCCGCCGCACAGCTCGCGGCTGACTGGAATCTTCGCGTCCTCGACTCCCGGCACCGTCACCACTCTGACCTCGGCGCCGTACTTCTCTCCGAACAGCGCCATCGCGCCCGACGCGCGCGCTTCCTCGAGCGGCAGGATCTCCCAGCGCACGTCGCGATTTCGCAGCACCCACTCGTTCACCAGGCTCTCGATGCGTTCGAGCTGCTCTTGGCTCGGAGCCTCGAAGTGGGCGTAGTCGAAGCGCAGCCGATCGGGCGCGACCAGAGACCCGGCCTGCCGCACGTGCGTGCCGAGCGTGTGGCGCAGCGCCGCGTGCATCAGATGCGTTGCCGTGTGATGGCGCATGGTCGGAAACCGGTGGCCCGGCAGCACGGTGGCATCGAGCGCGCCTCGCGCTCCAGCCGAAACCAGGGAGTCGCGGTCGCCGTGCGCGAGTCGCACGCGATGGACGATGCTCTCGCCTTCTTTGAAGACGTGCGTCAGCTCGGCACGGACGCCGATCGCCTCGATCGCGCCGCGATCCGCCACCTGCCCGCCGGATTCCGCGTAGCACGGCGTCCGATCCAGCACCAGCTCCAGCTCCGCTCCGGCTTCACGCCAGCGGCGGAGCGTGATCCCATCCGCGTGCAGCGTCTGATAGCCGAGGAACTCCGAATCGCGACCCGACGTCACCTGGTTCCAGGGAGCGCGCACGGCATTGTCGCCGCTGCGCTCGAACTTGCTCGCTGCGCGCGCGCGCTGGCGCTGCGCTTCCATCGCCTGCTCGAAGCCCGGAAGATCGACGTCGATGCCACGCTCGGCGGCGATCTCCTGCGTCAGCTCGACCGGAAACCCGTAGGTGTCGTGGAGCGCGAAGGCGTCCTCGCCCGAGATCGCACGCGTCCCTCCCTGGGTGAGCTGGGTCAGGCGCGCGAGTCCCGACTCGAACGTTTGAACGAAGCTCTCTTCTTCGCGCGCCAACACTTTCACGATCTCCGCACGCTGTCTCGGCAGCTCGCGGTAGTGATCGCCGTAGTGTTCGATCACGCGGGACGCCAGATCGGCCAGGAACGGGCGCGTTAGCGCCAGACTCCGCTGCGAACGCCCGCGCGTCACCGCGCGGCGGAGCAAGCGGCGCAGCACGTAGCCGGCTCCTTCGTTGCCGGGCAGCGCTCCTTCCGCGATCGCGAACGTCAGGCCACGCACGTGGTCGGCGATGATCCGCGCATCGCGCAACGCCTCGGCGCGGCGCTCGGCCGGCGCGTGCGCCGGTTCGAGGACGGCGGAAACCAGTGGCTCGAAGACATCGGTGTCGAAGATGATCGTCTTCGCCTGCTGGATCATCGCCAGGCGCTCGAGTCCCATCCCGGTGTCGATGCCTGGGCGCGGCAACGGCGCAAGCGTTCCGTCGGCCTGCGCGTCGAACTGCGGAAACACCAGGTTCCAGAACTCCATGTAGCGATCGCCGGCGTCGCCGGGCCGGTCGCCCCACAAGGCGTTCTTGGGCAGATAGTCGGGGCGCCGCTCGCCGAGATCGAAGTACATCTCGCTGCACGGGCCGCATGCACCCTGGCTGCCCGCCGGACCCCAGAAGTTGTCCGCCCTGCCGAGCGCGACGATGTGGTCCGCCGGCAGGCCCACCTTCTTCCACAACTCGGCGGCTTCGTCGTCGCGCGGCAGCGCGCCTTCGCCGGCGAACACGGACGCGTAGAGACGCTCTTTCGGCAACCCGAGCACCTGGGTAACGAACTCCCAGGCGAACGCGATCGCCTCCTCCTTGAAATAGGCGCCGCGTTCGTTGGGGCCGAACGAGAAGTTGCCGAGCATCTCGAAGAACGTGTCGTGCCGCGGCGTCAGTCCGACGTTTTCGAGGTCTTTGAGCCGCAGGCACTTCTGAATCGAGACCGCGCGCGTATAGGGCACGTCGTCCGTCGCCGTATAGTACGGCTTGAACTGCACCATGCCGGCAGTCGTAAACAGCAGCGTTGGGTCGTTCGGCACCAGCGGTGCCGACGGCACGGCGACATGGCCGCGGGCGACGAAGAAATCGAGGAACGCGCGGCGCAGCTCGGCCGCGGTCCTCGGAATGGCGGAGGTATCGGAGGTCATAGGAGGACGAACGATAGCGGGACTGGGCTCGCGATGCAGGTGCGAAATTTCACTGCGCCGAATCCTCGGGGTCGGGAGCCAGCGCCGCTTCGATCGTGTCACCGTCGAATCCGCGCCGCGCGAGTAGCGCGTAGAGCCGTTGCCGGCGCATACGCGGCGCGAGTTTCGCGTAGCGCCGTGCCGCCTGGGCGACCACTTTGCGCGCCGCCGTCACTTCGTCCGCCGCGCCCTGCACCGCCTCGAGCCGCAGCCTCGCCTGAGCGACATCCTCCGCGCACACGCCGCGCCGCCGGAGGTCCTGTTCCAGCCGCCGCCAGCCCGCGGGTCTCCTTCCCCACCTTCCGGAAAGGTACGCGCGCGCGTACTCGACGTCGTCGACGAGTCCGACTCCGGCGAGCCGGTCGAGCACGTCCCCGACGATCGGCGCCGCGAACCCCTTCTCCGCCAAACGACGCTCCAGGTCCGATCGGGTCCGGCGCGTGCGTTCGAGCAGCCGGAGCGCCGCCTCGCGGCAGGCTTCCACGTCGTGCGACCGCTCTTCCGAGACGGTGCCGGTGCGCCGCCCGCGCGCGGACCGTAGCGCCGGCATCAATAAACCTTCGGCACCAGACGAGCGGTGCGTCCCATGTAGCCGCGATACGCCTCGCCGAACTGCTCGACCATGAACTGCTCCTCGACGTCCATCCGCCGTTTGAACATCCACCACACCATCGGCATCAGCAGCAGCGCGACGGTGCTGCGGAACACGCCCGCGAAGCCGAGGTCCATGAGCAGAATGCCGAGGTACGACGGGTGCCGCACCACGCGGTAGAAACCCTGCGTGTGGAGGGTGTGGCCCTCCTGAACCGCGACCACCGAGACGAAGCGCTTGCCGAGCTCGAGCATCGGCCCGAGCCGCAACGTGACACCCACGGCCAGCAGCGCGAAGCCGATCCAACGCGTCGCATCGCCGCCCGGAAACACCCAGAGGTCACGCGCGTCCATGTAAGGCATGACGAAGGCCGTGAAAAGCGAGTGGAACATCAGGAGCGGGAAGAACGGGCGCCAATCGGGGGCGTGCTTCAGGCCGCGGCTTCGCCCGGACGTGCTGAGCGTCATGACCGGGATCATGATCAGATGCAGCACGACGACTCCGACCCGCACCGGATGCGCGAAGAACCCCTGCCAGCTTCCCCAACCCATGACCATGAGGAAGAGGAACAGCAGGACGTTGAGCGGGATGCCTATCGCCTGGCGGAGGGACACGTGCGAAGCCACGAAGTTTGGCTCTCCCACGCGAAGGCCGCGGCGCGAGGGAGGAACGCCCCGCACGCCGCGGCACGCGTCACGGCAGCGTCCAGCGCGCGGCTACATCGGCGGCGACTGGTCGCTGTTGAAGGTGTCGACGATGATCTTCCAACCAGCGTCGGTCTTCTTGTAGATGGTCACGTACTTGCCGACGTCCTGGAACGGCTTGCCGCTCGAGCCCGTGCCCTTCATCGTGTAGCTGCCTAGCTCGACCGCCATGTCGCCCGCCTCGGATACGATCACGTCGCGCGTCGTCGGCACCAGCTCCATACCCGGCATGCTCATGAACCCAACCCACGCGGCGCGGATCGCGCCATGCCCATCGGCCCGGGGGCCGTTCGCGGGCAGGACCCGCGCGTCGCTCGCGTAGAAGGCGACCACCGCGTCGGTATCCCGCGCGGCCATCGCCGCGGCGAACGCCTTGGTGATGCTGTCGACCGACGCGTGAACCGCAGCCGTGTCCACGACGGGAGCCTGGGTCTGTGGAGCCCCGGCACAGGCACCGATCAGCGCAACGACCCCGAATGCCAGCAGCAAGCGTGCAACGCGCGAACGCATACACACCTCCAAATGTTGGACGAGAAACCCGATCGTGCGTCGGAGCAGAGCGAGCCGCGCCGCGACCGGTTATCGAGGCGGCAGGCTACCGCTTCCGATCGCCTCCTGCCACCAACGCGGGTTGCGGGCGCGCCGGTGCCGCTGAGGTCGGCTTGGCAGGCGCTCCGAGCTTCCCATCCGGAGCGTCGGCAGCGTCTGGTGCAACGCGGACTTCTACAGCGGCAGGCATTTTGAGCCCGAGTTGGGGCAGGAGCTTGGTCTCGATCTGCCCGCGCACATCGGCGTGCTCCTTGAGGAACAGCCGGGCGTTCTCACGCCCCTGACCGATGCGTTCCTCGCCGAACGAGAACCATGTGCCGGCCTTCTGCACCACACCCTTGTCGATCGCGAAGTCGAGCAGCTCGCCTTCGCGCGAGATGCCTTCGTTGTAGAGAATGTCGAACTCGGCCTCGCGGAACGGCGCCGCGACCTTGTTCTTCACGACCTTCACCTTGGTCCGGTTGCCGACCGCCTGATCGCCTTCCTTGAGTGTGGCGATGCGCCGGATGTCGAGGCGCACCGAGGCGTAGAACTTGAGCGCCCGCCCACCCGCGGTGGTTTCAGGGGAGTTGTGTACGACGACGCCGTCCACGAGGTAGGTGTGGTTGCCCTCGACCTCGAGATCGAAGCGATGCGAATCCGAAGCCACGACGGATCGACTGAGGATCGTTGCCGGAACGGTCTTCAATCGAGGGATCACCGCGACTGCTGAAAGCGCAGCGTCCTTACGCTGCTCCGGGTCTTCGTCGATCGTCGCCAAGACCTCGTCGCCGACTTCGAGTTCGCCCGCCCGTACGGTGCCCTGGGGAGTGAAGATGACGTGGCCTTCGGTGACGCCGAATCGCCTTCGCCCCGAAGGACCTCCCCCGACTTCGATCTGCAGGAACTCGTCGGTAGGACCGTTGTCGAACCAGTTGACGACGCGCCGCGGACTGATCTCGCCAGTCTTGGGATCGTAGGAGAGGATTTCGACCGGCATCTTCTGGTTCACGATCTTGCCGATCTTCTCCGTAGTGCCGTCGGCCAGTACGACGCGGGCATCATAATGAAAACACCCGAACATGACGCCGATCTGCATGCGGATCTGGTTGATGAAGACCACGCACGTCTTGCTCTTCGAGATCGAGCCGGTGAGCTTGCGGAGCGCCTGCGACATGAGCCGCGCCTGCAATCCCACGTGCGAGTCGCCCATCTCGCCTTCGATCTCGGCGCGCGGCACCAGCGCCGCCACCGAGTCGATCACGACGATGTCCACCGCGCCCGAGCGCACCAGGTGATCGGCGATCTCGAGCGCCTCCTCGCCGGTGTCGGGCTGCGCCACGTGCAGGTTGGCGATGTCGACGCCCAGCTTCTGCGCGTAAGCAGCGTCGAGCGCGTGCTCGGCGTCGATGAACACCGCGTTGCCGCCGGCGCGCTGAGCATGGGAGATGATCGTCAATGCGAGCGTCGTCTTGCCGGAAGACTCGGGGCCGTAGATCTCGACGATCCGGCCGCGCGGTACCCCTCCCACGCCCAACGCGAGATCGAGCGCGATCGAGCCGGTCGAGATCGTCTCGATGCCGGTGCGCGAGGCCTCCTCGCCGAGCTTCATGATCGCGCCCTTGCCAAACTGCTTCTCGATTTGCTGGAGGGCGAGATCCAGTGCCTTGGTCTTCTCCTTGGCCGACGGCGTGTTTGCAATCATGGGCTGCGTCTCCTTCGCAGGGGGCGGTGTCCTCGCGGGCACGGATGCGGGGCGCTCGTCGCCGGCGCTCGCGGCGGGCGCGAGCGGCGTGAATCGCATACTACACGACCCGCCGGCGCGATCGACCTCGAGCGACTCGGCGCTTCCAACCCAGCCAATCCCGAGTTCGCAACCCGGCATACTACACATTTGTGCACTCGATGGAAAGCCTGATTTCCGGGCCGGATTCATAAGGGGGGCGGCGATCACCCGCCCCCGAGCGCCACCTCCTCGCGGACCCGATAAATCGATCCCTTCGGCGACAGCGTGCTGTGCACCACCGCGATTCGGTCCACCCGGAATCGCACCGGCGGATCGATCACGAGATCCGCGAGGGGCAAACTCCAGTCCTGATCCCGGTCGCGAACGCGGCCGATCGTCAGATGAGGCGCGAAGGGCCGATCGGCCCGATCGAAGCCGCGCTGCCGCAGCGCGTGCTCGAGATCACGCGCCATCGCGACGAACGGCTCCGCACCTGCGGAGAGCCCGACCCACAGAACGCGCGCGCGCTCCGGTTTCGGGAACGCGCCGAGCGGTCCGAGCGCCGCGTCGAAAGACGCATGGGCTCGCGCTGCATCGTGCGCGGCCAGGGCGGCGCGGCGGCAACCGTCCTCGCCGAGATCGCCGAGAAACCGCAGCGTGTAGTGGAGGTTGTCCTGGCGCACCCAGGAAACGGCATCGCCCGGCCGGCGCAACTTTTCGATCGCATCGGCGGCCGCGGCCTGCGCCGCCGCCGACGGAAACACCGCGAGAAAGATCCGCATCCGCTCGCGCTCGGCGCGGCTGCCGGACGCTCGCTCGGGCATTCAGTCCAACGCGGGGTCGAGCGGCAGGCCGCGGAGCTGGCGCCGCACCAGGTCGAGCGCGGTCTGCACCGAGCGCTCGCGGATCACGTGCCGCCGGCCGAGCAGGCGATACGTGCGCACGGCGTCCCCAGCCGGAGAGGAGACGCCGATGAACACGGTGCCGACCGGCTTCTGCTCGCTTCCCCCCTCGGGCCCGGCGACGCCGGTGATGCCGACGCCGACCTCGACTTCGGCTTGCTTACGCGCCCCGCGTGCGAGCTGCTCGGCGACCGGCGCGCTGACGGCGCCATGCGCTTCGAGGTCGGCCGCGCGCACGCCGACCAGCGCGATCTTCGAGGCGTCGGAGTAGGTCACGAATCCGCGCTCGAAGTAACGCGACGAGCCGGGAACGTCGGTGAGCCGCTTGGCGAGCAGGCCACCGGTGCAGGACTCGGCGCTGGCAAGCCGGAAGCCGCGCTCGAGCAACACCTCGCCGACGACTTCCTCCAGCCCTCGCGGGCCGTCTTCATAGACGACGGCGCCGACGCGCGCCATGAGCTGCTCCCGCGCCCTGGCCGTCACGACGCGGACGGCTTCCGGATCGCCCCCGGCGACCGTGACCCGCAGGTCCACGCCGTGATAGCTCGGGAGGTAGGCGAGCGTCGCGCCCGGCCAGCCGCGCGGCAGCTTGCCGATCCTCTCGTGGAGCTGGCTCTCGTACGCCCCGGCCGTGCGCAGGGTGAATGACGCGACTTCCCGCCCGGTACGCGGCCGCAGATAGGGCACCACGAACTCGGTGGCGAGGGTTTCCATCTCGAGCGGCACACCGGGAAGCATGATCAGCGGCTTCTCGTCCTCCAGGATCAGGAGCCCGGGCGCGGTGCCGACCGGGTTCGGCCATGCCTGCGCTCCTCTCGGCAGGAGCGCCTGACTCTCCACCGAGGCCGCGAGCTTCCGGCCCGCCCGCTTCGCGCGCTCGCGAATGCGCGCGAGCACTTCCTCGTCGAGTTGGAGCGGGCGCTTCAACACCGTCGCGACCGCCTTGCGAGTGATGTCGTCGGGGGTCGGACCGAGGCCACCGGTCATCACGACGGCATCGGCGCGATCGAGCGCCATGCAGATCGAGATCATCACGATCGGCAACGAAGTGATCTCGGGCCGCACGCTCGACACCAACTTCGCCTTCCTCGCACGCGTCCTGGAAGAGGCGAGC
>DASQFU010000219.1:0-18364 GCA_035632955.1 Candidatus Limnocylindria bacterium
CCTCTTTATGGGCCAACGCCCGTGGCGTTGATGAGGAGGTCGGGTTAGGGTGCACGCGTTCCCGCACGAGGCGGGGACCAAGAGCGGAGGGATCCGATCATGCGCCTGCTGTTGCTGGTCCTCCTGGTCATCGCCGCGTGGTACGGCTGGAAGAGCTATCCCGGGCTGGTCGCCCGGCGCCCCGGGCACGAAGCCGTGGTGGAGAACGCGAGCCGCTCGCAGCTCGTGCGCGTGCGGCTCTCGGTGAACGGCCAGACGTTCGCGAAGGAAGTGATGGCCCATGGTGACCAGGCGAAGTTCGCCTTCAGGGTCAACGAGGACGCGACCTTTCGGCTGGTCTGGGAAGTCACCGGCAGGATGGGCGAGGTGACCTGGATCGGCGGGCGCGTGCCGATCGGCCCGATCCTGCAGCGCCATTATTTCCGGATCGAGGAAAACGGGAAGGTGATTCACCGCTCCGAGAACAAGGCCGACGCCGCGCCGGCGCGCTAGCGGTCGGTCGCCGGCGCTAGCGTTCGGAAGCCGGCGCGGAACCCGCGCCATTCTGCTGGGCGCAGAAGCGAAGCGCTGCCTCGATCAACACCCGGCTGCAAGACTCGACCGAGCGCACGTCCACCCACTCGACGGCTTCGTGCGCGCCGGCCCCGCTCGGGCCATAGTTCACGGTCGGGATTCCGGCCGCCGCGAAGATCGCGGCGTCCATCCAGTAGGCGACGCCCGCCTCGGGCGGGGGAGCGCCGGTGACGTGCGCGACGGCCTCGCGGACGCTGCGCGCGATCGCCGAGTCGCGGTCGCAGGTGAGCGGCGAACGATCGAACAGACGCCGCACCTCCGCGGCCTCGCCGGCGTCGCGGACGACGTGCTCGAGCTCGGCGATCACGGCCACCGGATCCTCGCCGGGCAAGGTGCGGCGCTCGACCTTGAGCCGGCACTCCGGCGCGTACGTCGAGAGGCCGACGCCGCCGCTGACGAGCGCGCAGTGGAGCGAAGCGGGGCCGACCAGGGAATGCTCGCGCCGCCGCAGCACGTCGCGATCGAACGTATCGAGCGCCACCAGGATCCGTCCCATCCGCGAGATCGCGCTGATGCCAAGATCCCAGGCGCTACCGTGGGCTGCGTGCCCAGCGGTCACGATTTCCGCCCACACGAAGCCCTTGTGAGCCAGAATCAGGCGCCCCTCGCTCGGCTCGGTCACGATGCAGCCGTCGGCGCGATGCCGGCTCACGAAGTCTTCGGCACCGAAGCTCTCGTACTCCTCGTCGGCCACGAGCGCCAGCAGCACCTCGCCCGCGAGGTCTCGGCGGGCGAGCTCGGCCGCCGCCCACATCACCGCGGCGGCGCCGCCCTTCATGTCGTAGCTGCCGCGGCCGAACAGCCGTTCACCCTCCACGCGCGGCTCGAACGGCGGGATCGACATCCCAGCGGTCCCGACCGTGTCCAGATGCGCGCACAGCACGAGGGTGGGACCGTGGCCGCTGCCGGCGCGCGCGACGGCGTTGGGGCGGCCTGGTCGCGGCGTCTCGAGCCAGGCTTCGACGCCGTGCCGCGCCAGCCATTCGCAAGCGAAGCGCGCCACCGCTTCCTCGCCCCGGCCTTCCTCGGGAGCGATCGCCGGGTTCACCGAAGGAATGCGCACCAGGTCGCCGAGCAGCGCGACGATCGATTCGGAGTCGGTCGCCTTCGCGGTCATTGCGTCGCCTTTCGTTCGCGCGCGGGGCCGCTGCGCAGCCAGGGCTCGAGGAACTCGAGACTCACGCGCCAGTTGGCTTCGAGCAGGCGCAACGCCTCCGGCTCGTCGCCGGAGCGGATGGCGGATGCGATCGCCTGGTGCTGCGTGAACGAGGTGATCACGCGACCGGAGTCGCGCATGTAGTGCGTTTCGTAGCGGTACGCGCGATTCTTCAGCGCCGCAATGGCTTCGAGCAGGCTGCGATTCCGGCAGCGCTCGAGCAACGCCCGATGCCAGCGCACGTCGCATTCGAGCGCCGCGCCGGCGTCTCCGCCGGCCAGCCCGAGGCGCGCGTTGATTCGCTCCAGCTCGGCCAGTTGGCCGCGCGGCCAGCCGCCGGCGCGCAGCGCGAGACCCTCGAGCGTCCATAGCATCGGGTAGATCTCTTCGGCTTCCCGAGACGTGAGCGGCTGAACCGAAAACCCACGGCCGGGCTCGGTGCGGACGAACCCTTCCCACTCGAGACCGAGCAGCGCCTCCCGCAGCGGCGTGCGGCTGACGCCGAGCTCGGCCGCGAGTCGCCCCTCGTTGATGCCGGCGCCCGGCGCCGGGTCTCCGCGCAGCATGCGATCCATGAGCCGCCGCCGCACTTCGCTGCGCAGCGGCGTGCGCACGATGCCGGTCCCGCTCCTGGCGGCTCCGCGGCCGGGACCGGCGCGGGCGCGGTCAGGCGCTCTCGCCCGTGACCCACTCATGACGGCTCCTTCCTCGCTGCGTGAACAGGAACACGAGCATGCCCAGCATCCCGACGGCGAACGCGACCTCGAGGGGCAGGCGAGGCGAGATCTGCCACAGCACGCCACCGAGCACTCCGGCCGGCACCACCACCAGATTGCGGATCGTGTAGTAGAGACCGACCGTTCGTCCGCGGCGCTCGGCATCCGCCGAGTCAACGATCAACGACTTCCGCGCCGGCTCGCCGATCTCCCGCAAGCCGCCAACGACGAACGCGCCGATCAGCGCGAGCGACGAGTCGGCGAATCGCACCCCGAGCGGAAACAGCGCGAAGAACACGAACGTCAGCGCTACGAGCGGTCCGCTCCCCATGCGTCCCGCCAGCTTGCCGCCGGGCAGATAGCTCGCGATCGCGACGCTCTGCTGGAGCGCGTACAGCGCTCCGAACGTAAGCACCGAGCGTCCGAGCGGCCCGGTCACGTAGAGGACGATGAACGCAGCGCCGATGCCCTCGCCGATCCGCACCAGGCAATCGGCGATCAGCAGCCGCCGCAGCGCGGGCGGCAACGTCGCGTGACCGGCGTCGCAGGGCGCCCTCGAGACCGGTGCGCCGTCGCGGTCGCTCCAGCGCTGGATCGCCAGGACGACGAGGCCGATGCCGACCGTCACCAGACACGCGACGCGCACTCCCGCGACCAGCCCGAGTCCCGCGATCAGAAGCCCGCCCAGCGGCGCGCCGATCACGCGTGGGAGCCGCACCAGGACCGATTGCACGCTGAAAGCGATCGCGCGACGGCCGGGCGGAAGCGCCTCGCCGATCACCGTGAACGTGGTCGGAAACGCGCCCGCCTTCCACGCCATCACGAGCAGCAAGCCGAGGAACATCCACGCCCAGTGTTGGGCGAGCGCGTAGACGAGATAGCCGGCGGTCGCGAGCGCCGTGAACAGCGCGAGCGCCCCGCGCCGCCCCAGGCGATCGCCGGCCCAGCCGCCCGGATATTGGTAAAGCCCGTCCAGCAGGTCCTTGCACGAGGCGAACAATCCGACCACCAGACCGCTCGCCCCGAGCGACAACAGGTATTTCGGCAGGTAGGCTTGCCACAGCTCCTCTCCCAGCCCGAGCAGGAACAGGCTCGCGCCGAGCACCGCGACGTTGCGCTCCAATCCCAACGCACGGGCAAGCACGGCGCGGCCTTGGGCCATGGAGCGTATTTTGTATACAGAATCGCCGCTGGTCCAGCGCGATGTTGGCAGCGAGCCTTGGACTCAAGCGATCGGCCGTGTGGGCGATGACGAGGGGCCGATGAGCGGCGACGACCAGGGGCCGGGCGGCGGCGGCGGTGATGAGCCGGGCGACGTGGGGGCCGGCTGCAGCGCTTCGCGCCGCCGCGCGACGATCAAGTGAGCCAGAACTTCGTCTCGATCGAAGAACATCCGGTCCAGACCTTCGAATCCGAGCTGGAGCACGACGTACAGAACCCGCGCCGGAATCTCGGTCAGGACTCGGGTCGGCCCGCGATTCAGCCGATTGATCCCGGCGATCGTCGTCAGCCCGGCGCGCGACCAGAGCCCGCCGATCTCCAGGAACTCGATCGGCTCGAAGTCCGCGCGCTCGAGCAGGTGCGCGGCGCCGTAGCGCGTGAAGCGGAAGTAATCATGCGGCGGATCGTGGAGCGGGGCCATCTGCGTGAACTCGAGGATCAGCGTCCCCCCTGGTCGCAGGACGCGGTGCGCTTCCTCGAGCATGCGCACCGGGTCGGTGAGATACGTGAGCATCGAGAGCCCGAGCACGGTGTCCACCGACTGATCCCGGATCGGCAGCGCCTCGGCTCGGCCGAGCGCGTCCGGCCCGCGCGTCCTGGGATCGAACCCTGCCGGCGCCATCAGATCCACGCCGATGTAACGCGTGACGTGGCCCTGCAGGTGCGGCGCGAACGCCTTGGAGCCACACCCGACGTCCAGCAGGACGCCGTGCGCGTGGCGGCGCGCGCGCTCGAGCACGCGGATGATCTTGTGGTTCGCGAGCCAGTTGAACTTCCACACCGACCACTTGCCGGGACGCGAGCCGGACAGCGCGCGCCAGGGCGAGGTCAATCCGTCCTCCACTCGAGCAGGTACTCGCCCGGATTGACCTCGGCGCGCACCTCGCCGTCTTCGAGGCCGAGTCGCACTTCGTCGCGCCGGCCGGCATCGCGCAACCCGACACGGGTCACGCCCGCGGGCGCCGGGAAGCGCACCGGCTCGCGCGGCACGCCATAGTGCCGGAGCAGGATGCCGCGACTGCCGATCGGGCGCACCGACCAGCCACGCTCGACGAGCTGCCGCGTCTCGAAGTCGGTCAGGAACACGGCGCCCTCGCCCACGAGCAGATGCAGGAGATCGCGCAACTGCCCGCGCCCGGCTTCGGACCAGCCGGGATCCAGATGCGCGTAGTTCGCGCGATGCGTGCTGATCACCGCCGGCTGGCCCCGCCCCCATGCCTCGCGCGCCCGGCGTTGCACGACCTGCGGGCCGAGACGGCCGCGCGGCTCGTGTCCCCCGCGGGGTTCGAACGCGATCCGCGGCGGCAGGTAGAAGCGGCGGCCCTGGAGATCCGGCCAGCGAAACTGATGCAACAGGTGCCGCAGGCGCGGCAGCGGATGTCCGGCCTGCTCGGCGCGCCCTTGCAGCGTGACCACGCCGAGCCGCTCGGCGTCGGCTTCGAAGCTCTCGTCCCAGCGGTAGTCCGGCGCACACAGCGACGTCGGGGCGCGCCCGAACAGGTCGCGGAACTTCGTGAACGCGAGCTCCAGATTGCGGCTCCGATCCTCGGCGGGCTCGGAAGGGTCGTACTCGCCGCTCGCTTCGACCGCCTCGCAGACGACGCATTGCTGCTCGTGCGCCCGGCGCGCGTCCGCGATGCCGCGCCGGAGTGCCCGGAGCCAGGCCGACTCTGGCACGTGATGCAGGCCATGGAGCTCCGGCCACCAGACGCCGACCTCGATCGCCTTACCAACCTGCTGCCACATCCCGGACCGCTGCCAGCGCGACGGCGTGTCCGGCAGATCGACGAGCGGGAGCGCCGGCACTTCGAACTGCGGCGGCGTCAGGCGCGAGAAGTCGGGAGCCGCCACGATCGTGTTCGCCTGCCAGATCGGCGGCAGACCGTCGCCGCCGCGGAACTCGAGCAGGGCGTTGGCGATTCGATCGACGTCTTGGGCGCTTTCCAGCGTCGAGCGCCCGTAGATGCGTCCGGCGGGGCCGCGCCAGGACGGTGTGTCGGCCAGCACGCGGAAGGCTTGTTCGTCGGGGGCCCACGCGCAGAACCCCCAATCGTCGCTCTCGAGAACCACCGCCTTGAGGCGGCGCCAGTCCAGGTTCACCGGCGACTCCGTAGGTCGAAAAGGACGCGGCACTATAGCACAGCGTTTCGCGCGCCCCGCGCGTTGACAGGTTCGCACGTCGTTGACACGTTCGCACTCGGGTGACAGGGTGCGCCGCCATGTCGTCGCGCGCGCGAATCTCGCCGTGGCTGCTGTGCGCCGTCGTGTTCGCGGCGGCCTACTGGATGTTCGATCTGGCCGGGCTGCGCGCCGGCGTCCCGGCGCCGCTCGACGACACCTGGGAAGACGGCATCATCGCCCGCCTGCTGTGGCGTGGCGAATGGCTCCGCAGCCACATGCTGTACCCGCCGCTGTGGGGCCTGATCGATCCCGCCACGTGGACCATTCCGGTGCTGGTCCACGGACCGCTGTTGCCGCTGCTGCTCGCCGTGCCACTGCAGGTGCTGGGCGATCCAGCGCTGGATCACGTCGCGTGGCTGGCCGCGGCATTCGCGCTGCTGACCTCGGTCGTGCTGTTTCGTCTCGCGGCCCGCCATTTCGGAGACGCCGTGGGTGCGGCGGCGGCCGGCCTGTTCACGGTCTCGCCGGTCGTTTTAGAAGCGGTCCACCACAGCCTGTCGGTCGTTTTAGGCGCGTTCCTCGTGACCAGCGTTCTGAACCTGGTGGCGCGCGAGCGACCGCGCGGCGCCTTGGCCGGCGCGTGTGCGGGTCTTGCCTACCTCGTGCGCCCGGAGATGTTGGTGGCGCTCCCGGTCGTGTTGCTGCTGATGCGCTCGACTCGCTCGGGTGAGCGGCGCCGGTTCTTGATCGTGTTCCTGCTGTGCGGATCGTGGTGGTGGTGGCACCACGCGCGTGCGATCGGCCATCCGCTCTTCAACCTGACGAGCTACACGTTGATCGGCTACTGGGGCGATCGTCCGGAGGCGAGCGTGATGCGCGATTTTGCGCTCACGCCGGATCGCTGGCCGGCCGAGCTTGCCCGCCAGCTCCCGAACCTGTGGCGCAAGTGGCTGGAGTTCTTTCCCCACGCGGCGAAGAAGGCGCTCGAAATCCCGACCGGAACGACCGGCTGGATGGCGGTGATCGGTCTCGTGACATGTCTGCGTGACGCGAACACCCGGCGGCTCGCCGCATGCGCGCTCGCGCTCGGGGCGATTCCGATCGCGGCCATGACGCTGACCGTCTATCAGCGACTCTACCTCGTGCCATTCGCGCCGCTCTGGGCGCTCGGCGCGGCACTCGGCGCGCGCGCGCTGTTCGCGCGCCTGCCGGACTGGGCGCACCGGCCGCGCGCCTGGATCGGCGCGCTGGCGCTGGCGGCGTTGCCTTCGACCGGCCCGGCTCTGGCGACGGCCACCGCGCAAGCCCGTCTGCTGGAGCGCTGGATCGCTCAGGATCGAGCGCAGCTCGCCGCGCTCGCCGCGCGCGGCGACTCGCCGCGACCCATGTTCTCGGACACGCCCGACTTCGTCGCCTGGACAACCGGGCGGCCGACGTTCTGGGTGACGCGCGCCGAGTTCGTGCGCCTCTACCCGAACGTGCCGACCCCGGTTGCAGGTGCAACGACCACGGATTCTGATTCGACGCGGTTCGTCCGCTCCGGCGACTCCGTGCCGGGGGGTCGCAGCCCAAGCCCATCGCGGCGGCCGGCCCGGTTGCCCGGGCATCCGGGCCCGGGCGATCTGTGGTTTCACGTCGACCCACGTGATCCGGCGGCCAACCTGGACCCACCCTGACCGCCCCATCGGTCCCGCGAACCACCGCTCTGGTCGTTTTACGGCTAACCTGGACGGCGGCGATTGCGTAATGTCCCGCGTCTCGAACCCCTCCCGACACTTCGACCAAGGACCTCCGATGCTCCGAACGTTTCGCCTGCTGGGCCTGCTCGTCCTGACGCTGTCGCTGCCGATCGGCGCCGCTGCCAAGACCAGCGGCATCAACCTCGCTTACATGGACACGACCTGTTCGCCGTGCCGCGATTTCTATCGCCATGCGAACGGCCGTTGGCTCGACACGATCGAGATCCCAGCCTCCTACACCGGCATCGGCAGCGGTCGGGAGATGTTCGACCGCAATCAGGAAACGCTCTACCGCGTGCTCGAACGCGCCGCCCAGAAGGCGCCGACCGAGAAGGATGCGACGCTGCGGAAGCTCGGGTCGCTGTACGCCGTGCTGATGGATTCGGTCCGGGCGGATCGTGAAGGGGTAGCGCCGATCGCCGCCGACCTCGAGCGCATCCGAGCCATTCAGACGAAGACGGATCTACGTCGCGAGTTCGCGCGCTTCGCCGCACTCGGTCTTCCCGCCCCGTTCACGTTCGGACCGGAGGCGGATCCGAAACAGAGCATGCAGACGATCGGCCAGATCTTCCAGGGCGGCCTCGCGCTTCCCGAGCGCGACTTCTATTTCCGCACCGACGGCAAGTCCGACACGCTGCGCCGCGACTACGTCACGTTCATGGAGCGGACGTTCCAGCTCGCGGGCGCGAAGCCCGAGCAGGCGAAGGGCAACGCCGAGCGGATCCTGCGTCTCGAGACCGCGCTCGCGGAGTCGTCACTGACGCGGGTGCAGATGCGCGATCCGCATGCGCTCTACCACAAGATGTCGGTGAAGGAGCTCGGCGCGTTGGCTCCGGCGATCGACTGGTCCGCATTCTTCTCGGAGGCCGGAGTGCCGAGCCTCGCGAAGCCAGAGGCCCAGCTCGACGTCTCGGTGCCGGCGTTCATGCGCCAGCTCAACGCGCAGATCGAGACGGTGCCGCTCGAGACCTGGCGCGCGTATCTCGAATGGAACCTGCTGCGCGCGGCCGCGCCGTGGCTCGGGCAGAAGTTCTTCGACGAGACGTTCGCGTTTCAGTCGAAGCTGGTCGGCACCAAGGCGCCGCAGCCACGCTGGAAACGGTCCGCGAATCTCGTCGACGCCTCGATGGGGGAAGCGCTCGGGAAGGCCTACGTGGAGACCGAGTTCCCGGCCGACTCCAAGAAGCGGATGCTCGAGATGGTGGACAATCTGCAGGCGGCGTTCCGGGAGCGGATCGCGAACCGGCCGTGGATGAGCGAGACGACGAAGAAGCAGGCGACCCGCAAGCTCGACGCGGTGATGAAGAAGATCGGCTATCCCGACACTTGGCGCGACTACTCAGCGCTCCAGGTCGATGCGAAGGCGTCGGCGGTTCAGAACCTTCGCCAGGCGCAGGAGTTCGAGCAGCGGCGTCAGCTCGCGAAGATCGGCAAGCCCGTCGACCGCACGGAATGGGGCATGTCACCGCCGACCGTGAATGCCTACTACAACCCCACGTTCAACGAGATCGTGTTCCCGGCGGGCATCCTGCAGCCGCCACGCTTCGATCCGCGCGCCGACGACGCGGTCAACTACGGGGCGATCGGCATGGTCATCGGTCATGAGCTGACACACGGCTTCGACGACGAAGGTCGGCAGTACGACGCCGAGGGCAACCTGAAGGATTGGTGGACCGAGGACGACGCGAAGAAGTTCGATGCGCTCGCCAAGCAGGTCGTGGAGCAGTACGACGCGTACCTGGCCGTCGACACGCTCCGCGTGAACGGCAAGCTCACGCTCGGCGAGAACATCGCGGATCTCGGCGGACTCACGATCGCTTACGAAGCGTGGCGGCGCTCGCTCGGGGGCAAGCCCGCGCCGAAGATCGACGGCCTGACCGGCGAGCAGCGCTTCTTCCTCGGCCATGCACAGGGCTGGAGGAACAAGTGGCGGCCCGAGATCACGCGGCTCGTCGTGCTCTCCGACCCGCACTCGCCGCCCGTGTGGCGGGTGAACGGTCCGCTTGCGAAAATGGTGGAGTTCCGGCAGGCCTTCGGATGCAAGGCCGGCGATGCCATGGTCCAGGAGCCCATACTGATCTGGTGACGGCGCTTGCTTGAATGGGTCACGCATGGTCCATGCACGACTCCCGTGCATGGACCATGCGTTTGTGCCCTCAGTTCACCGCCTAGCAACGTGTTCTGAAGATCAGCAAGTAGGGTTATCGTGACGTGCGCCAGACGAGCGGGCACATTCGTGCGAGCACGATCCGAGGAGCGCACGTGAAAGTCGAATCGGTGAAGCGACTCGACCAAATCGCCCGAGTGTTGTGGATCATCCTGGCGCTCAACCTGGTGGTGGCGCTCGCGAAGCTCGCCTATGGATTCCGCTCGGGAGCGATCGCGATCACGGCGGACGGCATCCACTCGTTGCTGGATGGGGCGTCGAACGTGCTGGGACTGGTGGGCGTGGCCATCGCTCGGCGGCCGCCCGATGCCAATCATCCTTACGGTCATCGCAAATACGAAACGTTTGCGGCGCTCGGCGTGGTCGCGATGCTGCTGTTTGGCTGTCAGGGGATCGTGACGGCCGCGATCGAGCGGCTGCGTCACCCTCGCGTTCCGGAAGTCACGGCACTGGGCTTTGCGATCCTGGGGCTGACAATCTTCATCAACCTGGTCGTCGTGATCGCGGAGCGGCGCGAAGGACGCCGGCTGCAGAGCGAGCTACTGCTCTCGGACGCCGCCCACACGGGCAGCGATGTGTACGCGAGCCTGCTGGTGCTGGTGAGTTTCGCGGCCGCCCGCTTCGGCGTTGCGTGGATGGACCTGGCCGTTGCGGGCGTGATCGTCGGATTGATCCTGCGCGCAGGCTTCCAGGTCCTCAAAGGCACGCTTTCGACGCTCTCGGACGAGCGGCGAATCGATCCACGTCTGGTGGAGACGGTGGCGATGGCGGAGCCGGGCGTGCGCGAGGTCCACAACGTGCGCTCTCGCGGCCCGAGCGACGACATCCATCTCGATCTGCACGTGCTGGTCGATCCGGAGATCCGGATCATCGATGCTCACGCGCTCAGTCATCGCGTCGAACGGCGCCTGCGCGAGCACTGGCCGGGGGTGAGCGACGTGGTCGTCCACGTCGAGCCCGCCCTCCAGAGCGAGCGCGCGCGCGTCCGTGATGGCGGGGGGTTGCGCGCCGAGGATTGAGCGCCCGTCGCCGTCGTCCGCCCCCTCACCTACGCAGCGCGAACCCAATGCCGAGGAAGAAGTCGGGCGCCGTGTCCGTCAGTCCGATGCCAAGATGGACATCGAGCTGCCCGTTGGCTCCGAGCCCGTACGTGTAACCGTGGTGCGCGAGGTGGCTGGCGTCGCCGCCGTCCGGAAACTCCGCCGCCCATTCAAAGAATGTTCCCCAGCGTTCCGCAAATCCGCGCGCGAAGGAAACCGTCGGGAACGAGACGTCGGGCCCGCGATCGGCTTGTTCGAGCCACGCGTAGCCGACGATCCCTCCCACCGCCCATTCGTTCGGCAGATCGTGCGCCCACGTGAGGACCAGCTCGGGCGCAGTGCCCCCCGAAGCATCGGGATCGGTCGGAAACGTGACCGCAGGGATGAGCGCAAGGCCGTTGGGCGCTCCCGAAGTGCCGAGCTGCAGCTTGAGCCCGACGTAGGCTTCCCCGAGACCCGTATCGCTCGCGCCGGAGACGCGCGTGTGCACGAGGTCCGGCGCCCCGAGCCGAAGCTCGAGGCGCTTCATCAGGCCGGCGCGCAAGAGTAGCTCGGCGCCGCTCAGCGTCTCCACGTCTACAGCGGACTCGAACGTGAGGCCGCCTTCGAGCTGGAACGACCGTGGTGCGACGACGACGCTGGTCTCCGTGAAGTCGGGCCGGTCGGTCAACAATTCCTCGTCGGCCCTGACCTCTATCGCCATCACGAGCCCAGCCACCGCAACTGCAGTCGCCACTCCCCGAACGGTGAGCACCCCCACACGACCGGAACGCAATCTCATCGAGCCTCCTCCTCCGTGACGCCGAGCGCGCTTGCCAGCGCTTGGGCAAGGTCGCCGAGCTGCCGGTCGAAGAAATGTGTCGCGCCTTCGATGCGGATCAACTGCTTGGGCTCGGCCCAGGTCGCGAACTCGGGCTCCAGTGCTGCGATCGGCGCGACCTCGTCCTTCGTGCCCTGGACGACGAGCTTGGGCCCGGGCCAAGTGCGCAGAACCTCGAAGCTAGTGGTCCGCACCGGTGGCGCGATCAGGATCAGGCGCTCGACGTTCGGCTCCGCGGCGCCGAGCCGCGCCGCGATCCCCGATCCGAACGAGAATCCCGACAACCATCGCCGCGCGCCGGGATGACGCTTGCGCAGGAACTCGAGCGCGGCCCGCGCGTCTTCCAGCTCGCCGCGCCCGTGGTCGAACTGGCCGGCGCTCTGTCCGGCCCCACGAAAGTTGAAACGCAACACCGCCGCGCCCAGGCCGTGCAGGGTCGACGCCACGCGATGCACGACCTTGTTGTGCAACGTGCCGCCGTGGAGCGGATGCGGGTGGCACACGAGCGCGGTGACGGCAGGCGACCGCCCTTCGTGCTCCTGGAGGAGCGCCTCGAGGGGACCCGCAGGTCCCTCGATCGTGAGCGGCTGGAGGCGCGAGACCGCGGCCGGCGAGTCCACGCTGCCCCCGGACCTCAGCCCTTCGCGGCCTGAAAGCGCCGGCGCAGGCGTTCTGCGAGCTCGTCGTCGCTGGTCGCGAAGTTGAGCCCCGAGGGACCGTCGCCGACGGCAAGCAGGCAGCCGGACATGATCATCCACTCCTCGAGACCGAGCGGCGTACCTTCGTTGAAGTCCTGGAAGTCGGACGTGATGCGGTGCGCGTAGGCCTCGAACTCGTCTTCCCACGTGCCGCAGAGATACAGCTCGTCGCCACCGCCGGCGCCGATGACGCCCACCGACGACGCGCGCTCCAACTCGCCGGGCGTCAGGAGTAGCACACCGCGATGCTCCCGCGCGCGAATGCCCTCGGCGCGCAGCCGGCGTCGCACTGCCGGCCACTCCGCCGGGCGCTCGGCGCCGTCGAGAATGGGGACGGCCGCGAGCTCATAGTCGGGCAGCAGCTCGAGTCCGAGATCCACGACATCCGCCACGGTGCCCCGCACGCGACCCGCGATCACTCGTTCGCTCACGAGGCGCACTCTAAGCTGCGTCCGGGCTTTGGCCAACGATGGGGCCGGCCCGGCCGGCGCGCACGTCGTCTGCGAGGCGTCGCTGATGCCACGCGCGAGGGACGAGGCCGTGCGACGGCGAGAACAGGAACGCGAGCGCGAACAGCACGCCGATCACGACCGCCATCGCGCCGGCGATCGAGCAGTCGAGAGCGCGCGCCAGGCCGTAGCCGAGTGTCGCGCTCGCGACGCCGAGCCCGACTGCGATCGCGAGCATGTGACCGAGACGGTCCGTTAGCAGATACGCGGTCGCGGCCGGCCCGACGATCATCGCCACGACCAAGATCGCTCCCACGCTCTCGAACGCCGTGACCGTCGTGATCGACGTCGCGCCCATCAGCAGGTAGTGAAACGCCGCGACCGGGATGCCGAGCGAGGCGGCGAGCTCGGGATCGAATGCGCAGATCTTGAGCTCCTTCCAGGCGAGCAGGATCCAGGTGGCGTTGAACACCAGGGCAAAGCCGAGGATCCAGAGCGCGCGCGGGCCGAGCGAGCGGCCACCGGATGTCGTCCAGGTGTCCCACGGGACGTAGGCGATCTCACCGTACAACACGCATTCCTGATCGAGGTCCACCTGGCCGGCGAACAGCGAGATCAGGATTACACCGACCGCGAACAGCCACGTGAACGTCACGCCGATGGAAGCGTCCTGCTGCAAGCGTCCCCCGCGGTGCAGCAGCTCGGTGAGCATGGCGGTCAACAGCCCCAGCGCGCTCGCGCCCAGCAGCATCGGCAGCGGCGCGCGACTGTTGGAGAGCAGGAACGCGATCGCGATCCCGGGCAACACCGCATGGCTGATGGCGTCTCCAAGCATCGCCATCCGCCGCAGCACCAGAAAGCAGCCGACGAGCGCACATGCCGCAGCCGCAACCGATGCCGTCAGGATGATCCAGAACGCCGGACTCATGGCACCACCGTCGGCTCGGCGGCGGATGCCGGCACCGGCGCGTCGTAGGGGATCTGCTGGCGGTGCGGGTCGAAGCGCGGGCGAGCGAGCGCGGCCTCGAGCTGCGCCTCGAGCTCGGGCGTGAGGATGTGCTCGATCTCCTCGGCGTCGTCGTGCACGTGGTCGGCGGCGAGGTGGAGCCGCTCCGTGAGATACACCTCCCAGAGTCGATGCAGACGCACGACGCGGCGCGCGCGGTCGAGCCCGGCGCGCGTGAGCCGCCACGCCTCGCCGGTCCGCTCGACCCAGCCTGCGTTCGCGAGGCGCGGCAGCACGCTGGCGACCCCCGCCGTCTTGGCGCGGCGGCGTCCGCTCACGTCGGACGCCTTGCGCGGTGCGTCCCAGACGCCATCCGATTCGCCGAGGTGATAGAGCGTCTTCAGCACGTTCTCTTCGGCAACACGCCGGCGGGTGCGCCAACGGCGCAGCGTGCGCGCGACGACGCCGCGGCGCGGCGCCGCGACCAGCGAGACCGCGAAGAGCGCGGTCGCGGCCACCACCGTCCACGGTCCGGTCGGCATGCGCGGCGCGGTCATGCTCACCACGGCGCCAATCGCCCCGGCCAGCGCCCCGATGGTCCCGGCCAGGACCAGCATCACGGGCAAACGGTCGGTCCAGTAGCGGGCCGCCGCCGCGGGTGTCACGAGCATCGCGGCCATGAGCACGACGCCGACTGCCTGCAGCCCGACCGTGACCGAGAGCACTGTGAGGGTGTTGAGCAGGAAGTCGAGCGCCCCGACCGGTCGGCCGATCGTGGCGGCGAACTGCGGGTCGAACGCGAGCAGCTTGAACTCCTTGAACGCAAGCACGACGCAGGCGAGCAGAACCACGGTCACGCCGCCGAGCAGCAGCACGTCCGCAGGCACGAGAGAGGCCGCCTGCCCGAACAGAAACTTGTCGAGCCCCGCTTGCGCGGCCGCGCCGGTCTTCTGAATGCGGGTGAGCAGGACGATTCCGAAACCGAAGAACACCGACAGCGTTAGCGCCAGGGCCGCGTCGTCCTTGATGCGGCTGCGTTTCGTGATCACGTTCACGGCCGCGACCCCGAGCCAACCGGTGATGGTCGCGCCGACCAGCAGCACGAACGGGTGCTTGCTGCCGGTAACGAGAAAGGCGAGACACACGCCCGGGAGCGTGGCGTGCGCCAGCGCATCGCCGAGTAGTGCTCGCTTACGCAAGAACGTGAAGCAGCCGAGCACGCCCGCCCCGGCGCCGAGCAGCATCGAGCCCAGCAGCACCGAGCGGACGTTGGCGTCGCCGAGCAGCGCTCCCCAGTCGAACGACGCGTTCACCGCGTGCTCCCTGCGCTCACCGCCGCACCTCCTGTTCCTGGCGCCGCAGGGTCTCGGTCACTTCGGTCAGCAGGCGCAGCCGGCCGCCGTAGGTCTGGCGCAGATGCTCGGCCGTGAACACCTCGTTCACCGGCCCGATCGCGACCAGCCGCAGGTTCAGCATCAGCACCCAGTCGAAGTACTGCGGCACGTTCGCGAGATCGTGGTGCACGACCACCACCGTCCGGCCCTGCGTCTTCAGCTCGCGCAGCAGCTCGAGCACCGCCTGCTCGGTGGCCGCGTCCACGCCCGCAAAGGGCTCGTCCATCAGGTAGAGTTCCGCCTCCTGAGCCAGGGCGCGCGCCAGGAACACGCGCTGCTGCTGGCCACCGGAAAGCTGACTGATCTGGCGGTCGGCGAACGCCGCCATGCCCATGCGCTGGAGCGCGCGGCGCGCGATCTCGCGATCGGCGGCGTTGGGACGCTGGAACAATGCGCGTTTGCCGTAGCGCCCCATCAGCACGACGTCGAGCGCGCTGGTCGGAAAATCCCAATCCACCGATTCGCGTTGCGGGACGTAGCCGAGCCGCTGTCGGTGTGCGGGGAACGGCTCTCCGAACAGCCGCACCTCGCCCGAAGCCAGCGGCAGCAGACCCATCACGGCCTTGAGCAGCGTGCTCTTGCCGGCGCCGTTCGGCCCGACCACGCCGATCAGCGTCGCGGGCGGGATCGCGAAGTCGATGTCCCAGAGCACGGGCCGGCGCTGGTACGCGACCGAGAGGTCGTGCACCTCGAGCGGCGGCACGCCCTCGATCGGGAAGCGGCGCAGCGGTGGCACACCATCCTCCATCGCCGGACGCACCGGCGTGCGGTCGTCGAGCGTCATCGCAACGCTCCGACGATCGTGCTGACGTTGGCGCGCACCATGCCGACGTAGGTCCCTTCGGGCGTTCCGTCCGCACCCATCGCGTCCGAATACAAGGTTCCACCGACCGTCACCGCGTGGCCACGGGCGCGGCAGCCCTCGACGACGGCATCGATCGAGCGCCGTGGCACGCTCGATTCGATGAACACGGCCTTCACGCCGCGCGAAGTGATGAGGTCGACGAGGCGCCGTACGTCGGCGAGCCCGTACTCGGTGACGGTGCTGATGCCCTGCAGCCCGACGACGTCGACGTCGTAGGCGCGCCCGAAGTAGCCGAAGGCGTCATGGGCAGTGACCAGCACGCGGCGCCCTTTCGGCACCGTGGCCATCTCCGCACCCACCCAAGCGTGGAGCGCTTCCAGGCTGTCGTCGTACGCGGCCGCCGCGCGCTCGAAGTCGGCACGATGCGACGGGTCCAGCTCGGACAAGGCATCGCGCACGCGCTCCACCGACCGCCGCCACAACGACACGTCGAACCAGATGTGCGGGTCGTAGTGACCGAGGAACTCGGGCGGCTCGCGCAGCAGCGATTCGGGCACGAACTCGCTCACCGCGAAGGTCGGACGCGTGCGACTCATCTTGACCATCAGGTCGCCCATCTTTCCTTCGAGATTGAGGCCGAGATAGAGGATCACGGCGGCGCCCGTGAGCTTCTGGATGTCGCCTTCCGAGGCTTTGTAGAGATGCGGATCCACGCCGGGGCCCATGAGCCCGGTCACCTGGACGTGCGGCCCGCCGATGATGCGCGCGGCATCCGCGATCATGCCGATCGTGCAGGTGACTCGGGTCGGGCCCGAGCCGCCCTTTGCGGCACCTCCCGTTCCTCCCTGATCACCGCCACAGCCCGCCAGCACCGAAATCAACGCCGCCCACGCCAGCCACGACCTTGCTCGCTTCACGCCTGCGCTCCTCTCGTTCCGTGCCGCCCGCTAGGGCTGCGACGCACCTCGACCAACACGCCTTCCAGCCCTTCGGTCCCCGTCACAAGCCGGTGCGTCCCGACCTGGAGCTCGAACACGTCGTCCAGGGGCCGCACCTCGCGCATGCGCACGACCGCGCCCGGCACGAGCCCGATATCCTGCCAGTGCTTCATGCGCGCCGCGCGCTCTCCCGTGGGCGATCCGGCATCGCGCAGCTCGCGCACGATCGCGCGATCGCCGCGCCGCAACCGCGCCAGCGGAACCAACTCCCGCCGCCGCAGCCGACCATGCACGTCCGGGATCGGATGGCCGTGCGGATCCTCGTGCGGGTGGCCGACCAGTCGATCGATCGCGGCCAGCACGCGATCGCTGATGTGGTGCTCGAGTACTTCGGCGTCGTGATGCGCTTCGGACCAGTCGAGCCCGAGCACGCGGACGAGAAACGTCTCGAGGATGCGGTGCCGGCGCACGATCGCGAGCGCCTCGCGCCGGCCGAGCGCCGTGAGCCGCGCCCCGGCGCGGGGCGCGTGCTTGACGAGACGCTCTTCCGCCAGCCGTCCGAGCATATTCGTCACCGAAGGCGGCGAGACGGACAGGTGCGCGGCGAGCTGGGACGTCGGCACGGCCTCGCCTTCCGGCGCGAGCGCATAGAGCGCCTTCAAGTAGTCCTGCTTGGAACGGCTGAGTGCGGTCACGAGGTCCTCGCTCTCGGCCAGAAACGTCCCGTGTGCAGCATGTAGACCCGGTAGGCATCGCCGTGGCGCTCGATCAGCTTGGCCTCTTCGATCGCCGTGCGCCTCCAGATCAACGACATCCCGAGCGCGCCGACCAGTCCGATCACGACGTTCGCCATCGCCAGCGCCATTCCGGCCAGGAGCAACGAGGCGGACGCGTACATGGGATGGCGCACCCATCGATAGGGTCCGCTCGTGACCAGCGTGTTGTTCCGCCGAACGTGCACGGTGTCCGTCACGTTGTGCGCGAGATGAACGAACATCCAGATCATGAGGGGCACGGCCAGTGCCACAAGCCCGATCCCCGCCCAGCGCCAGACGACCGGCAGCGGCACGACGCCCCAGGCGACCCGCCGCGGGTCCACGAGCCAGGTGAGCGCCATGAGCCACGCCACACCCATGCACAGCCGCAAGCCGATCATGATCGGCCAGCCTTCCTCACGGCGCGAGAACCGCTCGCCGGTCCGCGCAGCGCGGATTCGGTGGTAGACGCCGACCGGGATCGCCAGCGCGATCAGCACGGCCAGCGCGATCCGCAGCGGCGTCTCGACGGAAGACTCGGTCATGGTAAAGCCACTCCTTCTGGAAGCCCGCGGGCGGTCAGGCCGCTCGTGCGCCCCGGTTTCGAAACCGAGTTAGCCTAGACTAATTATCGTCTTTGGCAAGGCTAAGTTTTAGCACCTTGATTCTGCTCCTCGGTCGCCGGACTGCTCGGCCGCCCGGGCTGGGCATCGCCCCGAAACCCTGCGGCCCGCACCGTTTGGCGCGGCTTGCCGCTTCGGCTAATCTCCGCGCCCTCAACGTCGAGGACCCTTATCCATGCCCCAAATGACCATGGTGCAGGCGA
>DASQFU010000220.1:0-4539 GCA_035632955.1 Candidatus Limnocylindria bacterium
CCGCTTCGGGCTCGAGTTCGTTGACGTCACGTCGCTGCACGCGCGTTCACCGCGCAACGTGGTCGCCGATTGGGCCAAGAAGGAGGACGGCGTCGGCATCGCGCTCGTGATTCCCGGCGGCGCGGAGACCTCGGGCACCCAGCTTCGCAAGTACGAGGACATCGTGAAGGCCGCAGGCGGCCTCGGGCTCAGCTTCTTCAAGGTTCTGCCGGACGAGCGCAAGAAGCAGGAGGTCATCTTCCCGGGCGAGCTGCTCGACGAGTACTTCAGAAGACTCCACGTTCAGCCAGGCGACGCCGTCGTCTTCACGTCCGGGCCCTGGGAGCCGACGCTCAAGGCGCTCGGCGTGCTGCGCACCCAGCTCGGCCAGCCGTTGCTCGCGGGCAAGAAGAACGAGTGGGCGTTTCTCTGGGTGCGTGAGTTCCCGATGTTCCAGTGGGATCCCGAGCGCAAGGGTTGGGCGCCGCGCCACCACATGTTCACGATGCCCAACGCCGATCACATTGAGTTCCTGGAGAGCGATCCCGGCAAGGTGCACGCGCAGCTCTACGATCTCGTATTGAACGGCGTCGAGTTCGGATCGGGCTCGATCCGGGTGCATCGCCCCGACATTCAGGAGCGCGTGATGAAGGTGATCGGGCTCAGCCGCGAGCAGGCGTACGAGAAGTTCGGCTTCCTGCTCGATGCCTATAAGTTCGCGTCACCACCGCACGGCGGCATCGGCATCGGCTTCGACCGCGTCGTGATGTTGATGGCCGGGCACCCGAGCCTGCGCGACGTCATCGCGTTCCCCAAAACGGCGAGCGCCGCAAACCTAATGGACGGCAGCCCGAGCGATGTGGACGCGGAGACGCTGCGAGAGCTGGGGATCAAGTTCGATTCGAAGTCTTCGTGACCGAGCGAAGCCGGCATCCGGCTCGCCGAACTCAGTACCGGTCCGGATTGGGTGGATCTGCAGGTTGCGCTCGGTTCGCATGCCGGAAAGCGATTGCAGCTTGCCCTTGAACGGAATCACCATCTCCACCTCGTGTCCCCGGTCGGTGAATGCGGCCCCTTCGATGTGAACTGGACTTTGGGGGCGACGGCGCGGTCACGGACACAACGCTCTCACGCGATCGGGCCCGTTGTGTTCTCGTTCGGTAAGACGAGCCGGGCGCGGCAACTGGCGGTGACGAGCGCGAGCGTTGCGGGGGACGAGTGCTCGGCGTCCGGCGGAGGGGCGCGGCTTTCTGATAGCCTGCCCGTTCCCGCGCCAGCACGGAGGTTCCCGATGACGACTCGAGAGATCGTCGCGTTGCTCGCCGACACGGAGTGCCGCGTGTTGCGGTTCGCAGGACTGGACGAAGCGCTGCATCGTCGCTCCTACGGACCGGGGAAATGGACGGGCATTCAGATTCTCGCGCACCTTGCCGACGTTGACGCCGTGTTCTACTACCGATTTCTCAAGGCGGCGGCCGAGGAGGGCTCGACGATCGCCCCGTTCGACGAAACCGTGTGGGCGAGTGAGCTTCGCTACGAGGTTCGGCCGATCGTGCTTTCGGCGGCGATGATTCGGGCCGTGCACACGACGGTGTCGCACCATCTCACCGTGCTGCCGAGCGAGAACCTCCAACGCGTGTCGGTTCACCCCGAGAAGGGACCGCAGACCCCGCTCAGGATCGCGTCCACGATCGCGCGCCACACGCTGCACCACCTCGGCCAGCTCGACGCGATCCGCGAGGGCCGCACCTGGACGCTCGCCGAAAAGGTGGACTACTGGAGTTAGCCGTGGGCGAACTCGCCGCGCCGGCGTTCGATCCTGCGAATGCCGAACACATCGCCGCCTACGACGAGCTGCCACTCTGGTCGGCACAGGCCGGGCTGCTGCTGCTGGACCACATCCCTCTTCGCGCGACGCGTGTGCTCGATCTCGGTTGTGGAGCGGGCTTCCCAGCGCTCGAGCTGGCGGAGCGCATGGGTCGTGGGGCGCAGATCGTGGGCCTCGATCCCTGGGAGGCGGCGCTGCGCCGCGCGCACATGAAGCAGCACGTCTGGCTGGTTCCGCACGCGTTGCTGGTTCGCGGTGACGGGGTGCAGATTCCGTTTCGTGACGGCGCGTTCCAGCTCGTGGTCTCCAACCTGGGCATCAACAACTTTTCGGATCCGGATGGCGTCCTTCACGAAGTCGGTCGCGTGCTCACGCGGGATGGGTCGCTCGCCTTCACCACCAATCGCGAGGGGCACTTCGCCGAGTTCTACGAAATCATGGCCGACGTGCTCGAGGCGAGCGCCGATCCGGCGGCGCTCGAGCGCTTGCGAGCCCACGTCGCCCATCGTGGCACGATCGCAAGCCTGACCGAGCGGCTGAACCGGTGCGGGTTCCACGTCGACTCCGTTCACGAGCGGACGGTGATCATGCGCTTCGCCGATGGAGGCGCCGTCTTCGACCATCACTTCCTGCGCTTGGGATTCGTTCCCGCATGGCGTGACGTCGCAGGAGAGAACGCCGACGCAGTCCTGAATGAGGTGCGCCGACGCCTCGACGCGCGCGCGGGAGCGATGGGCGAGCTACGGCTCACCGTGCCGCTGGTGGTCATGATTGCCCGGCCGGCTCTAGCCGGGCGGTGACGATGAGCCAGGCCGAACACCGCCGCCTCGAGGAAGACGCCCGCCGCGAGAAGAACTGGAAGCGCTGGGGGCCATACCTCGCCGAGCGCCAATGGGGGACCGTGCGCGAGGATTACTCCGAGCACGGGATCGCCTGGGACTCCTTCCCGCACGACCACGCGCGGAGCCGTGCCTACCGGTGGGGAGAGGATGGGTTGCTCGGGCTCTGCGATCGCGAGTGCCGGCTGTGCTTCGCGCTCGCGCTCTGGAACGGCCGCGATCCGATCCTCAAGGAGCGGCTGTTCGGTCTCGACGGCCGGGAAGGCAATCACGGCGAGGACGTCAAGGAGTGCTACTACTACCTCGACGCTACGCCGACGCATTCGTATTTGAAGGCGCTCTACAAATATCCGCAGGCGGAGTTCCCCTACGCGCGTTTGGTCGACGAGGCGCGCCGTCGCGGGCGCTCCGATCCCGAGTTCGAGTTGATCGAGACCGGAACGTTCGACGAGTCGCGCTACTTCGACGTCAGTGTCGAATATGCGAAGGCGGCTCCTGACGACATCCTGATCCGGATCACGATCGCCAATCGAGGTCCCGAAGCGGCGATCGTCCACCTGCTGCCGACGCTCTGGTTCCGAAACACGTGGTCCTGGGGAAGGAGCGGCGAGAGTTATTGGTCGAAGCCGCGCCTCTGGCACGAATCGGAAGGAGCGATCGATGCCGAGCACGCGACGCTCGGACAGTTTCGGCTGGCGGCAGGCGCCGGGACCTACGGCGAGCCGCCAACGCTCCTGTTCACCGACAATGAAACCGACCCGCGACTGTTCGGGCTCACGAGCCCGCCGGGCTACGCGAAGGACGCGTTCCACCGGTTTCTAATCGAAGGCGAGAACGACGCGATCCATCCGGAAAGGACCGGCACCAAGGCCGCGTTCCGCTACCCGCTGAACGTCCCAGCCGGCGACCAGGCCTGCGTGCGCCTGCGGCTGTTCGCCACTGACGCGGCGCCCAGCGATCCATTCGGTCCGAGCTTCGAGCAGACCTTCGCCGCGCGCATCGCCGAGGCGGACGCGTTCTACGCCGAGCTACTTCCCGAAGGTGCGAGCGAGGAGGAGCGACGCGTGATGCGGCAGGCCTACGCTGGGTTGCTGTGGAGCAAGCAGTTCTACCACTACGTCGTCCGCGACTGGCTGGAAGGCGATCCCGCGCAGCCCGCGCCGCCGCCCGCCCGGCGTCACGGTCGTAACAGCGACTGGATCCACCTCTACAACCGCGACGTGATCGCGATGCCGGACAAATGGGAATACCCCTGGTACGCCGCGTGGGATCTGGCGTTCCACATGATCCCGTTCGCGAGCATCGACCCCGAGTTCGCGAAGCAGCAGCTCATCCTGTTCCTACGCGAGTGGTACATGCACCCGAACGGACAGCTGCCGGCCTACGAGTGGGCTCTGGGTGACGTCAATCCGCCGGTACACGCGTGGGCGGTCTGGCGCGTGTACAAGATGACCGGCGCTCGCGGGGCGCGCGATCGGCTGTTCCTCGAGCGCGCGTTCCAGAAGCTGATGCTCAACTTCACCTGGTGGGTGAACCGCAAGGACCTCGAAGGTCACCATCTGTTCTCGGGTGGTTTTCTCGGGCTCGACAATATCGGCGTGTTCGACCGTTCCAAGCCGTTACCGACCGGGGGCCATCTCGAGCAGGCGGACGGCACCGCATGGATGGCGTTCTATTGCTCGACAATGCTGGCGATGGCGCTCGAGCTGGCGAGCGAGGATCCGGCGTACGAGGACGTCGCCTCGAAGTTCTTCGAACACTTCGTCGCGATCACGGATGCCATGAACACGCTGGGCGGCACCGGCCTGTGGGACGAGCAGGACGGGTTCTACTACGATGAGCTCCACGCCGACGGCCGGCAGCTACCGCTGCGTGTGCGCTCCATGGTCGGCA
>DASQFU010000221.1:0-18639 GCA_035632955.1 Candidatus Limnocylindria bacterium
GCCAATGTGCCGGTGGGAGCCACCACCGGTCCGATCAGCGTCCAAAACCCGGCCGGCACCGGCACCAGCGCCACAGCATTCACTGTGTTCGTCGCGCCGGCGATCGTCTCGTTCACGCCGCCCAACGGTCCGATCGGCACCGAGATCACGGTCCGCGGCACGGGCTTCACTGCCGCGAGCGCGGTCCGGGTGAACGGCACGGTTGCGACCTTCACGGTCGACAGCGACACCCTGCTGCGCGCCACGGTGCTGGCCGGAACCACGTCGGGTCCGATCAGCGTCGAGAACCCGGCCGGCAGCGACACCAGCGCCACGAGCTTTATCGTGGACGGCACGGTGGCCGTCGGCGATCACACCCTGCCCGTGGCGTTCGCGCTGCGGCAGAACTTCCCGAATCCGTTCAGCGGCCGCACGACGATTCACTTCGAGCTGCCGCGGGCCGTGAAGGTCCGGATGACCGTCTACGATCTGGTCGGACGCTCGATCAGGACTCTGATGGACGGCGAGCTTTCGGCCGGCACGCACCAGCTCTCCTGGGATGCGCGCGACAACTCTGGGAATTCGGTCAGCAGTGGTGTCTACTTGCTGAAGTTCGAGGCGCCAGGGTTCACGTCGACGCGCAGACTTCTGCGGACGCGATGAGCTTCCGGACGCGCGAGCGATTCGGCTCGTGGTTCGACTTGCGGGACCCATGTCTCTGACCGCTTGGCGGGCGCCCTTGACCCCGCCGGAGAGCGAACGGAGTCCATGAGCGTCTCGCAAGTCGAGGGGCGCGGCGTTCGACCGCGAACCAAACCTGGATTCCAACCGATGACGAGCGAACGCCCCGACGCGGGAGTCGTCGTGGGCGTGCTCGCGTTTGCGCTTGCCGCGTGGGCCGCGTTCTCGATCTGGGGCCTGCCAGCCCTCATGGGCTTCGTCGTCGTTGCGGTCCTGTTGACACCGTTCTCTCCGGAGATGGCGACGCTGCTCGGCATCGCGGCGATCTATCTCAATCTTCCCGGGATCGCCGTCAAGCTGCACGATCTACCGCCGACGCTGGCGGCCTCGACCTCGCTCCTGCTGCTGGCGCCGTTCCTGGTTCGCGTGCTCCTGCGGCGGGAGACCCTCCGCCTGGACGTCCCGTTCTTACTGATTCTGGCCTTCCTCGGCGCAGTGCTGCTGTCCCTGTTCGGGATCGAGGACGAGGCGGCCGCGACGCGATGGGTGACCACGTTCCTGACCGAAGGACTGGTCGTCTACTTCCTGGTCCTGAACCTGTTCCGCACGCCGGAGAGCATTCGCCGGGCCATCTACATTCTGATCTTCTGCGGCGCGATTCTCGGCGGCCTCACCCTCTACCAGGAAGCGACGCGAAGCTACACCCAGCAGTTCTCGGGTCTGGCGCAACGGAACATCTCGTATGGAACCGGCGACGAGCTGCTGCGCGAGAAGGACCTGCTCCGCCAAGAGCACAAGATCCACCTGCGCGAGCGCGCCGCCGGGCCGCTCGGAGACCCCAACCGCTACGCTCAGATCCTGGTCGTCCTGATGCCGCTGGCCTACTTCACGCTGAAGATCCGGCGCGAGCTGTGGTCTCGGATCGTCACCGTGGGCTGCGGCCTGTTGATTCTGATCGGCGCCCTGCTCACCTATTCGCGTGGCGGATTCATCGGCATCGTGGCGCAGATCGCCGTGCTGAAGGGGATGGGAGCGGTTCGCTTCAGGGCCCTCGGACTGTTCCTCGTGGCGGCGGTGATCGCCGTGTTCGTGTTGGCGCCCGGATACCCGGTCCGGCTCGACACGCTGCGGGGAGTCTCGTTCATCACCAGTCAGACGCGGGGCCAGGAGTCGGAGGCCGTGTTCCGCGGGCGCCTCACCGAGATGCTCGCGGCCTTCAACGTCTTCCTCGACCATCCGCTGACCGGCGTCGGCCCCGGGCAGTTCCTGCCGGTCTATTCGACGAGCTACATGAGCAATCCCGAGATCGCCTTCCGGCGCATCACGGAGGTACGTCGCGCTCACACCCTCTATTTCGAGTTGGCGGCCGAGACCGGCATCCTCGGACTCGTGACGTTCTTCGGCGCCGTCGGCCTGATCCAAGTGCGCCTGTGGAGCGCCTGGCGGCGGTGGCGGCGGCGGAATCGTCCGGAGCTGGCGGGGCTCGCCGGCGCGTTCTTCCTGGCGATCCTCGGCTATCTGGTGACCGGAGTATTCCTCCACCTCGCGTTCCAGCGCTACTACTGGCTGCTGCTCGGGCTGGCCGGGGCGACCCTGCAGGTGCTGTCCGACGAGGATTGGCGCTTCGTCAAAGGGGAAGCCGGGTCCGCGAAGCGCGCGGCGGCGTGACTCGTGCGGGCGCGAGCGGGAACCGCCCGCGCTGACTAGCGCGCCACCAGCGGGTGGAAGCGGTTCAATCCCACCGAGTGGCCGGCGAGTTGCGCGCGCAGGGCCGGGAGGCTCGTGCGCTGGCCGACGTTGATCCGTCGCAGCCGGAGCGGATGCGCTCGGTCGAGGTCGTTGACGCCCCG
The DNA here is from genome assembly GCA_035632955.1 of Candidatus Limnocylindria bacterium. GTDB lineage: Bacteria > Eisenbacteria > RBG-16-71-46 > RBG-16-71-46 > RBG-16-71-46 > DASQFU01. The sequence goes on from DASQFU010000221.1 coordinate 2,511, forward strand.
CACCGTGGTGAAGCCGAGCACGATTCCCTCCTCCTCCAGCATCCGGACCACCTGGTCGTCGAAAGCTCCCGCGGGATAGGCGAGGATCGGCAGCGCCTTCCCCAGCTCTCGCTCGAGATCGCGCAGGGATCCGGTGACCTCGGCCCGCGCCTCCTCGATCGGAATCCGCGTCAGCAGCGGATGGGTGCGCGTGTGCGAGCTGATCGACACGCCCTGTCTCGCCAGCTCGCGCAGCGCGTCCCAGCCCAGAATAGGCGGCGGAGCGGGCGTCACTCCGAGATCGCGGCAGGCCGCCTCGACCCACTCCATGACTTGCGCATGAGGCATCCGCTTGACGTAGGCACGAAGCCGCGCATAGGCGTCCGCGCGCTCGCGCGCGGTGCCGAGCGGGAACCGGCCGGCGAGCGTTTCGAGCGCGTCACGGCGCTCCGTGCTCGTGATCGCATGATGCAGCCGCTCCCACCAGAAGAACCGCTCGGGGTCTCCGGGAAACGCGGTCGGCACGAACAAAACGACCGGGAGCCCGAGCGACCTCATCACCGGCCAGGCCTGGTCGCGGAAGTCCTGATAGCCGTCGTCGAACGTGATCAGGGCCGCGCGCGGCGGCAGGCGCCGGCCTCTCTTCACGACGTCGATCAGCTCCTCCACCGTGACGACGCGATAGTGCCGCTGGACGTAGGACATCTGCTCGGCGAACGCGTCGGGCGGCGTCGCCACGCCCGGCGGCGGGGGCGGGGTGGCGTGGCCCCACTCGACGCGATGGTAGGTCAGGATGCGGAGCAGATGCGGCCGGGCGCTGTCCATGTGCTCGAGCAGCACGACGAATCGCGCGAACGCGCCGCTGCTCGCCATGCCTGCCACCATCCGTTTGAGCACGATCAGGTCCGCTCGGGAAAGAGCAGCGCCCCGCGTGCCGCCTGGTCTTCGTATGCGTCGCTCACCTGGCCCTCCGTGGCGCCCGGGAGACTACACTAGGGCAGATCGTCCCAGGCCAGGCGGTCCACGTTCTCGACCGCATGCCGCCACGCGGCGAGGCGCCAGTCGCGATGCAGCCAGACGGCCGTTTCGCTCTCGACCGCGGTCCGCCCCATCCCCGGCGGCGCGACCCGCTCGGCGAGGCCGGCGACCTGCCTCATCCAAGCGGCGACGAACAGCGGCGTCAACGTCTCTTGGCCGAGCCCCAGGCGTTCGGCGTACCTGCGGATGTAGGTCCGCGCCCAGCTCCGGCGGCCGAAGAACGCACGATCGAATGCCGCCATCGTCTCGCGTCTCGAGCCGGCCTTGGCGACGGCGGTCGCGACGTAGGACAGGAAGAAGAACAGATCGGTGGCCGGGAGCCCCTTGAGGTCGGCCTGCTCCCAGTCGATGACGCCCATTCGGCCGTCGGCGCCGATCATGACGTTCGGATGGCTGAGGTCACGGTGCTCGAGCACCAGCGGCAGATGGGCGCTCGCGAGCGATCGCAGCAGCTCGCGGGTCCGCTCGAACAGGCGGCGCTCCGAGGGGAAGATCGCTTCCACGCCGAGCAGCTCGCGGTCCACCAAGCGGTCGAACGCGCCGGGCTCGGGCATCGCGCCTGGCCGGGCCGCTGTCTGGACCTCGATCAGCCACGCGAGCGCCGCTTCGCAGCAACGTTGCGCGTCCTTCCGCACCGCGGTGCGATCCATCGCCCGCCCCTGGAACGCAGTCTGGAGCTGGATCATGCGGTCTTCGTAGGGCTCGAACGCGACCAGCCGTGGAACCGAATCGAAACCCTCCGGTCGCAGCGCATGGATCTCCTTCAGGCGCTCCGCTTCGCGCTCCATTCCGACGCTGCGCCCCGGAAGCCGGGGGACCTTCGCCACCAGGATCGGCTTCGAGCCGGCTTCCGGTAGCAGCAGAAAAACGAGGTGGCTGGAGTTCCGGAATCGCGGCGTCAGCATCACGAACGACAGCCGCCGGGAAATGCTAAAACGACCGAGGTCGAGCCGCTCCCAATGCTCGTTCATGAACGCATGGACGGCGCTCCGGCTGCGCTCCGTCGCATCTCCGGCCGGGCCTGGAACGTCGCGCCCGGGGCGGGAATCTTCCGGCCGAGCGCGGACGCGCCGCCCGATCACGCTGACGCTGGCGACCGCCCAGGGCAGAAGGCCGATTCCGGAGAGACAGCGCGCGAACCAGGCGCCGGCCTTGGCGCTCATGCCCTGGCTCGACCGCGAGAGTGCGAACCGCAGCGCGGTCGGGTCGTCGAGTGGAATGATCCGGGTGCAGCGCTCGAGGGTTGGCCAGTGCCAATACGATCCGACGTCCTCGAATCCCCTTCGCGACAGCCGGCGGACGAGCGTCTCGGGCGGGCGCAGGGACGGCCACCGCCATCCCGCCTTGCCCGCCGGACTCGAGACCTGCAGCGGCCCGCGCACTTCGACGACGAGCGTGCCGCCGAGCTTCACTCGGCGAGCGGCCTGGCGAAGCTGGGCGCCGGTCGGGTCGCACGCGATCACGACGTCGAAGTCGTCGTCATGGTGGCGTGGGCCCGCGCCGTTCGCCTCCAGCACCTCCACCGAGCGGCAGAAGAGTCGCAGCGCCACGAGCAGGCTCTCGTCCGGGCGGCCGACGCAAGCCACGCGGTCGAGTGCGGGGTCGGCGAGCAGGAACCGCCAGTCGAGGCGGGCTGCCTGGGTTCGGGTGCCGGAAGCGCTAGCTGCGGACAGGTGGCTTCCCCCGTTCACCCACCGGCTGCGTTTCCGTGGGCCATGCGTTTCGGCTCCCAGCGGTCGATCCGGTATCCGCGCACGACGTTCCACGTCGCGACCAGCGCCGCGGCGTTCACCATGCAGAAGAAGAACGGGATCTCGAGCGGTTTGAGCCGCGCGAAGCGGGTGTTCCGGAGCGCCAGGTAGGCGAGCGCGCAGCCGTAGAGGCCCGCCTGCGCCGCCATGCTCCAACGATAGACGGCTCCCTGGTCGAGCAGAAAGGGATTGAGCACGAGCATCACCAGCAGCGGAAACACCATGAGCCGCCGCAGCACTTTGTGCCAGAACAGCTGGAAGGAATAGAAGCCGAAGCGAAAGGGGTTGAGCAGCTCGCGCATCATGAGCACACCGCGGAACCCGCGGGTCATGATCCGGACCTTGCGCCCGAACTCGAGCCCGCTGGTGCCGGCCACCGGCTCGAGCGCGATGGCGCCCGGCGCGAACACGAGGCGCTTGCCCTGGGCGATCACGCGCGTCGACGTCACGAAATCATCGGTGACGCCGTCCGGCACGGGCATGAACAGCGACCGGCGGATCGCGTAGATCGCTCCGGTCGCGGAGATCGTGTTTCCCGCCATGCCCTCGGCGCGCTTCAGCTCGCGATCGACCTGCCAGTAGCGCACCTCGCCCTCGCCGTCGCCCTCCGCGCCCTTACCGCCCAGGTAGCGTTGATTGCCCGCCACACCTCCCACCTCGGGATCGGCGAACGGCCGCACCAGTGCGCGCAACGCGTCGGGTGCATAGAGGCTGTTGGCGTCGGAGAACACCAGGATCTCGCCGCTCGATGCGGCCACCGCGTCGTTGAGCGCGGACGCCTTGCCGCGGCGCGGCAGGGAGTGGAGCTTGACCAGGTCGCCGACGTAGCGTTGGACCACGCGGTCGGTGCCGTCGTTCGATCCGTCCGAAGCGATGATGACTTCGAGCAGGTCGCGCGGATAGTCGAGAGCCAGGACGTTGTCGAGTTTGTCGCCGATGCTGTGCGCTTCGTTGTAGGCGGCAATGATCAGGCTGACGCGCGGCGTGATCTCCTGGCTCGCGGGCGGCCGGTGCATGGCTCGGCCGCGCACCAGCAGCAGCGCCGGGAACACGGCGTACGTGAACGCGACCAGTCCCGCCGCGCTCCAGAAGACGATCTCGATCACGGCTGGGCCCGGCTCGCGAAGCGCCGGCTCAGGGACGCCGCACTCTTGCGGAGATCGAACTCGCGTTCGACTTTCGCCCTTCCGGCGGCGCCCAGGCGGCGGCGGAGCTGCGGGTCGCGCAGCAGGCGTTCGAGCGCATCCGCCAGCCCCTTGGCGTCGCGGGGCTCGACCAGCAGGCCGCTCTCGCCATCCTCGATCAACTCGGGAATCCCGGAGATCCGGCTGCCGACCGAAGGCACGCCGCTCGCCATTCCTTCCATGAGCGCGACCGGGATGCCCTCGCGCCGGCCGTTGTGCGTCGGGACGCTCGGGGCGGCGAGCACGTCGGCTCGTCGCAGCGCCTCGCGCACTTCCCGCTGGTCGAGGCGTCCCAGGAAATGAACGCGGTCGGCGATCCCCGCCTGGCGCGCCTGCCGCACGAGCTGCTGTTGATCCTCCCCATCGCCGATCAGGTGGCACGCGACCTGATGACCGCGTTCCGCGAGCTGGCGGCAGGCCTCGATCAGATAGGTCTGGCCCTTCACTTCGTGAAGCGTCCCGATGCAGAGCACGTCCAGCGCGGGCGGGTGACCGTTCTGCTTCGCGCTCGCGCGCTCCGGATGGAAGGCGTCGAGATCGACGCCACAATGGATCACGACCACTTTGGGATCGGCTTGCGGTCCGCATTCATCGAGGATCACCTGCCGGTTGTAGCTCGAGATGGCGACGACGAACTCCGCGTCCGCCACCTTGTCCCGGAGCATGTGGCGGTCGCGGTGCAGGTCCGAGCCGTGGGCGGTGAAGCTGTACGGGATTCCGGACAGCCGGTGGATCACCCACGCGACGGCCGCCGGATGACTGGCGAAGTGAGCATGCACGTGATCCACCCCCTCGTTCGCCATTCGGTCTGCCCAGTAGACCGCCTTGGGAAAGAACGCGAGTCCCCCGCTCAGGTATCGGGCGCTGCCCCAGTTGCGCCGCACCACCGACAGGAGTGTCGAGGTGTAGCGGACCGGCCGGCGCGCGAAGGCGGCGAGGTTCGCCTGTAGGATCGGCCAGGAGAGCAGTGGACCGTAGTGTGCGCGCTCGACCCAGCGCGCCGCCTCGGCGTGCATCTTCGCCTCGCGCTGGCTCTGGAGCGGGTAGACCTCGACCCGGGTCCCCTGCGCCTCGACCGCATCCATCTCGTAGAGGACGAAGGTCTCGGTCAGCTTGGGAAACCGGGACATGACGTAGGCGATCTTCGGGCGCCGCAACGCCGCGCCGCGCGTCTCATCGGGTCGCATGTCGGTCAACGTTTCGCGCGCGGCTGCGTCGATGCGGATCCGACGGCGCTGCGCCTCGGTCAGGGGAAAGCCGGGCGTCGTTTCGCCCGGATCGTGCGCGGATCTCGGCGGGAGTTCGGGCCTAATTCTACTGAACGAAACCCGCAGGCCGCAACCACGGGGACGTGCTTCCATCGCGATCCTGGCCACGGTCTCGCTTTCGCACGACGGATTGCGAAATGCATGCCGGCCGGCCGGGGACGGCTACCGCTTTCGTGGGTTCCAGTGCAGCGTGTCGATCGGCAGCCCGAGCCCGTAAGAGCAGAGCTCGACCGTCTTTTTCTTCGGCACGGCGTTGTGGACCGCGAGCAGCCCGGTCGGGAATCGGGAGCCCAGGGCGGCGCTGGTCACGTCGATGCCGTCGGTGGTGGCGACGCCGGCGACCTTGAAGTTCTTGACGTAGCGGTGTGGAGGCTTGCGCTCGTAGACCTTGAAGTCGTCGCTCCCCTGGCTCGAGGCGATGAGGTAACCACGGCCGCCGGCGGCGAGGTAGAGGGTGAGACCCTCGACGTCCGCGGTGAGCCCGCTCGCGTCGCCGACCTTCGCCACGGGTGCGGGCTTCACGACCTGGCCCGGCTCCGCGCCGATCTTCCAGATGCCGGCGTCTTCCTCACCAAAATAGGCGATTCCGGTTTCGTCGTCGCAGACGCAGCCCTCGGTCTGGCCGCCGAGGTCCCAGGTGCGGACGCGGCTCGCGGCCACCTTTCCGCCCTCGTCGCGGAGCCGGTACTGCCCGATCGTGCCGTTCTCGGCGGTGGAGAACGCGAAGAAGTTGCCGGAGCGCGCGCTGCGGTACAGGCACAAACCATAGTTGGCGCCGGTCGCGATCGCGCCGTCGTCGACCCGATGAAGTCGCCGGGTGTTGGGATCGACTCGGTACACTTCGATCGTCCGCAGCCTGCGGTCGTTGAAGGCGACGATGTCCACGCGCGCGCCGGCCAGCGGGAAACCGTAGCGGAGATCGATGTTGCCGGGCTTGCCGCGGACCGGCAGCACCTGAATGGTTCTACCCTGAAGGTCGTAGACGAACAGCTTTCCTGCGGTCTTGTCGGAGGTGATGACCGTGCTCAGCGCGCGTTCCTTGGGATGGACCCAGATGCACATGTCGTCCTGATCCTCGATCGCCGGATCCCGGAGCGTGGCTCGCACCGGAAGCGGCGCTCCGTGAGGAGAATCCGATGCGCCGGCCACCGGAACCAGAATCAGAGCCGCAAGCAACGCCCGGCGGAAACCGGAGGCTGTCACCCGCATCGCGAACTGCTCCCGAGCGATCATCCCAGCTTCAAGGTCGCCAGGGCGCACAGACGCGCCTCGGTGCGCGACACGATCCATCCCTGGAGCCGAACGGTGGTTTCGAGCTCGAAATCGTGCTCGATTCGTCGCAGCAATCTCCGGCGCAGCGCGTTGGCGTCGGCCCGGAGGGCCGCAGGGCCACCTTCGAGACCTGCGGCGATCGCATCGACCAGAATCGGGGCGTCGGCCTCGGCCGGAATCGCTTCGAGATAGGCCGTGCCGATGACGCGCGCGCTCGCCGGGTGACGGAGAAGTCCGACCAGCTTGCCGGCAGGCGACGGCGGCCGCCCGGGAGGCGCGGAGAACGTCTCGAAGAACGCGTGCAGGGGCACGAGCGGGGTCGCGAACGCCGCGGCCAGGAGCAGGAACTCGCGGCGGCTCAAGTCGCGCGGAGCGTTCACGCCAGTCGCCCCTTCAGATGATCGGCGAGCCTCATCGCGAGCGCGACGATGGTAATGGTCGGTGGGCCGGAGCCCGCCGTCGGAAACACCGAGCTGCCGGCGATGAACAGATTCTCGATGCCATGGACCCGGCCGTTCCGGTCGACGACGCCGTGCTTGGCGTCGTCGCTCATGCGCGTCGTGCCGATGTGGTGGTAGCCGCCGGCGAGATCCTCGGGCCACGTGCGGCCGCCTTCGTCGAACGTGATCCGCACTCTGCCGAGACCGGCGCGACCGATCTCCGCGCCGAAGATCTCCATGGTACGGCGGACGCTGTGATGATCGAGCGCGGTGAGCCGCCAATCGAGACGCACCCGGGGCATCCCGAGCTCGTCCCGTTCATCGCTCAATGTCACGCGACTGTCCGGATTCGGCGCAGGATCGATCCGGGTGCGGATTCGGACCTCTTTGATCGGAGCGCCGCGGGTCTTCGCATAAGCGCCGGCGACAATGTCTCCCATCAGCTCCGGGATCAACGCCTGCGCTTCGACCGGCGTCGAGCGCATGACCCGGCCGACGACCTCGGGGAACGGCACCGGCAGCGGAGCGCCGGGGATCAGGATCGACTGCCAACTCGCCAGGTCCGCGACGACGTTGGCGAGATGCCGGCCGAAATCGCCGAGACCTCCGCGCCCCCGCACCGCGTTCATGACCGCCTGAAGCTCTCGCACGTCGTTCGATTCGAGCGCCTGCTCGAACGAGCCGACATAGGTCGGGCGGAACAGCATCTCGACGCCGACCAACTGCTCGGCGCGTTGCGCCTCCTTGGACAAGGACAGGTAGCCCTGGAGCTTTGCCTTGCCGACCGAGTGGTCGTCGTAGAGGCCGACACGCAGATGTGGGTTGGACGGCGCGAGGTACCCCGCAGTGAAGCGCGGATGCTCGAGGAAAAAGCGTCCGACGACGTCGTTCTGGTTGCCGAGTCCCGCAGGCCATTGCCGATTCGACGCCAGTAGCAGCCTCGGATTCTCGATGCCGCCCGCGGCGAGGACGATCTGCCGGGCTGTGACGGAATAGCGCTGGCCGCCCAGGGTGGCGACGTGGACTCGAGTGACGAGCGTTCCGTTTTCGCTGGTCTCGATTTCCGTGACATTGGCGCCGAGATGGACCGCCACGTTCGCGATCGACGCCAGCTCCGAGCGGTGCGCGACGCGAAAGCTCCGCGACTCGCGCCCGACGAGCTGGGCGATGCGAGTGACGAAGCGCTGGCCCACGAGCGGCAACGGCTTATGGGAGTCCTTCTCCTGCCAGGCCTCCAGCGTCCACAGCTTGGAGGGCACGCGGCACTCGATCCGCGCGCGCTCGTAATAGGGTTCCAGATCCTGCAGTCCGATCGGCCAACCACTGTTCGGGACCCAGGATCTTGCTTCGAGGTCCTCGGCCGCCATCGGACGGCAATGCCCGCCCCAGTGGTTGGTCGTGCCTCCCAGCCAGCGCAGCCGCGCGGTGTCGAGCGGAAAGTACGGAAGCCCTACGATCTCGCCTTCGGCGAGTGCCTGCGTGCGAGGATCGTATTCGTCGAGTCCGCTCTCCAGCACGACGACCTTGATCGAGGTGCTGGCGAACCGGCGCGCGAGCGTGATCCCGGCGGCGCCCGAGCCGACGATGCAGAGATCGAACTCGAGACGGCTGCCGGAAGGGATGCTGGATGCGTCGACCCGCATGGTCAGGAAGCGACGGGCGGCATGACGCGATCGGGGCGGGTCACGACGCTGCCGGCGAGCCGGTCGTGCAAGCCCTGCCGCATCGGGCTTCGCATCGTCGTGATCAGGAGAATCGCATACCAGACGAGCAGGATCGGACCGAACGCCGGCCGCAGTCCCGGCATCGCCGTGGCGCCCAGCGCGCCCAGCGACAGAGGTCCGAGGAGCAGCAGCCAGCGAACCGCGGCCTGGCCGAAGCTCAGCGTGCGCTGGTCGCGAGCTGCGCCGACTCGAACGCCGAGCAGACGCTGGCCAAGCGTCGCCGAGCTTCGGGTCCACGAGCCGATGAAGTAGAGGGCGCCGAGCGCCAAGCTCGCGACTCCGGCGAGCAGCGCGCCGGCTGGATCGACGGTGATCAGGGCTCCGCCCGTGTCCGCGAGCGGCTGAAAGCGAACGATCGGTCCGCGTACCAGGCCGAGCGTGAACGAGGCGACATAGATGAGAGCCGTGAGGAGCACGGCGTCTGCGAGGTAGGCGGTCAACCGCCGCAGTAGACCTGCAGGGGCCTGGGCCGATCCGGGACGAGCGACGAAGGTTCTCGCCGCAGGCCCGGGGTCGCGATCGTTGGCGTGGGACACGGCAGCGTACCTTGCCACACGAGCGTTCAACGCACCACTATGGCTCGGCTGGTGAACGACGTCGATCCCTGCGTCAGTCGGATGAGATAGCTCCCCGCGCGCATCGCCACGTCCTCGGGCACGACGACCTTGTGGCTACCCTGTCCGATCGCCTCGACCCGAGTCGACCAGAGCCTGCGGCCGGCGAGATCGAAGAGCTCGAGGAATGCGGGCCGTGCATCGCGCAGCGAGAACGAGATCGCCAGCCGCTGCCGCGCCGGATTCGGTTGCGCGCGCAGGTGGTGCAGAACAACCCCGGCGTCGCCAAGAGGAGCATCGGCCGTGGGCTCGCCGCCACGAGGATTCCAGTACGACGTGTCGATCTGAAGCTGCAGATCCTCGTACGCGCAGACCTCGACCATGTCGAGGCTCGATCTTCCGTTGTGGGCCACGAAAATGCCGTTCGGAAACTCCGGCCCCAAGGAAACGTTGGTCACGTCGATTCCGTCGGTATTTCGGACTCCGATCACCTCGAAGGTACCGACATAGGAATGTGGGGCCTGGCGGTTGTACACCTTGAAGTCGTCGCTTCCCTGACTCGAGGCGAGGAGATAACCGCCGCCGCCGGCAGCGTAATAGATCGTCAGGCCTTCGACGTCCGCGACCAGGCCGGAATCGCCGACGGCCGCCACCAGAGTGCCTGTCGTGTCTCCCGGTTCGGCGAGGAACTTCCAAATGCCGACGGTTTCCTCCCCGAAATACACCGTTCCGTTTTCGTCGTCGCAGACGCAGCCCTCGGTCCGGCCGCCGAGCTGCCACGAGCGCACCCGCGTCGACGTCACCTGTCCAGCCTGGTCCTGGAGCACGTGCTGCTCGACGCCGCCGCTCTCGGCGGTCGTGAACACGTAGTAGCTTCCCGAGACCGGGCTCTTGTAGAGGCACGAACCGTACGAGTCGCGCGTGATCAGGGCGCCGTTGTCGACCCGCGTGAGTTGCCGCGTCCCGGGGTCGACCTGATACACGAAGATTCGTCTCGTGTCGCGGTTGTTGACCACAACGATGTCGACGAAGCCGCCGGCGATCGGGAAATGGTAGCGGACGTCGATGTTGCCGGGTTGTCCGACGATCGGAATCGTCTGGAGCCGAACGCCCTGGAGATCATAGACGAACAGTTTCTTGGCCCCCTTGTCCGAGGCGATGACCGTGCTGAGCGACCGATCCGTGGGGTGGATCCAAATGCACATATCGTCCTGGTCCACGACGTTGGTTGTGTCGCCCAAAGTGACCTCGGATGTAACGACTGTTTGGGCGAGAGCGCCCGGCACAGAGCCGGCCAGCAATGCCACGAAACCAGCAAACATCATGAACGCGCGCCTAACTGAGGTCTTGAATGACATGGCGGTCGAGTTGGTCCGGGAAGGAGGGATGAGAGTGGGAACGCGCCATTCCGGCGCGTCATGCTTCGTCAACAGCGCGTTATATTGTCCGTCGCCCGCCGACGCGAAGTCAATATTCGCGTGTCGAGCGAGGTGATATTTCGTCGCCCGCTTGACGTCACGCCCTCGTTCGCCACGCGTATTGCCCGAAGGATGTCAATGCGCAACGATCGGCGGCGTCAGATCTGCTCGCAAACTCAACCGTCTTCCGCCCAGGAGCGTCCATGTACAAGACCAAGCCGTGCACCGAATGCGAGATGCCCGCGCCGGGCACTCCACTCAAGATCCTGGTTCTCAATGCCTCGCTCAAGCACGGGCTCGAGGTTTCGAACACCGAGGAGGTCGCCGAGCCTGTGCTCGAGAACATGAAGGAGCATCGCGTGGCGTCCGAGATCATCCGCCTTGCGGATTGCAATCTCCAGCTCCTCAAGCTAAATCCGCTGGTCCCTCAGGCTGCGTCCGCCACACACGCCTGATGCAGGGACGCCCTCAGACCTTGACCATGTAGTACATCGCCGCGGGGTGGTGGACGACGATCGCGCTGGTCGAGGCTTCGGGCACGAGCTGGTAAGCGCTAGTCAGCGTCACCGCGATCCGTGATTCGGGGTCGAGGAGCTTGAAGAGCTTCGCTTGATCGGCCAGGTCGGGGCACGCGCTGTAGCCGAACGAGTAGCGCTTGCCGCGCTCCTGGTCGAGCCGCAGCTCCTGGCGAATCCGGCGATGCTGCCACTCGGCGAGCCCTTCGGCCGCCGAGACCGCGAGCCCGTGGACGAACAACGCCTTCGCGTACTCGCCCTCCGTGTTGAGCGTGTTGCTGAGCTCGTCGGCGTGCGGGCCGACGGTCACGATCTGGAAGCCGACCACGTCGAGCTTGCTGCTCTCGACTGGCTGGAAATAGTCGGAGAGACAAAGTCCTTCCCGGTCCGTCTGGCGCGGAAAGGTGAAGCGCACGAGCTCTTCGAGCTTGCCGCGCGCAGCCAGCGACCCGGCCGCGAAAGCCGCCGGATCGTAGACGATCAGATCCTGCCCCTCGCTCTGGCAGGGGAAGAAGCCGTAGCACGACCTGGGCTCGAGCCAGCCCTGCTCGCGCGCTTCGCGCTGGAGCGCTAAACGGCGAGGCTCGAAGTCCTCCCGCACCAGCTTGTCGAACGTCTCGCCGGTTCCCCGCGCTCCCCAATGCAGGCGGTAGAGGGTCTTGAGATCCATACCCGCGAACATTTCTTCCCACGAGATCTCGGCCGGTTCGGCGGCCCGCGCGCCCCAGAACGGCGGCGCAGGAATCGCCACGTCCCTCGGCACCGTGACCTTGAAATCGCGCTGCGTCGCCGCCGACTGCTCGGCGCGCGCCTCCAGGTCGGCCGCCTTGGTCTTGAACTCGAACGCCTCGCGCCGGTTCTTCTCGACCCACTCGCCGCGCTGCGCCGGATCGGCCAGCGCGTTGACGGTGTCGAGCCCCTCGAACGCGTCCTTGCAGTAGAACACTCCGGGCTCGTAGAAGATCTCGCCGTCCACGAGTGCGGCGCGCCGGCCAAAGTTGCGGTTGATGGCGGCGCCGCCGATCAGCACCGGGTAGCGCAGGCCGGCGCGATGGAGCTCGGTGACGCACACCGGCATCTGCTTGCTGGTCGAGACCAGCAAAGCCGAGAGGCCGATCGCGGTCGCATCGACTTCCTTGGCCTTCTCGATGATGGTCGTGACCGGAACCTGCTTGCCGAGATCGAAGACCGTGTAGCCGTTGTTGCTGAGGATCGTCTTGACCAGGTTCTTGCCGATGTCGTGCACGTCGCCGAACACCGTCGCGAGTACGACCCGACCCTTCGAGACGTCCACATTCTTCTCGAGGTAGTTCTCGAGCCGCGCCACGGCCTTCTTCATCACTTCGGCGCTCTGCAGAACGAACGGCAGGATCAGCTCGCCGGCGCCGAACTTGTCGCCGACTTCCTTCATCGCCGGCAGCAGCACGGTGTTGAGCACCGCGACCGGGTCCACCCCGGACACCGCCTGGTCGATCAACGCCTCGATGCCGGCCGGCTTGCGGTGGAGGATCTGGTAGTGAATGCGCTGCTCCACAGTCATCATGGCTTCTTCGGCTTCCTCCTGCTTCGCGCGCGTGTCGGCGGTCCGCCCCTCGAAGTGCGTGATGAACCGCTCCAGCGCCTGAGGATCGCGATTGAGGATCAGATCCTCGGCCAACCGCCGATCCTCGGCGCCGATCTCGGCGTAGGGCAGCACTTCGGCAGCGTTGACGATCGCCATGTCGAGACCGGCCTGAACGCAGTGATAGAGGAACACCGAGTTCAACACCGCACGCGCTTCCTTCGAGAGCCCGAACGAGACATTGGAGACGCCGAGGCTGGTGCACACGCCCGGCAGCGCGGCCTTGATGCGCCGGATGCCTGCGATCGTATCGATGCCGGAGTTCAGGAACTCCTCGTCACCGGTCGCGAGCGTGAAGGTGAGCGCGTCGAAGATCAGCCGCTCGGGCGCGAGACCATACTCGCGGGTGACGATGTCGTGAATGCGCCGGGCGACCTCGAGCTTGCGGTCGGCGCTCTTGGCCATGCCCTGCTCGTCGATCGTCAGCGCGATCACGGCCGCGCCGTAGCGCATCACCAGCGGCATCACCGCGTCGACGCGCTCGCGCCCGTTTTCGAGGTTGATCGAGTTGACGATCGCGCTGCCGGGATAGGCCTTGAGCGCGGCTTCGATCACGGGGGCTTCGGTCGAGTCGATGCACAGCGGCGCTTCGACCGCCAAGGCGAGCTTCTTCACCAGCCGCCGCATCTGGTCGGCTTCGTCCGTGCGCTCGGTCAGCGCGAGGCACACGTCCAGAGTGTGCGCACCGCCCTCGACCTGCGAGCGTGCGATCGGGATCAGCTCCTCGAGCCGGTTCTCGAGCACCAGACCCTTCACCTTGCGCGACCCCTGCGTGTTGAGGCGCTCGCCGATCAGCATCGGCGGCGGCTCCTGGCGCAGGGTCGTGGCGCTGATGCCGCTCGAGACCATCCATGGACCGCGCCCCGGGCGCGCGGCAGGCGCACGGCGTCCGACCGCCGACACCAGCGCCCGGATCGTCTCCGGCGTCGTCCCGCAGCAGCCACCGACGATGTTCACGCCGTGCTCGACGACGAACTCGTGCAGGATCTCCGCCATCGGCTCGGGCCGCATCGGATACACCGCGCGCCCGCCGTCGTTGATCGGCAGCCCCGCGTTCGGAATACAATGCAGGAACGTGCTCGCGTTCTGACCCAGGTAGCGGATGCTGTCGCGCATCAGGTCCGGCCCGGTCGAGCAGTTGAGCCCGATGATCTCGACGCGCAGCGCTTCGAGGGTGGCGAGCGCTCCGCGGATGTCGGTGCCGAGCAGCATCCGCCCGCTCGGGTCGAGCGTGACCGAGGATTGCAGCGGCACCGAGCGGCCGGCGCGCTCGAACGCGAGTCGCGCGCCCAGGATTTGCGCTTTCATCTCGAGCATGTCCTGGCAGGTCTCGAGAATCAGCACGTCCGCGCCACCCTGAACCAGGCCCAGCGACTGCTCCAGGAACACCGGCACCAGATCGTCCAGCGACAAGCGCCCGAGATCGGGATCTTCGGAGGAAGGCAGCATTCCGGAAGGTCCGATCGAGCCCGCGACGAATCGTGGCCGCCCGTCGCCCGCGGCGAACCGGTCCGCGACACGACGAGCGATCTCCGCCGCCGCGCGGTTCATCGCCAGCGTCTGATCGGCGAGACCCCACTCCTCGAGTCGCACCCGCGACGCCTGGAACGAGTTGGTCTCGACCACGTCGGCCCCGGCCTCGAAGTAGGCGGCGTGAATGCGCTCGATGACGTCGGGGCGCGTGAGACTCAGGTAGTCGTTGCAGCCTTCCTTGCCGCCGAAGTCCTCGGCCGTGAGCTGCGAGGCCTGGATCTGGGTGCCCATGGCGCCGTCGAAGAACAGGACGCGCTCGCGGAGCGCCTCGAGAAATGGGCTGGTCATGGAGATGCGGACTCCTTGCGGGTCGGAGCCCGGGTGCCGGTCGCGCCCGGATCGAGCCGCGTTGTCACTCACGAGGGCCGGCCACCTGGCGCGAGACCCCCGGACGTTGGCGATGGAGGTTATCGGAGGAGCGCAGAGGGCGCAACCGGCGCGGCCCCCTGGTGCGCCGCGTGATGACGCTTGCGGCCTCTGCTTGGCCGCCGTAGGCTGAGCCACCGGCTCGGCTCCCCTGGGCCGAATCGTCGCCAACCCGGAATACCAAGGAGGAGTCCCCATGAAGCGCCTCGCTTTCGGTCTCGCCCTCTCTCTGTGTCTCGCCGCGCCGGTGCTCGCGGCGGACAGCAAGAGCCAGGTTGCAACCACTCCGCAGTGGAGCATGAACGCCACGATCATCGAGGCATGCTCGTGCCCGATGTTCTGCCAGTGCTACTTCGCCACCAAGCCCGCCGGCCACGCCGTGAGCGCCAAGAAGGAAGGCCACGATCACAGCAAAAACGCCGGTCATGCCCACGGCGCAAAGGCCGGTGAGGAAACGGAACATTTCTGCCGCGCTAACAACGTCTTCAAGGTCAACAAAGGCAGCTACGGCTCGGTCAAGCTCGACGGCGCCAAGTTCTGGGCCGCAATGGACCTTGGCGACGACTTCTCGGACGGAACGATGAAGTGGGCGGTCATCACGTTCGACCCCTCGGTGACCAAGGCGCAGCGCGAAGGCATCACGACCATTCTCGGCCACCTGTATCCAGTGAAGTGGGAAACGCCGATCGAAGTCGCGAAGACCGATCTGCCGATCGAGTGGACGCACAGCGGCGACCGCGCGGTCGCGAAGCTCGACGGCGGCAAGGCCGGCGAGGTGGTGCTGAACGGTGGCGCCGTGAACCGCGACAAGGCCTCTCCGGTCGTGATCACGAACCTCAAGTACTGGGGCGCGCCGCGCAACACCGGCTTCGTCCTGATGCCGAACGAAGTCGAGGCCTACCGGCTCGGCCCGAACGCGTTCGAGTTCAAGAATACGAATGGATTCATGATCACGTTCGACATCACTTCGAAGGACCTGGCGGGGAAAGCCGAGAGCAGCGGCGGTTTCTGATCTCGTCGTGCGCTCGGCCGAACGCTCCCCTGCTAGCGCCGAGCGACCGCGATTTGACAACCAGCGGCACGGGTGGCGATGGTCCGCCCGTGCCGCTGACATTGGAGCTACTGAGACATGGCGACGCGCTGCCGGCCGGGCCGGGCGGGGACGTGCCGCGCCGTCTCTCGCCTGCCGGCGAGCAGGCTCTCCGGCGGCTGGCACTGAGACTCGCCAAGGACGGCTGGCGGCCGGAGCGCGTGTTCGCGAGCCCGCTGCGTAGGGCCCGCGATTCGGCTCAGCTCGTGCTCGAGCCGCTGACGCCGCCGGTTCAGATCGAGATCATGGACGAGCTGGCGCACGCGAGCGAGCCTGCGGGCATCCTCGCAGCGCTCGCGAAGCGGCAGGCGGTCGAGGGATGCGTGCTGCTGGTTGGTCATCAACCGCTGATCGGTCTGCTGGCCGCGCACCTCGA
>DASQFU010000222.1:0-22020 GCA_035632955.1 Candidatus Limnocylindria bacterium
GCAGCTCAAGCTCTCCTGGATGATCGCCCTCGGCCCCGAGCCGGCGCGCACCGAACTCCTGAACGGACTGGAGTGGGTGTCGGATTTATTCCTCTCGGTTTCGACTCCGGTCCAGAACGCGCTGCCACGGCTGCTATCCGCACGACGCTCGTTTCAAGCGCGAGTGCGCGAGCGATTGAGCGAGAACCTCGATTTGCTGGCGAGGCTCGTGAAGTCGCGGCCTGCGATCCACCATCTGCGGGCGGAGGGCGGCTGGTCTGCCGTGGTGCGAATGCCGAGGTCGCTCACCGACGAAGCGTGGGCCCTGGAGCTGTTGCGGCGGGACGTGGTCGTCCATCCCGGACTCTTCTATGACTTTCGTGATGAAGAGCACCTGGTGTTGAGCCTGCTTCCCGAACCGGCGGTGTTCGCATCCGGTCTGATGCGACTCGGCGACGCCAGCGCGTCCTCGGAGTGAATCTGGGATCCGCGCGGAATCGCCGCGGAGCGCACATGCTTTCGGCCCGCACGAGCCGCGCTCGTCGGTCCTTTCCGGGCTTCCGGCCGGTCACGGTTGAAGGCCTCCTGGCTCGACCCTAGGTTTGCGCCTCACCCGAAGTCCTGGCCGAAAGGAGATACGATGAGAATGATTTTCCTCCGCCCGCTCGCGAGGCGTCCTGGACGGGGCGTCCTGGTCCTCGCGCTGGCAGGGTTGACGATCGCCGGAGCCGTGGGTTGCGCGGCTCTCATGACCCAGGGGAGCAAAGCCCCGATGGTGAAGCTCGACTACGAGAAATACACGCTGCCGAACGGTCTCGATGTGGTCCTGCGCCGCGATCCCAGGCTGCCGATCGCCGCCGTGAACCTCTGGTACCACGTCGGACCCTCCAACGAGACCGCCGGCCGCACCGGATTCGCGCATCTGTTCGAGCACATGATGTTCCAGGCGTCCGGCCACGTCGGCGACGACCAGTACTTCCGGATTCTCGAAGGCGCGGGCTCGTCGTTCGTCAACGGCACGACCGATTTCGACCGCACGAACTACATGGAGGACGTTCCCGCGAACCAGCTCGAGCTGGCGCTGTGGCTGGAGAGCGACCGGATGGGCTTCCTGCTCGATCGGCTGGATCAGCGCATGCTGTCGATCCAGCAGGGCGTGGTCCGCAACGAGCGCCGGCAGAGCTTCGAAAACGCGCCCTACGGACTCGCGCAGGAAGCCGTGCTCCACGAGATGTTCCCGAAGGGTCATCCGTATCATGCGATGGTGATCGGATCGCACGCGGACATCCAGGCCGCGAAGCTCGAGGACGTGCGCGACTTCTTCACTCGCTACTACGCGCCGAACAACGCGAGCCTCGCGATCGTCGGCGACATCGACGTCCAGAAGACCAAGGCGCTGGTCGACAAATATTTCGGCAGCATTCCTCGCGGCGCGGAAGTGCCGAAGGTCGAAGCGTCCACGCCACCGATCACGAGCGAGCGGCGCGCCGTCGTCACCGACAAAGTCGAGCTGCCGCGCGCGTACCTGGCGTGGATCACGTCGACCATTTTCCAGCCGGGCGACGCCGAGGCGCGGATCGCGGCGCAGATCCTGGGCGGGGGCAAGGCGAGCCGGCTCTACAAGAGCATGGTCTACGACAAGAAGATCGCGCAGTCCGTCGCCGCCGAGCAGCAATCGCTGACGCTCGGCTCGGTGTTCCAGATCACGGCCACCGCCAAGCCCGGCCACACCGCCGAAGAGATGGAGACCGGCGTCGACGCCGAGCTGGCGCGGCTCGCGAGCGAAGGTCCGACCGCCGAGGAGCTGTCGTCGGCCAAGAACGCGATCTGGGCGGGCACCGTCAAGAGCCTGGAGCACCTGGGTGGATTCGACGGCGTCGCCGATCGTCTCAATCTCTACAACCACCATCTCGGTGACCCCGGCTACCTCAACAAGGATCTGGCGCGCTACGGCGCCGTGACGGCCGACGGCGTGAAGCGCTTCGCGGCCGAGCAGCTCGCCAAGAACAAGCGGGTCGTCGTGTTCGGCGTCCCGGGGGACAAGGTGCTGGCAGCCGAGCCCCCCGAGGTGCAAGCGCCGCCCCCGGTCGCGATGACGACCGAGTCCAAGGAGCCGTGGCGGAAGGAGCAACCCAAGCCCGGACCCGCGTCCACGGCGCCGCTGCCGAGCGCGAAGAGGTTCGAGCTGCCGAATGGCCTGCCGGTGTATCTGGTCGAAGCCCACAACCTGCCGATCGTCGCGGCGCATCTGGTCGTGCGCTCGGGGAGTGCCGCCGATCCGGTCGCCCTGCCCGGTCTCGCCGGCTACACCGCCTCGATGCTGGACGAAGGCACCAGCAAGCGCGATGCGCTCGGCATCGCACGCGAGCTGGAAGCGCTGGGCGCCGACCTATCCACCGGCTCCAGCAACGACGGCAGCTTCGTCACCTGCAAGACGCTCAAGCAGAATGCGAGCGCAGCGCTGGCCGTCATGTCCGACGTCGTGCTGAATCCGGCGTTCCCCGACAACGAAGTCGAGCGCATTCGAAATGATCGACTGACGGCACTGCTCCAGCAGCGGGATTCGCCGTTCCAGACGGCGCTCCGCGTGATGACCGTCAACCTCTACGGTTCGGAGCATCCGTACGGTCACGTCCAGCTCGGTACCGACGACGCCATCAAGAAGGTGAAGCGGGAGGACCTGGTCGGCTTCTACCAGCAGGGCTTCAGCCCGAACAACGCCGCGCTCGTGATCGCGGGCGACGTGACCGAAGCCGAGGCACGCCGCCTGGCGACGGAGGCGTTCGGGGAGTGGAAGGGCTCCGGTCAGGAGGCTCCGAAACCGGCCGCCGGCACGCCGGTCAAGGAGCGCGTGCTGGTCGTCAACAAGCCGGGCTCCCCCCAGACCGCGGTTCTGGTCGGACAGATGGGCGTCATGCGATCCGACCCGAGCTACGAGAAGCTCAACGTGATGAACACGATCCTGGGCGGATTGTTCGCGAGCCGCCTCAACATGAATCTGCGCGAGGACAAGGCGTGGTCCTATGGCGCGTTCTCGTTCCTGGGCGAGAATCGCGGCGTCGGGCCGCTCGTGATCGGTGCGGCGGTGCAGACCGCCTTCACCGGACCCTCGATCGCCGAGATGCTCAAAGAGGCGAAGGGGATGATGGCGAACGAAGTGACGCCCGACGAGCTGACGCTCGCCAAGGAGTCGATCTCGCGTTCGCTGCCGGCGTTGTTCGAAACCACCTCGAGCACGGTCGGCACGGTCGGATCGCTGTACCTGCACGATCAGCCGCCCGACTACTACGAGAGCCTGCCCGCGCGCCTGAACAGCATGAGCGGCGCCGAGGTCCTGGATGCGACGCGAAAGCACCTGAACCCGGACGGCATGCTGGTGGTGGCGGTTGGAGATCGGGCAAAGATCCTGCCGCAGATCGCCAAGCTCGAGCTCGGGCCGATCGGGCATCGCGATCCGGATGGCAACGTGGCGGGACCGGTGCAGTAGCGAAAACGGACGCTTGATGACGACGAGGGGTTTGCGCTCGTGCGCCGGCCCCTCGTCGTTTTAGCGTGCGGGAGCGACCTCATCGGCCAGCCCGGCGGCTCCGAATCAGCCGGCGGGACGGGTCCGGTAGAGATGCCGCAGCAGGTTGATCTGACCGCGGTGCCCGGCCTCGTGCTCGACCAAGTGGTAGAGCGCCCAGCGCACGTTGAGCACGCGCGTGCCGCCGTCGGGGCGGTGCCGGATCACCTGGCGATCCAGGTCCGCGTCCTCGAGGGTCGCGAGCGTGTCGCGGGTGTGGGCGCGCGAGCGGGCGAGGAGGTCGTCGAAGAACGCGAGGTCCTTGGCCGTGAGAGCCGGCGATGGAGGTGCGTCGGGGACAAGCGGCATGCCGTCGTCGTCCATCGTGACGCCGATCACGCCCCGCACGTCGCTGTCCGGCCTTCCGAGCACGCCGACATGGAGAATGTGGGTCTCCGCGACGGCGACGTGGGCGAGCAGCATCCCGATCGTGTTCATGCCGGGCGCGAACTGGCGCTCGAGCTCGGCGGGCGCGAGGCCGCGCGTGTCGCGGATCAGATGCCCGCGCTGATCGTCGAGCGCAGCCAGGAACAGTCCCGCCTGAGGCGAACGGCACGCCGGAACCTCGAGAACCGTGCGAGTCGTCGCGCTCATCGGCGCTGGGGGTCCGGAACGCCGCGGCTCACCCGATAGTAGTGGCGGAGCATGTTGACCTGACCGTAGTGGCCGGCCAGGTGCTCGACCAGGTGGTGATAGATCCAGCGCAGGTTGGCGGTTTCCTGGGCGCCGTTGCGGCGGGTGCGAGAGACCTCGCGATCGAGATCCGTATCGGTCAGTGGTCGCGTCGCGCGCTTACAATACTCCCGGCCCCTGCCGATCAGATCGATGAAGAAGCCGAGGCCTTTGCCCGCGAGACCCGCGGGCGGCGCCGCGCCTTCGGGGAGCGGCAGGCCGTCGTCGTCGATGCCGATTCCGAGCACGTCGTCGGTGGCGAACGACGTCATACCCAAAGGCCCGACCTGCGTCCAGAACACCTCGACCACGGCGATGTGGGCGAGCAGCATCCCGACCGTGTTCATGCCGGGGGCGGGCTGCCACGCCAGCTCCTCCGGCAAGGCGCCTTCGAGATCGACGATCAGGAGTTTCGTCAGCTCGTCGAGCTGGGCGACGAACAGACCCGTTTCGCGAGAGCGATAGCCTTCGAGCGGGAACAGGATGCTTCGAGTGTCTGCGTTCATGGATTGGGTAAGAGACTCAATGCCGGCCCGGTTCGTCAAGCAGGATCGCGCGCTCGCTTGACTTCGCGGCATGCGCAGCCGACCCTCGCTGTGTGATGCGTGTGGTGCGCCGCGAGGAGGAGAGAATCATGGCTCAGTTGACCCAGTCGTCCTGCGTTGCGTGTCGAGGTGGGGTGCCGACCTTGACCGAGGCGGAAATCGGGAACTTCCAGCCCCAGGTTCCAGAGTGGCGCGTGGTCGAGGTGGACGGCATCAAGCGGCTCGAGCGCACGTTCAAGTTCGAGGACTTCCGCTCGGCGATGAGCTTTGCCGTCCGCGTGGGCGAGCTGGCGGAGCGCGAGGGACATCATCCCGATCTGCATGTCGCCTGGGGGAAGGTTCGGGTCGAGACCTGGACGCACAAGATCCAGGGGCTGCACGAGAACGACTTCATTCTCGCGGCCAAGACCGACGAGGTGTTCGCGGGCTCGCCTGCCCGGTAGCTGACTCGGCCGAGCGGTAGTGATAAACCACGCCCGGCTCTACCTCGGGTCGGATCACAATCGAGCCTGAAGCACGACGCCCCCGCCCGATCGGGCAGAGGCGCCGGTGTGTGCTTCCCGTGCGCGTTGGCGCGCGACGGTTCAGTGGGTCGCGGCAGCGGCGGCGGCCGCCCTGGTCGCCACGCCCACCTGGGCGCCGATCCGCATCCCGTAGAACGAGCGATAGACGAACGCAGCGGCGACCAAGAACAGCGCGATGCCGATCGGCATGGCGACGCCCGGATTGGCGACCGCGGTCTCGACCGCGAGCAGCCCGAACAACGTCGTGAACTTGATGATCGGGTTCAGCGCCACCGACGAGGTGTCCTTGTAGGGGTCGCCCACCGTGTCGCCGACGACCGTCGCGTCGTGGAGCTCCGTGCCCTTCTGATGCAGCTCCACCTCGACGATCTTCTTGGCGTTGTCCCACGCGCCGCCGGCGTTCGCCATGTAGACGGCCTGGAACAGGCCGACGACGGCGATCGACACCAGGTAGGCGACGAAGAACACCGGGCTGAAGAACGCGTAGGCCAGCGTCAGACAGAAGATCACCATGAAGATGTTGAACATGCCGTTCTGCGCGTACTGGGTGCAGATGCGCACGACTTCCTTCGAATCCTTGATCGAGGCCTTCTCGGCCGAGTCGAGGCGGATGTTGCGCTTGATGAACTCGACCGCGCGATAGGCGCCGGTCGTCACCGCCTGCATCGAGGCGCCGGTGAACCAATAGATGGTCGCGCCGCCCATCAGCAGGCCGAGGAGCACCAGAGGCTCGGTGAGCGAGAGATCGAACGCCACGCCGCTCTCCGCGGCGTGCTTCTGCAGCAGCACGATCAGCGAGAAGATCATGGTCGTCGCGCCGGCGACCGCGGTGGCGATCAGCACCGGCTTGGCGGTCGCCTTGAAGGTGTTGCCCGCTCCGTCGTTCTCCTCGAGGAACAGCTTGCCGCGCGCGAAATCGGGCTTGAACCCGAACTGCCGCTCGATGTCCGCGGCCACGCCCGGCGTGGTTTCGACCTGGGACAGCTCAAAGATGCTCTGGGCGTTGTCCGTGACCGGGCCGTAGGAATCGACCGCGATCGTCACGGGGCCCATGCCCAGGAGACCGAACGCGACCAGGCCGAAGGCGAACACCGCCGGGAAGCCCATGAAGCCATCGAGCCCCTGGAGCGACATCAGATAGGCGACCAGCAGCACGGCGGCGAGCGCCAGGCTCATCCAGAACACGGAGAAGTTCCCCGCCACCAATCCGGAGAGGATGTTGAGCGAAGCCCCACCCTCGCGGCTCGCCGCGACGATCTCGCGCGTGTGACCCGACTTGCTGCTCGTGAAGACCTTGGTGAGCTCGGGGATCAGCGCAGCGGCCAGCGTGCCGCACGAGATGATGGTCGAGAGCTTCCACCACAGGCCGGCTCCCAGGTCGCCGAGCATCCAGCGTGAGGCGACGAACGTCACGACGATGGAGACCAGCGAGGTGATCCAGACCAGGCTCGTCAGCGGCGCCTCGAAGTCGATCTTGTCCTTGCCCAGGTTCTGCGAGCGGGCGATCGCGCCGTTGACCGTGAAGGAGAGAACCGAGGTCAGGATCATCAGGATGCGCATCACGAAGATCCACACCAGCAGCTCGGCCTTGAACTCGGGCACCACGGCGAGCGCGATGAAGGAGATCAGCGCGACGCCGGTGACGCCGTAGGTCTCGAAGCCATCCGCGGTCGGCCCCACCGAATCGCCGGCGTTGTCGCCGGTACAGTCGGCGATCACGCCCGGGTTGCGCGGATCGTCCTCCTTGATCTTGAACACGACCTTCATCAGGTCGGAGCCGATGTCGGCGATCTTGGTGAAGATGCCGCCGGCGATGCGGAGCGCGGACGCGCCCAGCGACTCGCCGATCGCGAACCCGAGGAACGAAGCGCCGGCCGCCTCGGGCGGCACGAACAGCAGGATCGCGAGCATCATGATCAGCTCGACGCAGATCAGCAGCACGCCGATGCTCATGCCGGCCTGGAGCGGGATCTCGTAGAGCGGGAGCGGCTTGCCCCGGAGGGAGGCGAACGCGGTGCGGCTGTTCGCGTAGGTGTTCATCCGGATCCCGAACCAGGCGACGGCGTACGACCCGAGGATACCGACCACGGACCACATCAGGATCAGCATGACCTTGCCGGGGCCCTGATGCTGGAGGAACCCGAAGTAGTAGACGATGCAGGCGCCGATGAAGACCTCGAGCACCAGCAACAGCTTGCCTTGCTGGAGCAGGTAGGTCTTGCACGTCTCCCAGATGATGTTGGAGACGTCCAGCATGCTCTGGTGTGCGGGAAGCTTCTGGACCTGCTTGTACATCGCGAACCCGAACAGCATGCCGAGCACGCACACGACCAGGCCGCCGAGCAGCAGGGTGGTGCCCGATACCGGCGTCCCGAACAGCAGGTAGCTCGTGTCGATGACGGGCAGCTCGAGATCCAGCTCGCTCGCGAACGCGCTCGACGAAAACATGAGCAAGGCGATCGCCGGGAATGCGGCGAACGCAGTCCGGGAGATTTTCCGCAGGCTCGCGGCCGCGGCGCACAAAAGCTTCATGAAACACTCCTTAAGAACGGTCGGTTGGGTGAGTGGTCCCCCGCGGCGCCGAGTTTCAGGCTGTCGTGTGTTCCGTGGGGCCGGCCCGTGGGGTGACGCTCCGCTCCGGTCCAGTCGCCGGCGCGAAGGACGGAGCAACATAGCCGAGGGGCACCCATCGGGCAAGCACGCGAGAGAATCCTGGGGCGCCACGTCGCAGGGGATCGGCGCAACCAGCGACTCAGCTGACGCGGGCGCTGGCTCGACGCGAACGTCGCGCACAGCGTGATCTCGTTGCCGCGGACGGTCCAGCAAGTCATCGGGAGCCGCAGCCCATCTCGGTCGGCAGCTCTACGATCGGTCCAATTTCACGGGAACGTCTTGTGGCAACCCCAAATTTCCGAGTCGAAGAGCCAACGCCGCGTCCCGACCAGGCCACCGACGATGCTCTGCCGCGTCCGCGACGGAGGGTTTCACGCGACATTTTGTCCTGAATCTCGTTAGCGATTTCGTTAGCGCAAGCTTTGTGGCTAAACCCAGAAGCGGGCCTCGCCGATAACCGCTCACGGCAGGGGTCGCGATCTCGTGGATGACCGGTGGTCACCGTCGCGTCTTTCTTTCCTCGCGTGATTCCTGCGGCTGGCTGACACGCAGCCGGATCTCGGACGTTTTCCGTCCGACAACGGGAAGTTCCATCCAGGGAGGATGAGGGATGCACGCTTCGATCTCGCGCGCGCTCGGCGGCGCGCTCGTCGTTCTCGCTCTGCCGTGGCCGATCGCGTCGCACGCGCAGGCTCCGCTCGATGTCTCACTCACGGCTCATCGCGTGGTCGTGGACGCTCGCGGCCGTGAGTCGCTTCGCCCGGGAGACCGGGCCAAGCCCGGCGAGCTCGTGGAGTACCGCGCCGCCTATCGGAACGCCGGCGCCCTGGCGCTGCGCAAGGTCGAGGCGACGCTGCCGATCCCGGCCGGCACCGAGTATCTCGCGCGATCCGCGCGACCGGCACCGGCGCTCGCCAGCGTCGACGGACAGCGGTTCGAGCCGCTACCGCTCAAGCGACTCGTGCGCCGGCCGGACGGGCGTGAGGAGCTTCAGGAAGTGCCCGCCTCCGAGTACCGGTTCCTGCGCTGGTCGCTGGGAGCCATCGAGGGACGCACGACCCAGACCGTGCGGGCTCGCGTGCGCGTGAGCTCCGCCGTCGCCGCAGCCACCGCGGAACGGCGCTAAGCCGCAGGACGACCCCAAGACATCGCGGACGGCACGCCTCTCACGGGGGGCGCGCGTCCGCTTCACCACAAGGATCGGAGCTTTCGACCATGATGGCCGTGCGCAGGACCGGCTCCCGGAGCCGTAACGTCATCCTCGCCGCCGCGTTCGCGCTGGTGTCGCTCATCACCTTTCCGGCCACGGGCCGGGCACAGACACCGGCGGCGGGCACGCCGATCGGCAACCAGGCTTCGGCAACGTTCCTCGACGCCTCGAACACGCCGCGCAGCATAACCTCGAACCTGGTCACGACCATCGTGCAGCAGGTCGCGAGTTTCTCGCTCACCGCCGACGGCAGCCGCACCGCGGCGCCCGGCGGGCAAGCCGTGTTCCCCCACACCTTGACTAACAACGGGAACGGGACCGACACCTTCCCGCTCACGCTCACCAACCAGGTCGGAGACGATTTCGATCTCACCGGGCTCGCGATGTACGCGGACGCCAACGGCGACGGTGTGCCGGACGATTTCACCGCGCTCGCCACGACCGGTCCGCTCGCGGCCGGAGGCGTGTTCCGCTTCGTGGTGGTCGGCAGCGTTCCCGGGACCCAGATCGGGGGCCAGATCGCCCGCGCGCGAATCTCGGCGGCCAGCACCTTCGACGGCAGCCAAACCGGCTTCAACACCGACCTGGTCACGGTGACCGGGAACGCGGTGGTGAGCGTCACCAAGGCGATCGACCTGGGCTCCGGCTCCTCACCGAGCGGGCCGCGCACCTACACCCTGTCCTATGCCAACACCGGCAACAGCACGGCGACCAGCGTCCGGCTCACCGACGTCATCCCGGCCGGCATGACCTACGTCGCGGGCAGCGGCCGGTGGAGCGTCACCGGCGCCGCCGCGCTCACCGACCTCGACAACACCGACGCGCAGGGGATCGCGCCGAACACGGTGGTCTACGACTTCGGCGTCACCGCCGCCGGCACAGTGACCGCGACGATCGCCCGCGTTCTGCCGGGCGCCACCGGGACGCTGACGTTCGACGTGATGGTGAACTCCGGGCTGGCGCCGAGCACGATCCTCAACTCGGCGTCCTATGCGTACAACGATGGCGCCGGGAACGTCGGCCCGTTCAGCACCAACGCCGCCCCGTTCACCGTGGTCCAGAACGCCTCGCTGACGTTCACCGGCCAGACCGTGGCCTCGGCGCTCCAGGGTGCGACGGTCGCGTTCAACAACACCCTGACCAACACGGGAAATGGGACGGACGTGTTCAACGTCTCGATCGGCGCCTCGACGTTCCCGGGCGGCACGGCCTTCACACTGTTCCGGAGCGACGGGGTGACTCCGCTCACCGACACCAACGGCGACGGGCAGCCCGACACGGGGCCGGTGGCGGCGGGCGGAACCTACGTCGTGGTCTTGAGCGCCGCGTTGCCGCCGGGTGCGACCGGCGGACCGTATGCTGTCGCCAAGACCGCGACCTCGATCGCCGATCCGGCGCGCACCGCCACCGCGAACGACGTGCTCAACACGATCGTCGCCAACACCGTGGACCTCACGAACAACACGCCCGGCGTGGCGGCGCCGGGTGCCGGTCCGGGCCCCGAGGGGTCGCCCGTGATCACCAACGCCGTCGATCCCGGAACGACCACCCGGTTCACGCTCTACGTCAACAACACCGGACTGGTCTCGGACAACTACGATCTCGCGGCCAGCACCACCCCCTTGTTCGCGCCGATCACGTTGCCGGCCGGCTGGTCGGTCACGTTCCGCGATGCCGCCAACGCCGTGATCACGAACACCGGCAATGTCGGGGCGGCCGGCAACACCCTGGTGTACGCCGACGTCACCGTTCCGGCGGGTTTTGCGGCCGGCAACGTGGCGCTGTACTTCCGGTCGCGTTCGCCGGTCTCGGGCGCCGCCGACATCAAGTACGACGCGGTCACCGTCAACGCGGTGCGGAGCATCCAGTTGGTCCCGGACAACTCGGGCCAGGTGGCGCCGGGCGGCTCGGTGAGCTACACGCACCTGCTCTCCAACAACGGCAACGTGGTCGAGGGCGACGGGGCCGGGAGCGTGATCACGCTGGCAACCACGAACAACCAGGCGGGTTGGAGCTCGGTCATCTACCACGACTCCAACAACAACGGCGTGCTGGACGGGGCGGACGCCACGCTCAGCGATCTCGGCACGATCGGCGGCGTCGCGCCGGGAACCAGCGAGCGGTTATTCGTTCACGTCTTCGCACCCGCCGGCGCGGCGCTCGGATCGGTCAACCTGACCGCCTTCACCGCGGCCACGAGCAACGTCGCGTACAGCGCGCCGGTGCCTCCGGTCGCGTCGGCGGACGACAACACCACCGTCATCAACGGACAACTCCAGCTCCAAAAGGAACAGGTGTTGGATTCGACTTGTGACGGCCTGCCGGATGGTGCCTATACCACGCTCAACATCACCACGGGCGCGATCCCGGGCGCCTGCCTGCGCTACCAAATCACGGTGATCAACGTCGGCAGCGCCACGGCGACGAACGTGATCGTGAGCGACGCCACTCCGGTCAACACCGTCTATTCGGCGACCGTTCCAGCGGCCACGACGGTGGGCAGCGTCACGGCGCCGCCGGCCGGCACGGCCGGGACCATCACCGCCAACGTCGGCTCCCTCGGTCCCGGACAGTCGGCCGTGATCACCTTCGGCGTCAGGATCAATCCCTGACGCCCGCGGGCGGCGGAGCGATTCCGCCGCTCGCAGGGCACCGGAAGCTCGCGCCGCCGCGAGCGATTCGTGGCGCGCGGGCTTCGGGGGCCTGGTAGATGAACGAGCTCGAGCCCGACGTCCGGGGACGTGGACGCACGCCCATCTGCGCGCGTGCGCGCGCCTGGTGCGGTGGCCTGATGCTCGCCGCCTCACTGGCGGCCGGCGCGGCGCTGGCCGGCCCGCCGGCCGGCACGGCGATCGACAATGCGGCTCAGGCGAGCGCGACGGATTCGGCGACCGGTGGCGGGATCGGTAACGGTTCGAATCCGGTCCGGGCGATCGTGCAGCCGCTCGAGGCATTGCTCTTGACCGCTGACCGCGCCGACACGCTCGGGCCCGGCGAGACCGCACGCTTCCTCCATCGCCTGTTCAACGACGGCAACGCGGCCGCCGCTGTGCGTCTCGAGCTCACGAATCTCGCCGGCGACGATTTCGATCTCGCGAGTCCCACCCTGGTTCGAGACGTGAACGGCGATGGCCTGGTGGACGCCGGAGACGTCGCCGTGCCGTCCGGAGGCTCGATCACAGTCGCCGCGGGCGATTCCGTCGATCTCATCGTCACGGCGCTGGCTCCAGCGATCGCGCCGCCCGCGACTGCCATCGCGCTCCTTAGGCTCACCGCGACCAGCATCGCCCAGGGAGTGGTGGTGTCCAACACGGACATCGTCACGATGGTGTCCTCTCCACCTTCGAACGTGACTCTGTTCGTGGACAAGAGCGCGGGTCGCTCCGTGGTGGAGATCGGGGACGAGCTGGAGTACACCGTGCAGGTCGCGAACCGCTCGGACACCGGCATCCCGGAAGTCACGCTGGTGGACGCGCTGCCTTTGGGCTTCGCGTACGTGACCACCACCGCTCGGCGCGACGGTCAGCGCATCCCCGATCCCGCCGGCGGAAGCGGGCCGCGTCTCGCGTTCGCGCTCGGCGCTCTCGGCCCCAACGCCTCCGCGACCGTCCGCTATCGGATCCGAGTCGGTCCGGCGGCCCTGGACGGGGACGGACTCAACCGGGCATGGGCCGAGGCCGACCCATTCATCTCCAACGTCGCGAGCGCCCGGGTCGCGCTCTCCGCGGGCGTGTTCGTGGACGAAGGCACGATCGTCGGCACGGTGTTCCTGGACCGTGACGGAGACCGCCGGCACGGAGCGTCCGACCCCGGCGTGCCGGGAGTGCGGCTCTATCTGGACGATGGCACGTTTGCGGTCACGGACGCCGAGGGGCAGTACAGCTTCTACGGCCTCTCGCCGCGCACCCATGCGCTCAAGCCTGACGACCTCACGCTGCCGCCTGGGGCGCGTCTGGCGGCGGTCGGACATCGCCAGGGTGAGGGAGCGTCCGTGCGGTTCGTCGACCTTCAGCGCGGCGACCTCCAACGTGCGGACTTCGCGCTGGTCGCGATCCAAGGACACCCCAGCGAGTCGCCGCGCGACTCCGCGGCAGCCGATTCCGCTCTGATCGCGATCACGGCCCAACGTTCCGCGGCGCTGCACACGGTTCCCGACGAGCTCTCCAGAGGAGTGCGGCGGGAGTTGACGCCGGCCGGCCGAACACTCGTGGAGGGCGAGCTGAAATCCCGGCCCGCCGCAGGGCTGCTCGAGGAGCGCCATGGAGCGCTCGATGGCTCGGGAGTCGAGCGCCCGGCGCTCGCGAGCCGCGAGTTCATGGTGGTTGGCGAGGACGAGAGGGACGAGCGCGTGCCGGAGGCCGAGACGCACGCGGCGCCCGCCGGCGGCGCGGCGGCTGGCGGCGGTGCCGACGACCCGTTCGAACCAGCGCTGCGCGACCTGGACGCTTCCCTGGGGTTCGTGGGCCTCGCGGACGGCGACACCGCGCGCGGGCGGCAGATCGTGGTGCGGGTCAAAGGACCGCTCGGGTTCCCGCTCGAGCTGCGGGTCGATGGGGCTCAGGTTCCATCGCGCCGGATCGGGCGGCGGGTGACGGTGTTTCATCCCGGCCTCGAAGTGCTCGAGTACGTCGGGGTCGAGCTCCGGCCGGGAGTCAACCGGCTCGAGCTCATCCAGCGCCATCCCACGGGGGCCGAGCGCGAGCGGGTCACGTTGCGTCTGATCGCTCCCGACCGGCTCGCCCGCCTGGTGCTGATCGCGCCCGAGACCGCCCACGCCGACGGGCATCACGAAGCGCTGGTGCGTGTGCGCGCGCTCGACCAACGAGGCGTGCCGGTTCCGGAACGCGTGTTTCTGACGCTCGAATCGACGCTCGGCCGCTGGGCTGCCCCCGATCTCGACCCCGCGTCACCGGGGCACCAGGTGGCGGTGGAGGGCGGCGAGGCACAGGTGCCGCTCGTCGCGCCGATCCAGCCGGGCATCGCGAGGATCGTCGCGAGCGCAGCGGGTGGAGGTGCGGCGGCGCCGCGCGCGGAGCTGTCGCTCGTGTTCTTGCCCGAACTGCGCCCGCTGTTCATGGTCGGAACGGTCGAGGGCACGATCGCGCTGCGCGACCTGGCTCGCGGAGCGGCGGTCGCACGTCCCGTCACGGGCTTCGAGCAGCCGCTCGGCTCGTTCGCCTCGCGCTTCGAGGGCGGCGGTGAAGCCGGCGCGCGGGCGGCGCTGTTCATGAAAGGACGGGTGGGTGAAGACGTCCTGCTCACGCTCGGGCTCGACTCGGACCGACCCAGAGGATCGCGACGCTTCCGCGACATCCAGCCGGACGCCTACTACCCGGTCTATGGCGACGGCGCCGTCCGCGGCTACGACGCGCAGTCCACCGGACGGCTCTACGCCCGGCTCGACCGCCAGGGCGCCTCGCTCCTGTACGGCGATTTCATCACCGCCAACGCGGGCGGGGCTCGCAGCCTCTCTTCTTATAGCCGCAGTCTCACCGGAGTGCAGCAGCGGTTCGAGAATCGCCGCTGGACGCTGGAGAGCTTCGGCAGTCGGGAGCGGGGACGGCGGCGCGTCGACGAGCTGCCCGGCCGCGGCGTCTCGGGGCCGTACCTGCTGCCGGTCGCCCCGCTGGTCGAGAACAGCGAGCAGATCGAGATCCTGACTCGCGACCGCAACCAGCCCTCGGTGGTGCTGGGCGCTCGGCCGCTGGTTCGCTTCAGCGACTACACCCTCGAGACGTTGACCGGGCGCCTGTTGTTCAAGGCGCCGGTGGCGAGCTTCGACGCCGATCTCAACCCGGTCTCGATCCGGGTGAGCTACGACGTCGAGCACGGCGGACCCGCCTACTGGATCGCCGGCGCCGAGGCTCGCGTCAAGCCGACCGAGCGAATCGAGCTGGGTGGGTCGTACGTCGCCGACCGCGATCCCACGAACCCTTACGCGCTGAGGAGCGCGTTTGCCGCCGCCAAGCTCGGTTCCACGACGGTGGAAGGCGAGTACGCGGTGAGCGTTCGCGGAAGCTCGCGCAGTGGTCCGTTCGGCGGCCGTGCGGGAGACGGCGGGCGGCTCGAGCTCCGTCACGAAGGCGAGCGCGTTCAGGCGCGCGCCTTCGGAGCCGTCACGGATGCGGCGTTCGAGAACCCGAGCGGCGGAATCGCCGCCGGGCGCAGCGAAGCCGGCGGGCGCCTGAGCGCCAGGCTGGCGGCGCGCTCGCGGGTGCTCGCCGAGGGGTTGTTCACCTCGGAGGTCGGTGGCACGGATCGGCGGGGCGGATTGCTCCTGGCTCTCGACCAGGGGTTCGCCGCCTCGATGCAGGGCGAGCTCGGCGTGCGGTTCGCCGGCGGCGACCCGCGCCCTGGCCTCGGCGACCCGATCAGCGTCGCGTTGCGGGCCAAGCTCTCCGCCCAGGTCCCGAGCCGCCCCGAGCTCAGCGGCTACGCCGAGCTGGAGCAGGACCTGCGCGAGAGCTCGCGGCGCCTCGTGGCGCTCGGCGGCGAATATCGATTCAACGCTCGCGGCCGGCTCTACACGCGCCACGAGCTGCTCTCGAGCCTGTCCTCCGTCTACGCGCTCCACTCGGGCCAGCGGCGGCTCGCGACCGTGCTCGGGATCGACAGCGACCTCGCGCGCGACGCCCATCTCTTCAGCGAATACCGGCTTGCGGACGCCCTGGCGGGCCGCGACGCCGAGGCCGCGGTCGGCCTGCGCAACGGCTGGCGTCTCGAGGGGTGGCGCGTGAACACGTCGTTCGAGCGGGTGAGTCCGATCTCGGGGGCCGGCAGCGGCCCGACCACCGCGCTCACCGGAGCGCTGGAGACCGCGTCGGAGAGCGACGTCAAAGCGTCCGCGCGCATGGAAGTCCGCACCAGCCGGGCCAACGACAGCTTCCTCACGACGCTCGGGCTCGCCTCGCGGCTCAGCCGCGCATGGACGCTTCTCGGGCGTGGCATCGCGACCGTGTCGGACGAGAGGGCGCGCGGCGTGCAGGCGCGGGTCCGCCTCCAGGTTGGCATGGCCTACCGGCGGCCCGACGTCGAACGGTGGGACGCCCTGGGCCGCTACGAGCTGCACGTGGACCGCGAGGCCAATCTCCCCGAATCGCGGCGCCGCCGTTTTGCGCACGTGCTCTCGATCCACGGCACTGGCCGCACGTTCGAGAGTTTCACGACCACGGCGTCGTGGGCGGGCAAAGTGGTGCGCGAAGACACCGGTGGATGGCTCACGATCTCGGGTGCCAACCGCCTCCACGTGCGCCTCGCGCGCGACCTGGGACGTCACTGGGACGCGGGAGTCCACGGCAGCGCGCTGTGGGGAGAGGGTTTTCGGAGCCGGCGCGACGGGCTCGGGGTCGAGCTCGGCCGCAGCCTGCAGAGGGATGTGTGGCTCTCGGCGGGCTGGAACCGGTTCGGCTACCACGATCGAGATCTGCCCGACGAAGAGTGGACCGAGGCCGGCTTCTATCTGCGGCTGCGAGCCAAGTTCGACGAGTCGCTGCTGCGAGGCCTGGGGGTGACGCCGTGAGCACCCTCTTCCGTCTCGCGCGCCGCATGCTCCCGGTGTTGTTGGTGGCGCTGCTCGCCGCGCCGCCGGCGGCCGCCCAGATCGTGCGCAACTTCACGCCACGGTTCACCGCGAACGACAACGGCGACATTCTGCCGATCGGCAACACGCTGATGTCCTGCAGCGGCGCCGGCTGCGCCAACGCGCGCAACGGCACGGGCGGCAACCTGAACAATAACGATTTCTCGATGCAGTACGTGGACGTGGACGGCGACGCCACGACGTTCTGCTCGAGCCGCGCCACGCTCACCATGCCTCCCGGCGCGACGGTGCTGTGGGCCGGGCTTTACTGGGGCGGCTTCTCGGGGAACGCCGCGCGCAATCAGGCGCGCTTCGCGACGCCGGTCGCGGGTTACGTGACCCTGACGGCCACCCAACTGGACGCGAGCGGCAGCGCCTACCAGGGTTTCATCAACGTCACGGCCCGAGTGATCGCCGGCGGAAACGGAACCTACGCGGTGGCCAACGTGCGGTCCACGACCGGCTCGAACAACTACGCGGGCTGGTCGTTGGTGGTGGTCTACCGCGACCCGGCCGCCTCGTCTCGCAACCTGGTGGTGTTCGACGGCTTCGCCCAGGTGGCCCCCGGCGCCACGGTGACGATCCCGGTCGCGGGCTTCGTGAGCCCGCCGGCCGGTGTCGTGAACACGCGCCTCGGCGTGGTCGCCTACGAGGGCGATCTCGGCTTCACCGGCGACAGCTTCTCGCTCAACGGCGTCGCGCTCGCCGATGCCGCCAATCCCGCCACCAACTTCTTCAACAGCAGCATCAGCCGCGGCGGCGTGCGCGTGACCACCAAGACCCCGAACTACGTGAACCAGCTCGGGTTCGACATCGATCTCCTGAGCCTGACCAACGCGATCCCGAACGGAGCGACGAGCGCCACCATCACGCTGTCGTCGGTGAGCGATCGCTACTATCCCGGCGCCGTGACGTTCGCCACCGACCTCTACGCGCCGACCATCGGCGGGAACAGCTTCACGAAGGTGGTCGCGGATCTCGACGGCGCCCCCGCCAGGCCCGGGGATGTGCTCGAATACACGATCTCGATCCTCAACACCGGCCAGGACGCGGCGGCGCAGACGGTCCTGCGCGACACGCTGCCGGCGAACGCGACCTTCGTCCCGGGGTCGATCGTGATCGCGAGCGGCCCGAATCCGGGGACCAAGAGCGACGCGCCGGGCGACGACCAGGGGGAGTACGACGCGGTCGGCCGCCGTGTCGTCGTGCGCCTAGGCGCGGGGGCGAATGCCGCGAGCGGGGGAACGCTCGCGCCCTCCGCGGGCACCAGCTTGAGATTTCGCGTCGCGATCGGGTCACCCGCCCCGAACGGCAGCCTGGTCTCCAACCAGGCGGGCCTGAGCTTCAATGGCGCCCAGCTCGGCACGCCATTCACCTCGCGAAGCGACGGCGACACGACGGTTGCGGGCAGCCAGCCCACGGTGGTCACGGTCAGTGCTTCGCAGCTCTCCGGGCGCGTGTTCGAGGACGTGAGCTACGGCGGCGGCGCGGGGCGATCCCTCGCGGCGGCCGGCGGTGTGCCGAGGCCCGGGGCACGGGTCGAGCTCTACCGCGGCTCCGGCGCCTACCTCGCCGCCGACACCACCGACGCAGCGGGCATATACAACTTCGACGGCTGGGCGCTCGGGGCGTACACGGTGCGCGTCGTCAACGCCACGGTCACGTCGTCCCGCCCCGGTGCGATCGGCACGCTCGTTCCGGTCCAGACCTTCCGCACCGACGCCGCCGGCGGGAGCGTGGTCCCGGTCACGGACCGTGTCGGCGGCGAGATTCCGGCGCGCGCTGACGCCGCGGCCAACACGACCGGGCTTGGTCTCGCGGCGCTCACGACCGCGACCACGACCGCGCAATCGGTGGCTCCGGTGACCTGGGGGAGCGCGAGTCTCTCGGGCCTCGATTTCGGCTTCAACTTCGATCTGATCGTGAATGCGAACGACGCCGGACAGGGAAGCCTGCGACAGTTCATCCTCAACGCCAACGCGCTCGGCAACTCCGGGCTCGCCCAGGTCGGCCAGGCGGCCGGCAGCGAAGCCACCGTCTTCATGGTGAGCGATGGCGCCGCGCATCCCGGGCTGAGGGCGGGGCTTCCGAGCCTGCTGACCGGAGGTGTCGTCGCGATCACGCCGCTGACGGCGCTGCCCGCGTTGACCGATGCCGGAACCCGCATCGACGGAACGACCCAGACCGTGAACGTCGGGGACACCAACGCCGGCGTAATCGGCGTAGGCGGGACGGTGGGAGTGGACGCGCTTGCCCTCGCGCAAGCGCCGCGACCCGAGGTCGAGCTACGGGACGGTTCGGGTCTCGGCATCGGATTGAGTCTGCAGGCCACGAACCTCGCAGTGACGGGTTTCGCGATCAGCGGGTTCGGCGACCTGCCGGACCATGACGCACACGCCAACGTCCTGATTGGTGCCGCCGCGGCCGGCGCGCTCGTCGAGCGCAACGTTCTCGGCAGCTCCGCGAACGCGTTCGGAGACCCCGGCGCGGCGCTTCGCTCGGGCGGCGATAACCTCCGCATCATCGGCGGCGACGGCGGAATCGCCCGCGACAACCTCATCGGTTTCGCGGTGGGCACCGGGATCCGGGTGACGTCGGGGTCGAACGGCTGGCAGATCGCGGGCAACGAGATCCGCGGGAATGCGGTCGGCCAGGGGGCGCATGACGGAATCGCGATCGCCGCGAGCGGGACCGCGACCGTGCGCGGCAACCTGGTGACGCTCCAGGGTGGAGTCGGCATCGACGCTCAGTCGAGCACCGGCGGGAACGTGGTCGAGAACAACACCGTCACGCGCAACGGCCAGGCTGGAAGCATCGGCACCGAGACTGCGGGCCTCCGATTGGGCGGGGCCGGAAACCGGGCCGACCGCAACCTGATCTCCGAGAACTTCGGGGCGGGCGTGCTCGCGGTCTCTACGGCCGGCACGAACACGCTGACGCGGAACTCGATGTTCGGGAACGGCTCGATCCTGAACGGCGCAGGCGGAGGCCCGAGCGGCCAGATCGGAATCGATCTGCTGCGGGCCGGCGACGACGAGGCTGCGGGCACTTCGCCGTTCGTGACCTTGAACGACAACGGCGACGGGGACAGCGGGGCCAACGGGCTCCTGAACTTCCCGGTGCTCGAGAGCGCGGTGCTCGCGAACGGCAGCTTCACGGTGACGGGTTGGGCGCGCCCGGGCTCCACGATCGAGCTGTTCGTCGCTGAGCCCGACCCGAGCGGGTTCGGCGAGGGCCGCACCTTGGTTGCGACATTCGTCGAGGGATCCGCCGGTGACCTCGACGGCTCGTCCAGCGGCTACAGCGGCGCGATCAACGGGCTGAATCAGGGAAGCGACGTCACGAATCGCTTTCGTTTCACGCAGGCCGCGCCCCCGGGGTTGGTGGCGGGGACGACGCTGACGGCCACCGCGACCCTGGCGCTGAGCACCTCCGAGTTCTGCGGACTCGTCCGAGTGGGCGGGGGCGTGGCGGTGACCGGCGTCGCGTACTCCGACCTGGACCACGACTTCAACCGCGATGCCGGTGAGCTGGGCATTGGGGTGGCGACGTACGCCAAGCTGGTCTCGACCCCTGCGCCGCTCTCGGCCATGGCGGTATCGCTCGTCGATCCCGCGACCGGCGCCTACTCGTTCACCTTCGTTCCATCCGGCACTTACTCGATCGTGCTGGACGACAACCCGACTCCCGGCGATGTCGCTCCCACGCCGCCGTCCGGCTGGATCGTGACCGAGGCGGCGCCGGGCTTGCGCTCGGTCGTCGTCGCAGCCTCCGATCTCAGTGACCAGGACTTCGGGCTCTGGAACGGAAGCCGCGTGGACGGAACGGTGTTCCGCGACGACGGCGCGGGGGCGGGGATCGCGAACGACGGAGCGCGCCAGCCGGGCGAGGCTGGGATCGCCGGAGTCCGCGTCCGGCTGCTGAGCGGCTCGTGCGTGGGCGGCGCTTGCGACAGCACGCTCAGCGGCGGTGGAGGCGACTACCGCCTGTGGCTCCCGGCGGCCGCGGTGGGATCTGCCGTCCAGGTTGTCGAGACCGGCCCCGCGCAGTGGATCTCGACCGGCGGCAGCGCCGGCAACACCGGGGGCGCGTATGCGCGGCCAATCGACGCGACCACGTTCCTGGCCGCTTTGGGAGTGCTCTACACCGGCGTGAACTTCGGCGATGTGCCTCCGAACCAGCTGGTGCCGAGCGGCGCGAGGAGCGGCGCGCCGGGAGCCGTCGTTTTCCATCCGCACACGTTCACCGCCGGCAGCAGCGGGACCGTCACGTTCACAACCGCACAAACTCCGAGCCCGGCGATCGGTGGTTGGGCCGCCACCGTGTATCGCGACTTGGACTGCGACGGTGTGATCGACGCCGGCGAGCCCGTGGCCTCGGGGCCGGCCGCGGTCACTTCAGGTCAGGCCGAGTGCCTGGTGCTGCGACACTCCATTCCCGCCGGCGCCCCCTCGGGCGCCTTCGAGCAGGTGACGCTCACCGCGAGCTTCGCCTACGCCGGTGCGACGCCTGCTCTCTCCGGTAGCGATGCGGTTGTGGATCTCACGACGGTCGTCGGTGGCGGCGGCCTCGAGATCGTGAAAATCGTCGACGTGGCGACCGCGCGCCCGGGAGACTTCATCAACTACACGATCACTTATCGCAACCTCGGCGCCGACCCGCTCACCTCGATCGTCATCCACGATTCGACTCCGGCATTCACGTCGTTCGACTCGGCGATGTGCGGTGCAACGGGCGCCGGCCTCGCCGGCTGCGCTGTCACGACTGCTCCCGCGCCGGGCGGATTCGGTCCGCTCGAGTGGTCGCTGAGCGGCGCACTCGCCCCGGGAGGTGTGGGCACCGTGAGCTTCAGGGTCCGGGTGCAGTAGCAGGTTGCGAGGCGGAAGGAGCGCGACGCGTCGCCGGAAACACCGAGCGCATCGCCAGCTCTCGTTGACCCCAGGTGCTCAGGATTGAGCGCGGGCTCCCGGATCTCGGACCGCCGTTAGCGGACCACGCACAGCTTGGCGGTGAGTCGGCGCGAACCCTGGCCGAGCCGGACGAAATAAAGGCCGGCCGGCAGTCTTCGAGAGCCGCATTCGATGACGCCCGGGGCTCGGGAGAGTCGATCGTGTGCTCGCTCACGCGGCGTCCGGAGACGTCGACCAGCTCGAGCGTGGCCGGCTCACGTTCGGCGAGCGAGAAGGAGACCAGCAGTTGGTCTCCGGGGTTCGGATTCGGGTGAACACCGCGCAGCGAGAACGCGACCTCGCTCGGTACGTCCACCCAGACCTCGGGCGTCGTGAACGCGTCCGGCCCGGAGCCGAGGACCAGACGATAGGCGAATCGATCGC
>DASQFU010000223.1:0-3230 GCA_035632955.1 Candidatus Limnocylindria bacterium
AGCGGCGATGGGCGTCCGCCACGAACCGCCGGCGGTCGGCATGTGAATGCAGCAGGTGATCGAACTCGGGCAGGAAACGCACCGGAACTTCGGCGTCTTCCGGGGGGCGCGGCGCTTTGGGGAGATCGAACAGCTCGCGCCCGCGCTCGTCGTGGTGCGCCTCGAGCTTTGGACGAAGCACGGCGAACGCTTCGCGCACCGAAGCCGCCGGCAGCCCCGACCAGGTCTGCATGTCGCTCGCGCTCGCCGGTCCGCACGCCGAGAGATAGCGGAGCACGAGCGGTTCCGGGCCCACGTTTTCGGCCAGCGCCTGATTCAGCCACGACTCGGCGAGCGTAAACTCGGATTTCGCAGGGTAGCCCCAATCGGTCTCGTCTGAGGCCTGAACCAGCGGTAGATGCATTCTCACGAGGTATGCCATGGCACGGACGTCGGCCTTCGGGTGCCGGCGGGCCAGGACGTCGCGCAGCTCCTCGAACGTTCTCGACTCTCCCGTGAAGAAGCCGCGTGCTTCCTTCAGCAGCGGCTCGAGGTCGAGATCCTTCGCGCGCCCTCGGAGGATCGACACAGCTCCGAGCGTGAGTGCAGGCTGAACCGCGGCCCGCAGGCTCCGGTAATCCTTCGCCGTCATGAGATGGAGCGTGCCGCGCAGCGTCGTCGCGCGCACCGCCTTCCGCGCGAGCAGCAACCTGCCGAGAGCTTCGCGCCGAAAACCCTCGACCCGCGACCAGAGTCCGATGAATGGCGGCTTCGGCGATTGCGCCTGAAGCGCAACCAGCCGCTCGAGGGCGCGCAGCGGTGTCGTCCGCTCGCGGGCGAGTAGCATCTGCCGCGCGAGCGTGGCGCGATTGAGCGCGCGCAGCGTCAACGTGACCGGTTTGGCCTTCCGCGGAGCGGCCATCACTCCGCGGGCGCGGCGATGACCGCGCCTTCGTCGACCAGGATCCGGTCGATCGGCTGCCACAGCCGATTCCTCACCCGCGCGATCAACACGATCGCCACCACCATGAGACCGGCGACCAATCCCCACCACAGTCCCTGCGGGCCCCATCCGATCCCGAAGCCGAGCCAGAGCCCGAGCGGGAACGCGAACGCCCAGTAGCCGAGCAGGTTCACGAGCAGCGGTGTGCGCGTGTCGCCGACGCCCCGCAGCACCCCGATCGACACGACCTGCGTGCCGTCGAACACCTGAAACACCCCGGCGATCGG
Organism: Candidatus Limnocylindria bacterium; assembly: GCA_035632955.1. Classification (GTDB taxonomy): domain Bacteria; phylum Eisenbacteria; class RBG-16-71-46; order RBG-16-71-46; family RBG-16-71-46; genus DASQFU01. Next base: position 1,210 of record DASQFU010000223.1, read on the forward strand.
AATCAGCGTGACAGCAAGCGCCAGAACGGCAGGGTCGGGCGTGTAGGCGCGCGCCAGAAGCTGCGGGGCCAAAGCCAGCACGATCGCGCTCAGCGTCATGAACCCGGCGCCGGCAGCGAGCGATGCGAGGCCGGCGCGGCGCGCCGCGCCGGCGTCTCCGGCGCCGACTGCCCGGCCGACGAGCACTGCGGCCGCCGACGAGACTCCGAGCGGCACCATGAAGGTCAGCGAAGCGATGTTGATTGCGATCTGGTGGGCGCTCGCGGGCACGGGACCGAGCCGCCCCATGATCAGGGCGACGGCCGCGAACACGCCGAACTCGAGCTCGTACTGGAAGCCGATCGGAAGCCCGATGCGGATCATGCGACCGATCGGCCGCCAGCGTATCGAGTCGGGCCGCCACCGGAGTCGCGGTTCGAGGTCCCGCCAGCCCAGGATCAGCAGCATGATCCCCATCAGCCAGCGCGCGATCGTCGTCGCGAGCCCGGCACCCATCGCCCCGAGCCGCGGCGCGCCGAGCTCGCCGAAGACGAAGGCCCACGCGAGCAGACCGTTGACCACGTTCATGACCACCACGGTGACGACGATTGGCCGCATGTGACCGAGCGCCTGGAGCGTCTGGCGGAACGCGACCGTGAGGAAGAATACGAGCAGGCTCGGAATTTGTACGTGAACGTAGGGCACCGCCACGGCGACCAGCTCAGGGCGCTGACCGAGCGCTCGGAGCACGGGCTCGGCGGGGATCAGAGCGAGCGCTCCGACCACGCCGAGCGCCCCGGCCAGCACCACTCCGCGCTGCAGCGCCCGCGCGATGGCCGGATCGTCGCCGGCGCCGACCGCCTGCGACACGATCGGGTCCAACGACATGAGCACTCCCATGCCGAAAGTCCCGATCGCGAACACGCAAACGGTGCCGATCGCCACGCCGGCGAGCGCGGTCGCGGAGACGCGCCCGACAATCATGGTGTCGACGACGTTCATCGCCATCAGGCCGACCTGGGCGAGCACGACCGGCACGGCGAGCCTAAACAGTGCCTGGAAGTCGGCCGCGGCGGGGCGGCTCCGAATCTCGGTGGTAAGGGAAGCGGACATGAAGGGCGACATCCTTCACCAACCGCCGGGGACGATCAACCCAACGCCCCCATGTTGCTTCACAGCCGGGTAGAAGCTCCTACTCTCACCCGTTCACTCGTTGATGGGCGATCACCAGCCGGCTTTGGACCCACACTGGACGCGGTACTTCGAGAAGTGCCAGAGCGGTGCCTGCACCGTAAGGTCGAGCACGTTCACCGTGCTGCCCGGCACGCGCTCCCAGAGGCCGGTCGTAGGATTGAAGTAGCTGATGTGAGCGATCGAGAGCAGCTTGGGATCGACGCGCGACGCTTCGGCGAGTAGCAGGACCGGAAGACGGAAATTGTTCGCCGACTGGGGCGTGATCTGAAGATCGACGATCGGCGCCGCCAAGTCGGGCTGTGACACGGTGACGGTCGCCGTGCCCTCGAAGGCCAGTGGCGGGAAGATCACCGTGAAGTCACCCGCGGATACGATCCCGCCGAGCGCACCGAAAACCACCTCGGATGAACGCGCGCTCGCCGTCACCTTCGTCGCGGGGGGCGTGGCGGTAGCGCCCGCCTCGATTGCGTGGTGGGATTCGTCGCCGGTGTCCGGCGCGGTCGGCAGGTGCGAGCAGCCGGTGAGCGCGAATGCTGCGAGCAACACGAGCGAGATGAAACGGCGGCGAAGGGACACTGCTGAATCCTCCGGGTGGGCGCGATGCGTGGATGGAGGCCACGCGAAACACGTTGCTCCGCGATGTCATTGCCTGTGCTTTCCATAACGCATTGCCCATGCCATCCGCGATCGTTGCGCCGCACGGCAATCGGCACGATTGGCTATCTGCCGGGGCCATTGCGGTTCCGTGGCTTTCGCGAGGCGCTCGCGAAATGCCGATGCGCGAAAGCCAAGCTGCACGCCCGCGGTCGGGAGAACCCACCTGCAATCCGGGGACTCACACCCAGGTG
>DASQFU010000224.1:0-4880 GCA_035632955.1 Candidatus Limnocylindria bacterium
CGGATGCAAGAAAGGCTCGCCGCCGGTGAAGTAGAACTCCTTGACCCCGAGCCCGAGCGCCTCGGCGACCCGCCCGCGCACGTCCGCCCGCGACATTATCGAATGCCGATCGTTCCCGGGCCCCGAAGACACGAAGCAGTGCGTGCATTCCAGGTTGCACAGGGTGCCCGCGACCTGGATCCACAGCGCATCCAGGTGCAGGAGCGGCTGTTCGGGGTACCGCGAGTGGACGGGAGGCTCGATCGTGATCATGCTCACGGCACCTCGCTGGGTGGTTCGGCGAACCGCTTGTCAGCTATCGCCCGCGGCAATTCCGTGCGTTTCGCGACTCGGCGAGCCTGGAAATGCTTTGACTCGCCACGGGCAGGTTCATAATCTAACGGGTTCTGGACCGCCCCACGAGAGAGCCCGAGCCACGGAGGTGAGATGCGGGACCAGGTTTCCCAGGTGATCGAGCAGTTGCGACCCGTGATCCAGGCCGACGGTGGCGACATCGAGCTGGTCAACGTGTCGGAGGATGGAGTTGTGACCCTTCGACTTCAAGGATCCTGCACGGGCTGCGGGAGCGCCGTCGAGACGCTCCGGAACGGCATCGATCGCTGGATTCGCACCAAGGTCCCCGGGGTCCGGGAGGTGGTCGCGGTCGAGTCGTAAGCTGCTCGTCGCGGACGCTTCGAACGCACGCTCTCCGGCGGTTCCACCCGACTGAATCCCAACCATGTCCGATCTTACGAACGATCGCATCCTCGCCGCCCTCGGCCAGGTCCAGGATCCCGACCTCCATCGCGACCTGGTCAGCCTCGGCATGATCGAAAACCTGGCGATCGCGGACGGCCGGGTCACGTTCACGCTGGTGCTGACGACGGCCGCCTGTCCGCTCAAGGCCCAGATCGAGGACGACTGCCGCAAGGCGGTGCTCGCTGTACCCGGCGTCCGCGAGGTCGAGATCCAGACCACATCGCGGATGCGCAAGCCGCAGAGCCCGACCGCCGATCGCAAGACGATCGCGGGCGTGGCCCAGGTGATCGCGATCGGCAGCGGCAAGGGCGGAGTCGGCAAGTCCACGGTCGCCGCCAACCTCGCGGTCGCGCTGGCGGCCGCCGGCGCCAAGGTGGGGCTCCTGGACGGCGATATCTATGGTCCCAACCTGCCGCGCATGCTCGGCGCCAACCGCCAGCCGTCGCAGCGTGACGGCAAGATCCTTCCGATCGAGGCCTGGGGCCTGCGCTTCATGTCCATGGGGTTGCTCGTGAGCCAGGGCGAAGCGGTGGTGTGGCGTGGGCCGATGCTGCACGGCGCCATCAAGAGCTTCCTCCACGACGTCGATTGGGGCGAGCTCGACTACCTGCTGGTCGATCTTCCGCCCGGCACCGGTGACGTGCAGCTCTCGCTGATCCAGCAGACGTTCGTCGCCGGAGCGGTGGTCGTGACGACGCCTTCCACGGTCGCGATCGAGGACGCCGTCAAGGCGATCGCGATGTTCGACAAGCTGCAGGTGCCGGTGCTCGGGGTGATCGAGAATATGAGCTACTTCATGTGCCCGAACTGTCAGACGCGCCACGAGATCTTCGCGAGCGGCACCGGCGAGCAGCGCGCCCTGGCGATGGGGCTGCCGTTCCTGGGCGCGATCCCGCTCCACCCCAACGTTCGCGCGGGCGGCGACGAAGGGCGACCGGTGGTGCTGTCGGAGCCGGCGAGCCCCTATGGGCGCGCCCTCGCCGAGATCGCCGGACACCTGGCGCGGCGGGTGTCGATCCAGACGATCGGGACCCCGGAGGCGGCCGTTGATGCGTGACATCTACGCCGATCACGCCGGAACGACGGAACCGGCGCCGGAGGTCGTGGAGGCAATGCGTTCCTGGCTCGGTGCTCACTTCGGCAACGCGTCGTCGGTGCATCGCCGCGGCGAGCGCGCGCGCGAGGCGATCGAGAATGCGCGCGCCCAGGTCGCGTCGCTGATCGGGGCGGCGCCGGAAGAGATCGTGTTCACGGCCTCGGGCTCCGAGGCCAACAACCTGGCGCTCAAGGGCGTGATCCAGGAAACGGATCGAGGGGGCGCGAGAGCGCCGCGCCGCCGGATCGTCGTCTCGATGATCGAGCATCCCTCGGTGCTCGAGACGGCTCGCCATCTCGCCTCCGCGCGCGGCATCACGTTGACCGAGGTGCCGGTGGCGCCGAACGGCGTCGTCGATCCGCGCCAGATCGCGGACGTTTTGGGGCCGGACGTGGCGCTGGTGTCGGTGATGCTGGTCAACAACGAGACCGGCGCACGGCAGCCGGTCGCCGAGATCGCGGCGCTAGCGCGTGCCTCAGGCGCTCGCATGCACAGCGACGCGATTCAGGCGGTCGGCAAGCTCCCGGTCGATGTCCACGCACTCGACGTGGACTTGCTGAGCCTCGCCGGCCACAAGTTCCACGGGCCGCTCGGAGCGGCCGCACTCTACGTGCGGCGCCGCACGCGACTCATGCCGCTCGTCCATGGGGGACATCAGGAGCGTTCGCGTCGTGCGGGCACCGAGAACCTCCCGGCGCTGGTCGGGCTCGGTATGGCTGCGGAGCGGGCGCGGGCGCGGCTGGCCGGCGATGCGCCGCGGATCTCAGCACTCGGCGATCGGTTGCTGGACGGCTTGCTCGCGGGGGTGCGCGGAGCGCGTCTCAACGGTGACCGCGAGCAGCGTGTGCGCAGCATCGTGAACGTATGCTTCCCGGGCGTCGACGGAGAAGCGGTGCTGCACGAGCTAGACCTGGCCGGAGTCACGGTCTCGACCGGCTCGGCGTGCAGCGCGGCCTCCCCGGGACCCTCGCACGTGCTGCTGGCAATGGGCCTGCGACCGGAAGACGCGCACGCCAGCGTCCGGTTCTCGCTCGGCGAGGGCAACGACGAGAGCGACGTCGCCCGCATCCTCGAGGTCACGCCGCCGATCGTCGAACGGTTGCGCGCGCTGGCGACCAGCGGCGCGGAGGCGACTTCGAGCGGCGTAGGGCGCGCGCGGTGAGCCGTCCGGTGCACGATGCGGCCGGCGCGGAGGCGCCCCGTCCGCGCGTCGGCGTGCTCGCGCTGCAAGGGGACGTCGCCCGCCACGAGGCCGCGCTCGAAGCGCTCGGCGTCGAGGCCGTGCGGGTCGTGACCGCGCCCGATCTCGAAGGGCTCGCGGCGCTGGTCCTTCCGGGCGGAGAGTCGACGACCATGCTGACGCTGGTGGAATCCGGAGAGCTGCGGGAGCCGTTGACGCGGTTCCTGAGCGCGAAGCCGGCGCTCGGCACTTGCGCCGGTGCGATCCTGCTCGGTCGCGAGGCGGGCGGGTTGCCCTCGCCGGCGTTCGAGATCCTGGACGTGGCGATCGAGCGCAACGCGTACGGCCGGCAGATCGATTCCTTTCACGCCGAGCTCGACGTTCCGGCGGTCGGCGGGCGGTTCCCGGGTGTGTTCATCCGCGCCCCGCGCATGCGTGACATCGGGCCCGGCGTCGAGGTGATCGCGCGGCTGTCGAATGGTGGCGACGGAGCTGGCGAGCCGGTCGGGGTCCGGAGCGGACACACGGTCGCGCTGTGCTTCCATCCAGAGCTGACGGCAGACCTGCGTTTCTACCGCTGGTTCCTGACCGAGGTCGCGGGCCTCCGGCTGCCGGCGCCCGAAACGGTCACCGCCGACGGTGAAACGCCCCGCTCGCGAGGCGCAGCGTGAGCGACTCCAGCCCAGCGCGGCGCGCGTTTCACGAGTTCATCGAGCGCCACGAGAAATTCCTGCTCACGACCCACATCAATCCGGACGGCGATGGTCTCGGCAGCGAAGCCGCACTCGGCTTGTGGCTCCGGAGCCGCGGCAAGAGCGCGCGCGTCCTGAACGACGCGGTGCTGCCTCCGGCGTTCGCGTTCCTCGGCCGCCACTTTCCGATGGAGGCGTTCGAGCCGGCCGTGGCGGAGCAACGCTTCACCCAATCCGACGCGCTGATCGTGCTCGACACCAGCAACCGGCAGCGGATCGGTAGGCTCTCGCCGCTGCTCGACCGGCATGCGATTCCGATCGCAGTCGTCGATCATCACGTTTCGCACGCGCAGGGGTTCGGCCAGGTGAACGTGATCGAGCCCGAGGCATCGGCGACCGGCGAGGTAATCTACGACTTGATGCGCGAAGGCGGCGGCGTCATCACACCGGAGATCGCCGAAGCCCTGTACGTGGCACTCATGACCGACACCGGCTCGTTCCGCTACTCCAACACCGACACCCATGCCCACCGCATGGCCGCCGAGCTCCTGGGTTACGGGCTCGATCCGCACCACCTGCACGCGCGCGTCCATTCGCATGCGTCGGCCGGGCGGCTCCGTTTCTTCGGGGAGGTGCTGAGCGCGCTCGAGCTGCACGCCGCCGGCCGGCTGGTCGTTTTAGACGCGGCGCCCGAGCAGTTCCAGCGCCACGGTCTGGTCGGCGCCGACACGGATGGGCTCGTCGATCTGCCGCGCACGATCGCGGGTGTCGAGGCCGTCGCGCTGTTCTCGGAAGTCGAACCGGGCAAGGTCAAGGTGAGCATGCGCTCAACCGGCCGCGTGGCGATCGATCAGGTCGCGACCCGACTGGGCGGCGGCGGCCACCCGCATGCCGCGGGCGTGCTGCTGCGCGGCACGCGGGACGAGGCGCGGGCGCGTGTGCTACCGGATCTCGAACGTCTGGTGGGCGCGCTCGGGCCGGTTCCGGCGTGACCATCGTGGAAGCGGTCTCTGTCTCGCCCGCCGCCGAGCGGCAATCCACGGCCGAGCTCGCGGCTCGCGATCTCTCGCACCGCTACGGATCACGAATCGGACTCGAACGTGTGAGCTTCTCGTGCACGGGTCCGGGGCTCGTGGCGGTCACCGGCCCCAACGGAGCCGGCAAAAGCACGCTG
>DASQFU010000225.1:0-12670 GCA_035632955.1 Candidatus Limnocylindria bacterium
GGCGATCTTCCGGTACGCCTTCTTGATCTCCACCTCTTTTGCGTCGCGCCCAACTCCCAGCACGTCGTAGTAGTCGCGCTTCACTCGGAGGCGCTCCCGGGTTCGCGCGCAACCACCACCCGGGCGACACGCAAGGCGCGATCGCCGCGCGCGTAGCCCTTGTGAACGACTTGAACCACGGAACCAGGCAGGACCCCGGCCTCGGCGTTCACCTCGAGCAGCGCTTCGTGGAAGGCGGGATCGAAGGGCTGCCCGAGCGGATCGACGACCTGGACGCCCTGCCGTTGGAGATAATCGCGGAGCCGCTGGACGACCAGCGCCACGCCCTGCCTCCAGGATTCGGGCGCCGCGGCTTCACGCGCCGCGTCCAACGCGCGCTCGAGGTCGTCGATGGCGGCGACGAGCTCGCGAAACACCGCTTCCTCGGCGTTGCGTCGTCCCTCTTCGGCCTCGCGCGCCGCGCGGCGCCGGAAGGTCTGTAGATCCGCTTCGGTGCGCAACCACCGATCTTTGAAGTCGATCGGACGCTCGGCTCCCGCCGGCGCCTCCTCGGTCTCTGCGGTCTCGCGCTCCGCTTCCGCCGGCGGCTCCTCGGCGTCCCGCTCCGGCGTTTCGAGGTCAACCGGCTTGCCCGGCGTTACGTCCCGCTTTCCGCCGCGCACGCTCACGCTCCGCGCGCGAGCAGCTCGGAGACCCGCGTGCCGACCAGATCGACCGCCGCCAGCGCGCGCGCGTAGTCCATTCGCAGCGGTCCGAGCACGCCGACCGCACCCCGCACCGCGCCGGGCAGCGGATAACTGACCAGGCTGCATCCTTGCAGCGCCAGATCCTCGTCGAGGCCGACGCGCACCGCGGACAGGCCGGTCACGCCTTCGAGCAGCAAACGATCGAGCGGAGGCCCGCTCTCGACCACCCGCAGCACCGGACCGAGCGCCGATCCGCTCGCGAACTCGGGCTGCGCCGCGATCCGATCCGCGCCCGAGCTCTGCAGCGAGCCACGGCCGGGAGCGCCCCAAGCCGCCGCCGCGGTCCGCGCCACCAGCCGGACCGCGCTGTCGCGCACCAGCACCGGATCGTCGGCGAGACGATCCCGCACGGCGGCGAGCGAGTGCCCGACCAACCGCTCGCGTAAAACGACCGCGACCGAATCGAGCTCGGCCTGCTCGAGGGGGCTCTCGAGCTCCAGCACCAGCGTGCGCACTGCGGCGCCACCCAGGCTCAGGACCAGCAGTGCTCGCCGCTCGTCGAGCCGCGCCAGCTCCAGGTCGCTCAACCGCTCCGCCTCGACGGACGCCGTCATGGCGAGCCCGAGCTGCTGGGTCAACGACGACAGCACCCGGGACGCCTCACCGAGGAGCTGCTCGACGTCCTCGGTCGAGCGCCGCAGGCGCTCCTCCACCTCGCGCATCAGCTCGGCCGGCAGCGGGGTCGGATCGAGCTGCGCCCGCACGAACATCTGATAGCCGAACGCGCTCGGAATGCGGCCCGACGACGTGTGGGCGCGCTCGAGCAGTCCGAGCTTCTCGAGCTCGGCGAGCGCGCTCCGGATGCTGGCCGGAGAGAGGCGGATGCCGAAGCGCCGGGCCAGAGTCTCGGACCCTACCGGCCGGGCGGTGCTGCCGTAGGCGTGCACCAGCGCCAGGAACACCTGGCGCAGGCGTTCCGAGAGATCCGGGTCTTCCTGGCTCAGACCGCCGAGGAATGCTGGCTGGGACATGGTGGAGAGGGTACGGACCGGTTTCGTGAGCTGTCAAATCCACGACTCTCCGCGACCGCGAGAATCCACGCGGTGACGTCGTCGCCGACGAAACCATGCTCGGCCGGAATGCGCCAGCCATCGTGCGTGCGCACGAGCCGTCTGGTCGCGCACGCGGCGTCGAACGCGCCCTCATAATGGTGCGTTACTTCGTTCCAGACGGCGGCGGAGTAGTCGCGGCGGCGGAGACCTTCGCTCAGGCGCAGCCCGAGCATCACGATCTCCTCCGTGCACGACTCGGGCGTCTCGGCCTCGACGGCGTCGTGCGCGCGGCCGGCCGCGAGGCACGCCGCCCACCGCTCGAGCGCCGGATGATTGCCATAGCGCACCCCGCGCCACAGCCCGTGTGCCGACGGACCGATGCCGAGGTAGTCACGCCGCAGCCAGTAGACGAGATTGTGACGCGCTTCGCCGCCGGGCCGGGAGAAGTTGGAGATTTCATAAGGCTGGTAGCCTTCGGCGCCGAGCCGTGCGCCGAGCCGCTGGTAGAGGTCGGCCTGCTCCTCCGGGGAGGGCAACGCCAGCTCGCCGCTCAACACCGAGCGTCCCATCGGCGTGTCCGGCTCCGGAATGAAGCAGTAGGCCGAGACGTGCTCGAGATCGAGCCCCAAGGTTCGCTCCAGCGTCTCGTCGAACGTCGGCAGGCCATGGCCGGGGAATCCGAACATCAAATCCAGCGACAGCCGGCGAAACCCATGACGCCGGGCGAGCGCGACCGCTTCCGCCGGCCGGTCGCGGTCGTGAATGCGACCCAGCCGCTCGAGCTCCTGGGCGTCGAAGCTCTGCGCACCCATCGACAACCGGTTGACGCCGGCCGCGGCCCACGCATCCAGCAGGGCCGGGCGCACCGATTCCGGATTGGCCTCGAGCGTGATCTCCGCGTCCGGGGCGAGCGTGAAGTGGTCGCGCAGCAGCGACCACAGCCGCTCGAAGTGGCGCGACGAGAGCGCCGAAGGCGTGCCGCCGCCGAAGAACACGGAAGTGAACGCCACGCCGCGCGCGCTGTCAGCGCGCCGCGCCATCTCGAGCGTCAGACCTTCGAAATAGCGCGCCACCTTGGCGGCCGAGAGCGAGCCGGTGGCGAAGTCGCAGTACGCGCACCGCACCGCACAGAACGGAACGTGCACGTAGAGGCCGAGCCGCGCCTGCTCGCGCGCGTCGCCGAGCGGAGACGGGTCGCGCGCGGCGAAGCTCGCGCCGGCCGGTGCGGGCCGCGCGCTCAGCGAATCAGCCGGAAGAGTCGTTGCCATCGCGGCCAGTTCCGCTCGCCGTCCCAGGACCAGTAGATGAACATCGCGCGACCCTTCACGAGATCCATGTCGAGCGTGCCCCAGTAGCGGCTGTCGTTGGAGTTGTCACGGTTGTCTCCCATCATGAACATCTCGTCCGAGGGGACCGTGAACGGCCCATAGTTGTCGCGGTAGTCGAATCCCGCCGGCCGTGTGCTCGGGTCGGTATGGATCGCGTAAGGCTCCTTCAACCGACGGCCGTCGACCGACACCTGTTTTTCGTCGATTTCGATCGTCTGGCCTCCGGTCGCCACGCAGCGCTTGATGAAGTCCTTGCTCGGATCCTGCGGGAACTGGAACACGATCACGTCGCCGCGTTGCGGGTCACGCAGGCCCGGCAGGCGCACGTGCGTGAACGGAATCTTGGGGCCGTACTCGAACTTGTTGACGAACAGGAAATCGCCTTTGAGCAGCGTGTCCATCATCGATTCTGACGGAATGCGGAACGCCTGAATCACGAACGCGCGCAGGAACAGGGTCAGGAGCAAGGCGCCGAGCGCCGCCTCGACGTACTCCTTGAGGATGGAACGGGGCTTCCCCGACATGACTCTCCTTTCGCTCAGCGGTCCACCTTGAGCACCGCCAGGAATGCCTCCTGCGGCACTTCGACGGTCCCGATCTGCTTCATTCGCCGCTTGCCCTCTTTCTGTTTCTCGAGCAGCTTGCGCTTGCGTGTGATGTCGCCGCCATAGCATTTCGCGGTCACGTTCTTACGGATCGCCCCGAGCGTCTCGCGCGCGATGATCTTGCTGCCGATCGCGGCCTGGATCGCGACCTGGAACATCTGCCTGGGGATCAGCTCCTTGAGCTTGGCGCACAGGTCGCGTCCCCACTCGTAGGCCTTGTCACGATGGACGATCGTCGACAGCGCGTCCACCGTCTCGTTGTTCAGCAGCAGGTCGATCTTCACCATGTCCGCCTCGCGATAGCCGTCGAACTCGTAGTCAAGCGAGGCGTACCCACGCGACACCGACTTCAAGCGATCGTAGAAGTCGAGCACGATCTCTGCCAGCGGCAGGCGGTAGGCGACGCGCGCGCGCTTCTCCTCGATGTAATCGAGGCTCACGTACAGACCGCGACGCTCCTGGCACAGCTTCATCACCGCGCCCAGGTATTCGGACGGGGTGAGCACGTGCGCCAGCACGTAGGGCTCCTCGATCACGGCGATCGTGTTGGCCGGCGGCATCTGGCTCGGATTGTCGACCACCATCTCTTCGCCGTTTTCGAGCAGGACATGGAACTCGACGCTCGGCGTGGTCGCGATCAGGTCGATCTGGTATTCGCGGCGCAGCCGCTCCTGGACGATCTCCATGTGGAGCAGACCGAGGAAGCCGCAGCGGAACCCGAACCCGAGCGCGACCGAGGTCTCCGGCTGGTAGATCAGCGCCGCGTCGTTCAGGGTCAGCTTGCCGAGCGCCTCCTTCAGCCCCTCGTACTGCTCGGCATCGATCGGGTAGAGGCCCGAGAACACCATCGACTGGACTTCGCGAAAACCCGGTAGCGCGGCCAGACCATCCACGCCCGCGGCGCCGACCGTGTCGCCGACGCGCGCCTCCGCGACCGACTTGACCCCGGCGACGAGATAACCGACCTGCCCTGCGAGCAGCGCGGGCAGCGGATCGAGCTTAAGGCGCATCCGTCCGACCTCGGTCACCTCGTACTGGCCGCCGGTCGAGAGGAAACGGATGCGGTCCCCCGCGCGCACCGCGCCGTCCACCACTCGGATCACCGCGACCACACCGCGGTACTGGTCGAACTTGGAATCGAAGATCAGCGCCCGGAACGGCCCATCCGGATCTCCCGTTGGCGGCGGCAGATCGGTGACGATCCGCTCCAGGAGCTCGTCGACGCCGTCGCCGGTCTTGGCGCTCATCTTCAGCACCCGCTCCGCCGGCACCCCGGTGACGTGCTCGATCTCGAGCGCGACGTCGTCGGGACGCGCCGCCGGCAGATCCACCTTATTGACCGCGCCAACGACCTCGAGACCTTGCTCGCGCGCGAGCAGGAAGTTCGAGAGCGTCTGCGCCTCGATGCCCTGCGAGGCGTCGACGACCAGCACCGCGCCTTCGCAGGCGGCCAGGCTGCGCGAGACCTCGTAAGTGAAATCGACGTGGCCCGGCGTGTCGATCAGGTTGAGCTGATAGAGCTCGCCGTCACGCGCGCGATGCTCCATCGCGATCGCGTGCGACTTGATCGTGATCCCCTTCTCGCGCTCGAGGTCCATGCTGTCCAGCACCTGCGCCCGCATCTGCTGCGGGGGCAGGGTGCGCGTCAGCTCGAGCAGGCGGTCGGCCAGCGTGCTCTTGCCGTGGTCGATGTGCGCGACGATGCAAAAGTTGCGAATGCGCTGCAGACGCGGGTCGCTCAAAACCGCCACCCGACCGAGACCCGGCCTCCCGGTGACGCCGGGCCCGGGGGCAGCGCCGGGTCGGCATCGAACTGGACGTCGAAGTTCTTGAAGTGGGCGTCGATGTAGGCGTCGAGCAGCGCGTAGATCACGACGCCGCCGAGCAGCCAGCGATCGCGGATCGCATCGTCGAAGCGTGCGTTGAATTGCTCGATCCGGTCGTTGTGCAGTTCCACGTCGTTTCGCTCGAGCGCCGCGTTCGCCTCGCGCGCGAGACGATCCAGCTCCCGCTCGCCCTCGAGGATGCGCAGTCCGAGCCACACCTCGCCGGCCGCCACACCGGCCGCCTTCCACCACGAACCGTTGTGGAGCTGCCCCCATCCCGGCAGTGCCAGCGAACGCAGCATCACCCAGCGCGGCCGGTCCCATCCGGTCGGGAGCGGCGGCGGTGGCGGCCGGTCCCGCGCCGGAAGGGGCGCATTGCGTAGTGGAACCCTCGTGATCCGCGACGGTTCGCCCGACGGGGCGGTCTCGACCGCGGTCGTGTCCCGAGCGTCCGCAGCGGCGGTCGTGTCCGGAGCGGCGGGCACCTGCGCCAACCCGGGCGCAGCGGTTGCCGCCAGACACAGGAGTAGCCCGATCACGACCGAACGGCGTGGCGGGAACGCGTGGGAATCGAACCCACCTCGGACGCATTGAGCGCCCAACCGCGGGATTTGAAGTCCCCGGAGTCCACCAGAACCCATGCGCTCCCGCATCATGCGTGGCGTCCTGTCGCCGGCTCGGCGCCGCGACGCCGCGATTCCTCGCTCCATTCCAGCTCGACCGCCGACGATGCGCGCGGCGCGACCTCGCCGACCTCGACCACCCACACGCGCCGGCGGCGCAACGCCGCCGTGAGCGCCGCCACGCGTCGTGGCGGAATCGCGATCAGCAACCCCCCCGAGGTCTGCGGATCGTAGAGCGCGAGCTGGATCGGCTCCGGCGTCGTCCCCTCCGCGACCGAGGCGGCGTAGAAGTCCCGATTCTTGTGCAGGCCACCCGGGGCGACGCCGGCTGCGACCAGCTCGAGCACGCGTGGCAGGAACCAGCGCCGCGCCGGCCGCAGGCGCAGCGTCACCTGGCTCGCGTCCGCCATCTGGCGCGCGTGTCCCAGCAATCCGAAGCCGGTGACGTCGGTCGCCGCGCGCGCGCCGAACTCGACGGCGGCTTCCGAGGCGCGCCGGTTCAGCGTCGTCATTTGTCGCGTCAATCGCGCCAGTGCGGGACGCTCGAGCCGCTGCTGCTTGAGCGCGGTCGCGAGAATCCCGGTGCCGATCGGCTTCGTGAGCAGCACGCGGTCCTTGGGCCGCGCTCCCGCGTTCGTCAACAGGTGCCGAATCTGGACCACTCCGGTCACGCTGTAGCCGAACTTCAGCTCGGGATCTCGCACCGAGTGGCCGCCGAGGATGCTGACGCCCGCCTCGTTCATCTTGTCCTGGCCGCCGCGCAGGATCTCGCGCAACACCTCGGGCGGCAGCTCGGCATCCGGAAAACACAGCAGCGCCAGAGCGGTAATCGGCCGCCCTCCCATCGCGTACACATCCGAGAGGGCGTTGGCCGCCGCGATCTGCCCGTAGTCGTAGGGGTCGTCCACGATCGGCGTGAAGAAGTCCGCGGTTTGCACCAGGGCTTCTCCCTTGCCGTAGCGATAGACGCCGGCATCGTCGAACGTCGAGTGATCGACGAGCACGCGCCGGTCCCGTGAGCGAGCGGGCAGTCCTTCGAGCGCTGCGCGCAGGTCCGCCGGACCCAGCTTTGACGCTCAACCGGCGCAAGCCACGTGGGCGGTCAGCCGCACTTCGATGCGGCGGCGTCCGTTCACTGCCGCGTTCCCTGGACGTGAGGAGTCGCGCCGTGACCGTGCGTTCTAGAGATCCCGAGCCACGGCGACGGCATCGATCTCGATGCGCGCGCCGCGCGGCAAGCCGGCGGCGGCGATCGTCGTGCGCGCCGGAGGCGAGGACGAAAAGTGCTTCGCATATTCCTCGTTCATGGACTGGAAGTCCGCCATGTCGGCCAGGTACACCGTCGTTTTGACGACCGACGCGAGCGTCAATCCGGCCCCCTCGAGCACGGCCGTGAGGTTCTTGAACACCTGGGCGGTTTGCGCCGCGATCCCGCCCGTCACCAGCTGACCCGAGGCCGGATCGAGCGCCACCTGGCCGGAGGTGAATACCATGCGATGCCCCGCCGACAAGCGCACGACCTGGGCCTGGCTGTAGGGGCCGATCGCCTGCGGCGCTCCCGACACCTGGATCGCACTCTTCATAGGGTCTACTCGACCGTCACGCTCTTGGCCAGATTGCGCGGCTGGTCGACGTCACAACCGCGCAGCACCGCGATGTGATACGCGAGCAGCTGGAGCGGCACCACCGAGAGCAGCGGCTGGAGCATCGGCAGGGTCTGCGGAACGTAGAGCACGTGATCGGCGCGCGACAACACCTCGTCGTCGCCTTCGGTCGCGATCGCGATGATGCGTCCCTTGCGCGCGCGCACTTCCATCATGTTGCTGGTCACCTTGTCGTAGGCGGCGTCGCGCGTGCAAATGAACACCACCGGCATATTGTCGTCGATCAAGGCGATCGGGCCGTGCTTCATCTCCGCCGCCGGGTAGCCCTCGGCGTGCACGTACGAGATCTCCTTGAGCTTGAGCGCCCCTTCCAGCGCGACCGGGAAGTTGTAGCCGCGGCCAAGGTAGAGGAAGTTATTGTGGCGCTTGTACTGCTCGGCGATCTCGCGCACCGCGTCGTGACCCTCGAGGATCTGCTCGATCTTGCCGGGAATGCCATCCAGCGCCCGCGCCAGGGCCAGTCCGGTCTCGAGCGACATCTCGCGCTGGCGGCCGAGCACCAGCGTCAGCAACGACAGCACCGTGACCTGGCTCGTGAACGCCTTGGTCGAGGCGACGCCGATCTCGGGGCCGGCATGAATGTAGACGCCGCCGTCCGACTCGCGTGCGATCGTCGCGCCGACGACGTTGACGATGCCGAGCGCCCGCGCGCCCTTGCGCTGCGCTTCGCGCATCGCCGCCAGGGTGTCGGCGGTCTCGCCCGACTGCGAGATCACGAGCACCATCGTGCCCTCATCGACGATCGGGTTGCGATAGCGGAACTCGGACGCGTACTCGACCTCGACCGGGATGCGCGCGTGCTCTTCGAGCAGGTATTCGCCGATCAGCCCGGCGTGCCACGAGGTTCCGCACGCGAGGATGATGATGCGGCGGATCTCGCGCATCTCCTCCGGCGTCATGTTGAGACCGCCGAGGCGCGCCAGGCCGTCGACCACGTTCAAGCGGCCGCGCATCGAGTTCCGGACCGAGTCCGGCTGCTCGAAGATCTCCTTGAGCATGAAATGGGAGAAGCCGCCCTTTTCGATCTGACCGAGATCCCATTCGACTTCCGTGACCTGTTTGTTGATCGGTTCGTGCGCGATGGTCGCGGTGTGGAAGCCCGAGGACGAGAGCACCGCCATCTCGCCATCGTCGAGATAGACGACCTGACGCGTGTGGCCGACGATCGGCGCCACGTCGGAGGCGAGGAAGTACTCGCCGTCGGCGACGCCGACCACCAGTGGGCTGCCCCGCCGCGCCCCGATCAGGACTCCGGGCTCGTCGGCGCACACGACCGCGATGCCGAACGTTCCCTCGACCGCGCGCAATGCCGCCCCGACCGCCTGCTCGAGCTTGAGACCGCGCGCCAGATGTTTCTCGATCAGATGCGCGAGCACTTCGGTGTCGGTCTCGGTTTCGAAGCGGTGCCCTTCGGCGATCAGCGCGTTCTTGAGCACGAGGTAGTTCTCGATGATGCCGTTGTGCACCAGGGCGACGCGTCCGGTGCAATCGGTGTGCGGGTGCGCGTTGACGTCGTTCGGTTCGCCGTGCGTGGCCCACCGGGTATGGGCGATCCCGCTCTTGCCCTGGCCGAGGCCGTCCGGCAGGCGCTCCTCGAGCACGCGGATCTTGCCCGCGGCCTTGCGGATGCCGAGCGAGCCGTTGCTCTGGATCGCCACGCCCGCCGAATCGTAGCCGCGATACTCGAGACGTTTGAGCCCTTCGATCAGGATCGGCAGGCAGTTGCGATGTCCCACGTAACCGACGATGCCGCACATGGTGTTCGTTGTCCTCCTACGCGACGCCCTGCAACGCCCGGCGCGCCTCCGCGATCAACTCACGCGTGCGCGTCTCGCTTGGCGATTCGGCGATCAGCCGCACCACCGGCTCGGTGCCGGAGGGCCGCACATGCACCCACTCGTCCTCGCGGCTGAGCCGCAGCCCGTCCGAGGCCTCGACGGCGTGGCCGGGAAACGCCCGCCGGAGCCGCCCGGCAGCCTCGTCCCATGGTTCATCGGGACGAACGTCCTTGTCCTTGATCATATGGAAGTGCGGCAGGGCGTCGGCGAGCGCCCGCAGGGGCCGGCCCGAGCCCGCAACCGCCTGGCAGACCAGGGCGAGGGCCACGAGACCATCCCGTCCATAGTGCGCGCCGGGGTGAATGACGCCGCCGTTGCCTTCCCCGCCGAACACCGCGTGCTCGCGGCGCATTCCCGCCACCACGTGCGCCTCGCCGACCGGGGTACGAAACAAGCTCACTCCATGCTGGGCGCAAACGGCGTCCATGATACGAGAGGTCGATAGGTTTGTCACCACCGGCCCGGGACGTCGCTGCAAGACGACGCTCGCGCCGAGCGCGAGGCTGAGCTCTTCGCCGAGCGGCCGTCCCTCGGCGTCGACGAACGCGGCGCGATCGGCATCGGGATCGAAGGCGATGCCGAAGTCGGCGCGGTGGTTAATGACCTCGGCGCCGAGCCGCCCGAGGTGCTCGGGCAACGGCTCGAGCACGCGCGTGAAGATTCCGTTCGGAACGCAATCCAGCTCGACCGCTTCCGCGCCCAGCTCGGCGAGCAGACGGGGACCGGCGATGCCGCCGACACTCGCGCATCCGTCGACGACCACCTTGAGCCGCCGGCGCCGGATCGCATCGACGTCGAGCTCCGGAAGGGCGAGCACCCGGCGCAGATGCCAGTCGAGCGAGCCGGCTTCCAAGTGCTCCTCTCCCAGCCGATCGAATCCCACCCAGAGATCGACTTCGGACTCGTAGCGGCGGCGCACCGCGGCGCCCGCTTCGGCGTCGAGGAACTCGCCGCGCGCCGAGAGGAACTTGAGCGCGTTCCATTCCGCCGGGTTGTGGCTCGCGGTCAGGATGATGCCGCCCGCGGCGTTCAGCTCTTCGACGGCGACCTGAGTTGTGGGCGTGGTCGCAAGCCCGAGGTCGACGACGTCGCGTCCGGCGGCGGTGAGTCCGGCCGCCACCGCGCGATAGACCATCGGCCCCGAGCGCCGAGCGTCGCGGCCGACGACAATCGGGCCTTTCGGCTGCTCGCACGCGAACGCGGCCGCGAACCGCGCCAGCACGGGCGGCGTCAACGACCGGCCGACGATGCCGCGAACCCCAGCGACACTGATCATGAGTGGTGCGGTCATGGCGAAGGCACGATACGCGAGCCGGCCATACCGTACAAAGATGGCCGCCACAGCGTTGATGTCGTTTTGAGGCATCGTGCGCTGGGTGAATACCGGTGTCGGCAATCACCGTCGAACGAGGAACCAAAGGCGATCGACCGGCACGAAGCCGAGTTTCGCGGCCAACTGTCGAGACGCGACGTTGGACGCCGCTCCCAAAGGGGCCGCCGTCCCTCCCGCATCCAATGATCGATCATGAACGACGCGGCGCGGCGGCGAGACCGTGCCGGAGGAATGGCTCCAGAGCGGTACGTCGCAGGATGAGAGTGTGTCAGCCGCCGGAGCGCGCTCGAAACGCGAGGTAGGCGAAGATGACGACCAGTATCAGGAGAGCGAGCCGTGCCATTCCCATCATGCGGGTGTGAGCGAGGTGCTGCGTTCCCTTCGGTTTGATGCCGGTGACGGCAGCAATAGCGGTGATGATGACTGCGAGGCCGAGCCACACGAGCCAGGTCATGATTCCATCCCCTTCGAAGGGCCCGTTGCCTAGATGAGGTGCTTCAAGGACGTCTGTTCCTCGGCTTGAGACCCAGCACCTTCATCCACGATTGAAATGTGGAGCCCTTCTCAGCGCGAGCATGCAGCTTGCGCTCGGTGAACGATGCTGGCGGTCAGTTCTTCCGGCGAATCGTCCGACTGAAGGAAAAGCTCATGCTCTCCCTCCGGATCAAGAAGAAGCTCCTGAACCTCGTGCACTAGCTTTCGCGCTTCCTTCTCGGTAAGAACGAGATCGAGCTGGTAGAGCTGCTTGTTACCCTCCACGTCATGAAATCGCATCGCACCGATCTCCCAGCTGTATCTCGACTTCACGCTCCCGAAGCTCTACTTCTCCGGTGTACGTGCTCCAAGAACGCTGCTGCGGAACCAGACATTCCCCTGATCTCCTGACATGTACACGTCACCGTTGGCGGTGATCATGTGGCACCGCCCCCGCTACGAAGTCGGCCGATCGAAATCACGTTTGACTTCCTCGAGGTACTGGGCAACCGCCCCGGTCGCCTGCGCCAGCAGCTCCTCGTCGACGATCAGGTACCGGCGGAAGATTGAATCGGTCTTGTGCCGGTGATCTTCATTGCGATCGCCTGCTGAATCCCGGCCCGAATCATGCGCACCGCCGGCGAAAGTCGTGCAGTAGTCACGGCGTCGCCAGCACAGTTCGGGCACAGTCTTGGGGCACAGTCCCCCGTTTGTCCCGTCATTTTCCGGGCACAGGGCGACGTGAGTCGAAGGGGAATAATGGAGCTGGTGACCGGAATCGAACCGGTGACCCCTTCATTACGAGCGCAAACGGGCCCGTCGGAGCCCGTCGCACCCAACGTGAAAGAGGGGCACGAAGCCGAAGAGTAGAGCGGGCTTCCGGCTCTCTACAACCCCGGACTTAGCCTCTGAATGCCGAGGCTTGCCGATCCGGACCCGCACGTTTCCCGCACGCCTGGAGGGTCGTGAAGCCGCCTTGCGAGCATCAAGTTCTGGGGCTCTGCGAGACGAGCTGGGCCGAGCATCGGATTGGCACGCTTCTCGGGCCAACCCACCGCGGCAGACCTGGCAAGCGCGTGAGGAGCTCGGAGGAGTGCATCGCGCGACGTTAGGCGAAGCGGTCGAAGGTCACAAACGTCTCGGTCTTGTGTTGCGGCCCGAAGCACGACTCGTAGAATGACCCTCTAAGCGGAGAGTCATCTCGTTGACCGCGTCCACCTAGATAAGAGCGTTTCGGAGCC